>JBDUED010000078.1:0-10254 GCA_040002595.1 Dokdonella sp. | reverse complement strand
GGTATCGTGATCGCTGCTGGTCCTGGTAAGACAGACGAGCCGGTAACTGTAAAACCATCGATCACGCTGCCCGCGCCGCCGGTCTTGAGCCAGATGCCGCCGCCAAAAGACGATGTATCGGCGTTGTCGTTGCTGAGGAATTGGCTGCCGCTGATCGTCCAATTGATTATCTGCCCGTTGCCGCTGCCGCTCGCGCCAAACAGGATGATGCCGGCAGCGTTGTTGCTGAAGGTCGAGCCGCTGATTGCGACGCTGCTGATCTGCGCGGTCGTAGAGGTGCGCAAACCCGCGCCGACATTGCCGTCAAACAGGCTACTGCTGATAGACACGCCGTTGGAGATGTTTCCGAAATCGAGTCCACTACTTCCATTACCGACAAAAGCGATGCTGTCAAATGAGAGGTACGAAGCCGCGCTTACGGCAACGCCGGTGCCGCCCGCGTTGCTGACTCGGAAGCTCTGAAGCAGCAGCGGCGCCGCAGCTGATGCACCGCTGGCACTCACTGTCACCGGCGCGGTGATGACGGTTTCGCTCGCGCCATTACCGTCACCAATCAGTTGCACATTCTTGCTGACGGTGACAGCCGCGCCGTAGCTGCCTTTGGCCACACAAGCGGTACCCCCACTTTGCACATGCATCAATCCGTCCGGAATCGTCGCGAACGCATTGACGCCGAAATACACGGTTTGGCTACCGCAGGCAGACGCGCCGCTGACGAACGCTTCCTGATCGCCATAGTTCGCGCCCGCGAAGCTCGCGCTGATAAAAACCATCGATTCGGTCGCGGTCAAACCATAGTCGACGGCGCCAAGTAGGGGATTGGCGGTCTTGTCGTAGGTGCGAGCAAACAACGCGCTCTGCTGTGCCTGTGTCATCGCGTTCGGCGCAACACCTGCAAAGGCATTGTTGGCTGCGCTGACATTGGCTGGGAACGGGCGCACCTGAGTGTCATTTCCCGCCGTAACGGTGGTCGCGCCGTTGTAGTTGAGGAACGTGCACGGCGTCAAAAACGTGTTGCAGTTGTAGTCGTCGAGGTGGAAGTACCAGCGAAGGTTTCCGTCGAAACTATTGGGATCATTTGTGCCGCTGCCGCCGAAAGTGAGCGAACCGAAGGTCGCGCTACCATTGGCGTCGTTGTCGTTGAGGAACTCGACCGCGCGACCCGCATTTGCCACACCGCTGCCGTTGAAGGTGTTGCCGAGTGCGGTCACCGTCATCTGATAGGGCGCTATCGCCGGGCTGACGGAGTTGATCTCCTTGTTGCTGACCACCAGCGAGACGAAATCCGTCGCGCCGCTGGCCGGCGTGAAGGTGTTGCCCGTCAGTTGTACGCCCGGATAATTCTCGATCAATACGCCGCGATACGCGCCGTTATGACCCTGAAACATGTTGCCGCTGAGCGTGGTGGGAACGTTCTGTTGGTTGTCGATCAGGCGCACCAGCGACCAGTCGGCGGGATAGTTGGTGCTGCCGTTGATGCCGGCGATTGCATTGATGGTGTTGTTGCTGATCGTGACGGCTGTGACGCCCGCGTTTGGCCCATCCATCTCCAGGCCGCGGCCGTTCAGCGTGTTGTGGTCGATCGTCAGGCTGGTTGCCGACGAAGCGGTCACCACGGTGCTGAAGCGCGCGATGATGTCGTGGGTGCCGGCCGTAACCGTGTTGTTGCTGATCGTGCCGAGGCTTGCGTCCATGTCGATGCCCGAGCGCATCTGCGTGGCATTGACGCCATCGATGACATTGCCATCGATCAGTACGGCGGAACCGTCTACACGCGGCAGACCTGCCGAATTGCGGATGTCGTTTATCGAGATCGCGTTGCGGAAACCGAAACTGGAAACGGCAGCGCTGGATTGGCTGGCGCCGAAGTGGTTGTTGACGATGGTGAGGCCATCGACGAAGCCGCTGGCGAGGATGCCCTCGGCGACGAAGGTCTGGTCGATGTGGAAGTCGAAGTTCGCAATTCGGACGTTCTTTGCGCCATTGATTACCAGCAGCTGCTGGTTGGTCGATCCACCCAGGCGCGTCAGTACTGGTTTGTTGACCGGATCGCCGATCAATTGCAGGCCATCGAGTGTGATGACCGGCGCGGTGGCTGCCGCATACGTGCCGGCCGCGACATGGATCGTGTTGCCCGCCTGCGAATTCGAAATCGCATAGGCGATCGTCAGGCACGGCGTCGCCGCGTTGCTGCAATCGCCGGCATCGCTACCGGAAACGGCACTGACGTAGCGATCTGAACCTGAACTGGTGGTGAAACCGTACGGACTGGTCGTCCGCGCAGGGGTAGCCAGATAGGTTTCCGCGTTCGCTGCCGGCAGCACGAAAATGCCTGCGGCCGTCGCCGCCAGCGCGAGAAGAGTCCATTTCCGCTTGACGCGGTTTGCGAATGCACGAAGAAATAGCATGGTGGTCACCTGATGTGGGGTGTTACGTTGAGCCGGCGCATGCGCAATCGGCCGTTTCTGGAAAAGCCATTAGCTCATCCCGCTTCAGCCGCTAGCAAAGAGCGCGCCAGTCGGCGCTAGCAAAGAGTGCGCCAGCGGGGCCGATGCAGGCGGGAAATCCCGGTGAAATGAAGTCATTCTTCTGAATGCGGGGACGGCGCCCGGAACACGCAACTCGGCGCGCGGAGATAGGGTTCCGGGTCAAAAAAGTGCGCACAGCGTCACAAATCGCGTGATTGCCCAGGGCTTTGTCACAAATCGCGCTGAACGAAAATCCTGGCCGACTCAAAGGGCAGCGGCGGATACCCCTGCCGCACCCTGAGTCCTCGCATGCTGCGACGCAGTTCGTTTTCCCCGCGTTAACTTTTGCATTACACTCAAAAAACTCTTGGGGATCGGGGAATTGGCCGTCATGCTTAAAAAACTGCTTTCGGTTTTGGCCGGGCTGCTTTTCACGCTCACGGTATACGCCGCGACGGTCCAGTGGGTCGATCACCATCCAGACCGCTACATCGTCCAGAAGGGCGACACGCTGTGGGACATTTCCGCGCGCTTCCTCAAGCAGCCGTGGTTGTGGCCGGAAATCTGGCAGGACAATCCGCAGGTCAAGAACCCGCACCTTATCTATCCGGGCGACGAGCTGGTCATCGCCGGTCATTATCTGCGCCACGGCAACAGTTCGATCGAAGTGCATACGCGCGTGACGTCGCTGGAAAATTCCATTCCGCCGATTCCGCTGTCCGTGCTCAAACAGTGGTTGAAAGACACGCGCATCGTCGGTGAGGACGCGTACCGCAACGCGCCGCACGTAGTCGGCCTCGAGGAAAACCAGTTGCGCGGCACCACCGGCCAGCTCGTCTATATCCGTGGCCTGGATGCGCAGCCGGGTCGGCGCTTCGCCCTGGTTCGCCCCACCGGCCGCTATTACGACATGCCGCCAGTGGACAAGGACGCGCCGCGCGAGGTCTTCCGCCAGTCTACTGACGTGCGCGACGGACGCCCGGGCATGTTGTGGCGGCATGGCCCGAACGAATTCACCATTGCCGGACGGGTGCGTTTCCTCGGTTACGAGATGCTCGATTTCGGCACCGTCGAGGTCACCCGCAGCGGCGATGTGACGTCGGCGCTGGTGACCTATTCGGATTTCGAGGTGCGCGCCGGCGATTACGTGCTGCCAATCGAAGACAAGCCCTACGACGATGAATATGTGCCGCATTCGCCCAGGCATACACCCGACAACATGCGCATCATCGCGTTCAGTGACGCACTCAACGCGGTCGGCCCGCGCCAAGTCGTCGCCCTGTCGCGCGGACACTACGATGGCATCGAGAATGGCCAGACCTTCAGCATCTACCATCCCGGCGACGACGTGGTCGATCGCACGGATTACACCGACGGCAGCGCGCGCAAGTTTTTCCACCCGCACGACGCCAGCGTCACGTTGCCGCCGGAATTCACCGGCCACGTGATGATCTTCCGCACCTTCGATCGAGTCAGTTACGGACTGGTAATGGATGCGGTCAAGCCAATTCACATTGGCGATTTCCTGCACGATCCAAACACGACGCCTTGAGCGGGGATTGGAGAGCGTGTTTGCTCGTTGTTCCGGCTGAGCTTTGCTAATACCGAATCCCGGCGCTCAACCAATCAGCTTTTTCCTACACGGCGCGATGGCAACATCGCGCCGTGTTCATTTGTGGCGCGACCTAGACTGTGCGCATGGACATCAAATCGAATCGCGCAGCGCTGCAAGCGTGGCTGACCCTGCTGCGTGCGCCCGGACTTGGCGCGAAGACGCTGCGCGAACTGGTCACGCGCGAGGGTGACGCCAACGCAGCGTTGGTCGCTGCACGGCGCGGGGCGCACGCGCGCATTGATGACGCGTGCCGGGCATGGTTGCGAACGCCCGACATGGCGGTGGTCGAAGCTGACCTGACGTGGCTCGGCGCTACCGGGCATGCCTTGCTGGCCTTTGACGATGCCGATTTCCCACCCCTGCTCAATGAAAGCCCGTGTGGACCTGCCGCGCTGTTCCTGGCCGGCGACCCGAGCTGTCTGTGGCGACCGCAGATCGCAATCGTCGGCAGTCGCAATGCCAGTCAGACCGGCACCGCCAATGCGGCAGCGTTCGCGCGCGCGCTGGCGCGGAGTGGATTTACGATCACCAGCGGTTTGGCCGAGGGCGTCGACGGCGCGGCGCATGCGGCTGCGCTGGATGCCGGCGGCACGACGATAGCGGTGCTCGGCACGGGACCCGATCAGGTGTATCCGCCGCGCCATCAAGCGTTGTCTGCCCGGATTGAGCTTGACGGCGCACGCGTCAGCGAGTTGCCGCCCGGCACACCGGGGCGTCCACAACATTTTCCGCGCCGCAACCGGATTATTGCCGGCCTAAGCCTCGGTACGCTCGTGGTCGAGGCCGGCCTGCGATCGGGCGCGTTGATCACCGCACGCAATGCCGCGGAGGCCGGGCGCGAGGTGTTTGCGATTCCGGGCTCGATCCACAATCCCCTCGCACGCGGTTGCCATCAGTTGATCCGCAGCGGCGCCAAACTAGTTGAGACGGCTGAGGAGATCATCGCCGAGCTCGCACCGCTGGCCCTGCGCCTTGGCGCCGACCTGCGCGAACGCCTGCGGTCGAGCGCAGCAGGCGACATTCCCGAACAAGCCCAACCGTCGCGCGAGCCGGTATCGCGCATGCGTGCGCCGCTTGCCACCCGCAGCGCCGATGCCGACTATGCGCGGCTGTTTGCCGCCCTCGGTCACGACGCGCTGGGGATCGACCAGCTTGCGCAGCGCAGCGATCTGACCGTGGCGCAACTGTCCTCGATGTTGTTGATGCTTGAACTGGAAGGCGAGGTCGTGGCCGCCGGTGGCGGCGCGTACGCGCGTCGCGTCGGGCCAGCTTCAGGCGTCTGATTTCCTTTAAAATACAACCGATTGCGCGAGTATTCGTGTTTCAGCTCAATGTTCAGCCGCAGCCCCTTGACATACGCCGCTCGCTTGACAGTCCGCCCGCTGGCGTGTTTCCACTAGTAATAACAAGCGCGGCCCCATCGCGTTATCGCCCAGTGCCGCGCGGATGATCTGCGTGGACCGAGCCGCTCGAACCGCCAAGGAAAGCAATGGCAAAGAATCTCCTGATCGTCGAATCGCCCGCCAAGGCGAAGACGATCAACAAATATCTCGGCAAGGACTTCCACGTACTGGCGTCCTATGGCCACGTGCGCGATCTGGTGCCCAAGGAAGGCGCGGTGGCGACCGATCGCGATTTTGCGATGAACTACGAAGTGATCGAGCGCAACGAAAAGCACGTCGATGCGATCGCCAAGGCCGCCAAGCTCGCCGACACACTGTATCTGGCAACCGACCTGGATCGCGAAGGCGAAGCGATTTCCTGGCATATCGCCGAAATCCTCAAGCAACGCGGCTTGCTCGAAGGCCGCGCCCTGCATCGCGTGGTGTTCTCCGAGATCACGCCCAAGGCGATCAAGGAAGCGGTTGCGCATCCACGCGCGCTGTCGATGGACCTGGTCAATGCGCAGCAGGCGCGACGCGCGCTCGATTATCTGGTCGGCTTCAACCTGTCGCCGGTGCTGTGGCGCAAGGTGCAGCGCGGGCTTTCCGCGGGACGCGTGCAATCGCCCGCGTTGCGCATGATCGCCGAGCGCGAGGAAGAGATCGAAGCGTTCAAGGCGCGTGAATACTGGAGGATCGAAGCCGATTGTGCGCATCCGGATCAAGCATTCAAGGCGCGCCTGCTCAAACTCGACGGCAAGAAATTCGAACAATTCGACATCGTCGATGGCGAAACCGCGCATGCGGCACGCGATGCGTTGAAGAAGGCAGCCGCGGGCCGTCTCGTCGTCAGTGAAGTGCAATCGAAAGAGCGCAAGCGGCGTCCGTCGCCGCCGTTCACCACCTCGACGCTGCAGCAGGAGGCCGCGCGCAAGCTCGGCTTCACCACCAGCCGTACGATGAAAATCGCGCAGCAGTTGTACGAAGGCGTGGCGATCGGTGAGGAAGGCGTGGTCGGCCTCATCACCTACATGCGTACCGATGCGGTATCGCTGTCCGCCGATGCGATTACTGAACTGCGCGAGTTGATCGGACGTGATTTCGGCGCGCATGCGCTTCCCGAGCAACCCAATGTCTACAAGAACAAGTCGAAGAATGCGCAGGAAGCGCATGAGGCAATCCGCCCGACTACCGCCTATCACCGACCCAAGGACATCGCCGCCTATCTCGGCGACGAACACCGCAAACTGTACGAACTGATCTGGAAGCGCGCAGTCGCCAGCCAGATGCAGTTCGCGACCTTGAACACGGTGTCGGTCGATCTGGTCGGCGCGGGCGAGTGGAATGGCGATCCCGGTACGTCCGCGCTCGCCGCACGCAACGCATTCCGCGCCAGCGGGACCACCGTGGTCGATCCGGGCTTTCTCGCCGTATACGAAGAGGGCCGCGATCAGAAGAACGCCGAGGACGAGGACGAAGGGCGCAAACTGCCCGCGATGAAAGTCGGTGAAGCGGTGCCGTTGCGCGAGATTGTCGCCGACCAGCATTTCACCGAGCCGCCGCCGCGCTTTTCGGAGGCGTCCCTGGTCAAGACGCTGGAGGAATACGGCATTGGTCGTCCTTCGACCTATGCCAGCATCATCCAGACCTTGCTCAACCGCGAATACGTGACGCTGGATGCGCGACGCTTCAAGCCGACCGATGTCGGCCGTGCGGTCGCCAAGTTCCTGACCGGCCATTTCGCGCAATACGTCGACTACGACTTCACCGCCAAACTCGAAGACGAACTCGATGCGGTCAGCCGCGGCGAGGAAGACTGGGTGCCGTTGCTGGAAAAATTCTGGAAGCCGTTCAAGGCGCAGATCGATGACAAGAACGAAACCGTCGACCGCTCGGAGGCGAGCGGCGCGCGTGAACTGGGGGTCGATCCAAAAACCGGCAAGCCTGTACAGGTGCGCCTTGGCCGCTACGGACCGTACGCGCAAATCGGCACCAAGGAGGATGAGGACAAGCCCAAGTTCGCCAGTCTTCGCACTGGCCAAAGCATGCACACGATCAGCCTTCCCGAGGCGCTGGAACTGTTCAAGCTGCCGCGCACCCTGGGCCAGGGCGAGGACGGCGAAGACATTCTGGTCGGGGTCGGCCGCTTCGGGCCCTTCGTCAAGCACGGCACGACCTATGCTTCGCTGCAGCCCGAAGACGATCCGTACACGGTGGAGCTGGCTCGCGCGATCGAATTGATCCGCGCCAAGGCCGAAGCGGCTGCCAACCGCATCATCAAGGACTTCGGCAATGGCATCCAGGTACTTAACGGACGCTATGGTCCGTACATCACCGATGGCGACAAGAACGCCAAGATTCCCAAGGACAAGGAGCCGTCAGAGCTGACCCAAAGCGAATGCGCCGAGCTGATTGCGGCCGCCCCGTTCCGGCCCAAGCGCGGTGGCGGTCGCTTCGGCAAGAACAAAGGCAAGGGTGGCCCGAGCAAAGTGGCGAAGTCGGCAACGAAGGCGTCCAGCGATGCGACGACGCCCAAGAAGACCGCCGCGAAAAAGACTGCTGTGAAGAAAGCGTCGAAGAAGAAAGCCGCAGCTAAAAAAACCCCTGCAAAAAAGGCCGTGAAAAAGACAGCGGCGAAGAAAACGCGCGTGGCGTCGTGAACGCGCGACGCGCTCCTCGCAACGGCTGACCCTTCACGCCGGCATGGACCCCAACCTCGCCGCCGCCGTCGCCGCGTTGCACGCCGGCGGTGTGGTCGCGTATCCGACCGAGGCGGTTTACGGCCTCGGTTGCGATCCGGGCAACGCGCAGGCGGTCGAGCATCTGTTCGCGCTCAAGGAGCGACCCCCGACACAAGGCGTGTTGCTGATTGCAGCCGATTTCGCGCAGCTCGTCCCTTTCATCGATTTCGCCGCGACACCCGCCGAGGCGATTGCCCGCGCGCAGGCGAGCTGGCCCGGCCCGCATACCTGGATTTTCCCGCGCGCCGCGCATGTTCCAGCGTGGATTGCCGGCGCCCACGCTGGCATCGCGTTGCGGGTGACGGCGCACGCTGCGGCCGCGCAATTGTGCCGCGCATTCGGCGGCGCGCTGGTCTCGACCAGCGCCAACCGTCACGGCGAGCTGCCAGCACGCAATTCGGACGAAGTTCGCGCCGCATTCGGCACGCGCCTCGACGCCATCCTGAACGGGTTTGTCGGGGGGCTTGAGTGCGCGACGCCAATCCGCGACGCTATCACTGGGGTGACATTGCGTAGTTGATGGGGAGGAAACATGTCGGCGGTCCTGGATAGTGAGGCGCGCGTTGCGCAAACCTTGCCGTTGCTCGCGCTTGCGCGCCCGCAGCGTACGTTCGCGTGGCACGATCGGCGCGCCGTCAGCGTGGCCGAGTTTCTCGACGACGTCGCGGCCGTCGCCGCCGTCTTGCCGTTCGGACGCGACGCGATCAATTTGTGCGAGGACCGCTACGCGTTCATCGTGGCGTTCTGCGCAGTCGTGTGCCGTGGTCAGACCAACCTGTTGCCCTCCTCGCGCGCACTGCATGCCGTGGATGAGGCCATCACCGCCTATCCGGGCAGCTATGCGCTCAGCGAAGTTGCGCTGACTCCGGTACCCAATCGTTTTGTGCGTTTGCCTGCGCTGGGCGCGAACAACGGCAAAGGCGACAATGCTCCGACCATCCCGACCGATCACGTCGCAGCCATCGGCTTCACCTCAGGCAGCACCGGTCAGCCCAAACCCAACCCGAAAACGTGGGGAGCCTTTTGCGGCAGCAATGCGCAGAACGTGACTGCCCTGGCCGAACTGCTCGATCTTGCACCCGGCGCCATCGGCCATATCGTCGCGACGGTGCCGCCGCAACACATGTACGGGATAGAGCTGTCGGTGCTGTTGCCGCTGCTGGGACCGTTCGCGGTCCACAGCGGTCGGCCCCTCTTTCCAGGCGACATCGCCGCCGCGCTAGCCGAGGTGCCCGAACCACGCGTACTGGTGACGACTCCGGTGCATTTGCGCGCGCTGCTGCGCGATCCGGTTGTGTTGCCGCGAATCGCCGCGATCACCTCGGCGACCGCGCCGCTGACGCGAGAGCTCGCAGCCGCCGCCGAAGCACGCTATGGCGCACCGCTGCTGGAGTTGTTCGGCTCGACCGAAACCTGCGTGATCGCGCAGCGCCGCTGTGCCCACGAGGAGACATGGCGGCTGTATGCAGACGTGACGGTTACTCCGCAGCCCGACGGCACCCTCGTTGATGCGCCTTATTTCAGCGCGCCGGTAGCCCTGCAGGATGTCGTCGAACTAGTCCATCCACAGCGGTTCCTCCTGCGCGGGCGTAATGCCGATCTGGTAGAAATTGCCGGCAAGCGGGCGTCGCTGGCGGACCTGACCCGGCGCGTGCTCGCGTTACCGGGCGTGCACGACGCCGTCGTGGTGCAGATGGACACGCCAGACAGCAGCGGTGTGCAACGCATTGCGGCCTTGGTCGTCGCTCCGCAACGCACGGAAGCTGCGCTTCTGGCCGAACTGCGCGCAGCGATCGACCCGGCGTTCCTGCCGCGGCCGCTGCGCAAGGTCAAGGCATTGCCGCGCAACGAATCGGGCAAGCTGCCCCGAGCGGATTTGCTTGCCGCACTGAATCGAGCGACGGAGCCCGGTTTTTTCGAATCGGCATAAAAATGCCCCGAGGGCCAGGGGGGACCCTCGGGGCCGGGTGAAAGCCGATCTGGGGAGGATCGACCTTCGGGTTGCACTCAGGGAGGTGAGCCAACCAGGGCGCCGTTGCGTGCGCCCG
>JBDUED010000077.1:0-10426 GCA_040002595.1 Dokdonella sp. | reverse complement strand
CCGGCGATCCAGCGCAAGGCGAGGCGCTCGCCGACAGCGTCAAAAAGCTGGCGTGCGGTCAGGCGATCCATGTGGCGGTGACTGGGAGCTGCGGGCTGAGGGCCATGATGAGCCGAGTCTGGGTCTGTTTACGCAGTGTAAGGGCAGGCGATAGCGGCGTCACAAGCGTTTGCGCGAACTGGCTCGCCGCGCAGATCCAGCGAGCCGGCCGGACGCGCGAAGCGCCGCCGGGGTCTGTCAATGGCAGATGGCCGCGGACGTGCGTCCAGCCGGTGAATATTCCCCAACTCAGTCTGCCGTACTCGGGTACGGCTGCAACAGTTCGCGCATGGCCGTCGCATCCGGCGCTGCGCGCAGGGCGCTGGTGAAGCTGGCATCGGAAAAAAGTTCAGCCAGCTCTGCGAGCAGCTTCAGGTGCTGGTCCGTGAAATGCGCCGGCACGATCAAGGCCGCGACGAGATCGACCGCAACGTGATCCTCGGCGCCGAAATCGATCGGTTCGGCAAGCCTTACGAATGCAGCACGTACTTCACTGATCGCGGCGCTGCGCCCGTGCGGGATCGCGACGCCGTGCCCGAGCCCCGTGCTGCCCAGTTGCTCGCGCGCGAGCAATGCGTCACGCACGACGTTCAGCGGTCCGTCGCCACCGGCGAGAAGGGCCGCGAGACGTTCGAGCAGGCTGGCCTTGTCGCGCACGACAAGGTCGGTTTGCACCCGCTCGGCGGGCAAAAAATCAAGCAAGCGCATGAGCGGGTACGGAGGGCGATGAGTCAGGTATAGCGCGTTGCGCGCACAGAATCGGCGTGGTGGTCGGTTATTTTTTCCTTGTGCTTGCGCACCTGCGTGTCGACCTTGTCCACCAGCGCATCGATGGCGGCATACATGTCCGGTGCGGTGGCGTCGGCATGCAGTTTCTTGCCGGAAACCTGCA
Organism: Dokdonella sp.; assembly: GCA_040002595.1. Lineage (GTDB taxonomy): Bacteria > Pseudomonadota > Gammaproteobacteria > Xanthomonadales > Rhodanobacteraceae > Dokdonella_A. Next base: position 9,495 of record JBDUED010000077.1, on the reverse strand, counting down.
TCGTCGCCTCAGCCTTGTGCAGCACCTTTTCGATGCCCAACACGATACTCAGTTCCTGCAGATGATCGAAGTGGCGCGTGATGCGTTCGAACTTGCCAGCCGCGTAGTCGTGCAAGGCGGGAGTGACATCGACTTGGTGACCTTTGACGGTGATCTGCATGGTGGGACTCCTCGTGAAAAAAACCGGCGTGGCGGATTTTGAGTGGCCGGACTTCGATTGGATCAACGCGCGCACCGGTTGTAACGGCAGTGGCGCAGCGCCAATTAATCAGACAAGCATTTTGTGGTTGCGTTCCCTCCTGACGTGGAGCTTCAATTTCAGAAATCCAGCGGTGGCCGTGTTCATCAAGCGAATCTGCTGCGATCGTTGGACGAGGGAATATTGAGTGCCTCGCGATATTTGGCCACGGTACGCCGCGCGACGTTGATACCACGTCGGTTCAGCTCCACGGCGAGGCCCTGGTCGGAAATGGGTCGCGCGGATTTTTCCTCGCCGATGAGCTTCTTGATCATGGCCTGGATCGCGGTTGCCGATGCATTGCCGCCATCGACCGTGGTCACGCCGCTGGAAAAAAAATACTTGAACTCGAAAGTTCCACGCGGCGTGTGCAGGAATTTGCGCGTAGTCACACGGCTGATCGTCGATTCGTGCATGCCGATCTCTTCGGCGACATCCTTGAGGACCAGCGGTCGCATCGCCTCGGCGCCGAATTCGAGAAACGCTTCCTGCGCGCGCACGATCGAGGCAGCCACCTTGAGCATGGTTTCGGCGCGTGTCTTGAGGCTCTTGATCAGCCAGCGAGCTTCCTGCAACTGACCTTTCAGATAGTTCGCGTCTTCCCGCCGCGCCTTGGCGATCAGTCCGGCGTAGTGTTCATTGATGCCCAGGCGAGGCTGGCAACCCGGTGCGAGCGCAACCTGCCAGCGACCACCGACCTTGCGCGCGTAGGCATCCGGGGCGATGTATTCGGCGTTTGCGTTCGAATAACCGCTGCCGGGCTTGGGCGTCAGTGAGCGGATAAGCGCGAACGCGGCGTCCAGATCGGTCTCGTTCGTGTGCAGGCGCTGGCATAGTTTCACGCGGTCATGGCGCGCCAGCGCTTCAAGATGATCGGCGACCAGCGTGCGTGCGAGCGCAAGGGCAGGCGTATCCGGTGCGAACGCATTGAGCTGCACGCCCAGACATTCGCGCAAGCAGCGGCTGGCGACGCCGAGCGGATCGAACTGCTGCACGCGGCGGCGCACCGATTCGATTTCCTCCAGGCTGATCGTGTACAGCGAAGCGAGCGTGTCGCGCAGACTCTCGTCGGTTTCGCCGAGGTAGCCATCGTCGTCGATCGACTCGATGATTGCTGCCCCGATCGCGCTGTCGCGCGCGGACATCGGGGTCAGGTTGAGTTGCCACAGCAGGTGGTCACGCAGATCCTCGATCTCCGCGTCCTGAGATTCCATGCCGTCGTCGTCCGGTGCGGGACCGCGGTATTCGAGGCGGTCGAATTCGAGCGGGCGGTCGTCCGGCTCGCTGGTCGCCTCGACCACTTCGGGCTGTTCGGCATTGCTGGCAACTTCCGCTTCGTCGGAGTCGGCACCCTCCTCACCATCGCCCTCTTCCATGTCGAGCAAAGGATTGGATTCGAGTGCCGTATTGAGTTCCAGCTCCAGTTCCAGCCGCGAAAGCTGCAACAGCCGGATCGCCTGTTGCAATTGAGGCGTCAGCGCCAGCGATTGGCCGATGCGCAGTTGAAGAGCCGGTTTCATGCCTGAAGCGTGCCAAGTCCTGTTTGGGCCATCCTAGCGCCAAATCCGGCTGGCGGGGAGAGTTCCTGTGAGCCGCCTACATGCGGAACTCGCGCCCCAGATACACCTCGCGCACCTGCTCGTTGGCGAGGATATCCGCCGGAGCGCCCTGGGCGAGCACGGCGCCTTCGCTCATGATGTAGGCGCGCTCGCAGATGCCGAGCGTTTCGCGCACATTGTGATCGGTGATGAGGATGCCGATGCCGCGCGATTTGAGCTGGCGCACGATGCGCTGGATGTCGACGACTGAAATGGGATCGATGCCGGCGAACGGTTCGTCCAGCAGCATGAAACGCGGCTTGGCCGCCAGCGCGCGCGCAATCTCCACGCGGCAACGTTCCCCGCCGGAGAGGCTGACCCCTTTCTGACCGGCAATGTGGCCAATCTGCAAGTCGTCGAGCAGCGATTCGAGTTCACTCTGGCGACCGGAGTGATCGAGATCGGGGCGCAATTCGAGGATCGCGAGGATATTGTCGGCGACGCTCAGCCGCCTGAATACGGAGGCTTCCTGGGGCAGATAGCCGACCCCAAGCTGTGCGCGCACGTGCATCGGCGCCGTGGTCACGTCGCGGTCGTCAACACGGATACTGCCTGCATCCGCCGCAATCAAGCCGACGATCATGTAGAAGCAGGTCGTCTTGCCGGCGCCGTTGGGGCCGAGCAGGCCGACAATCTCGCCTTGGTCGAGGGTGAACGCAAAATCGCGAACGACGGCGCGACCGCGAAAACTCTTGCGCAGGCCGCTGGCGCTCAGCATCAGGGTTTCTTGCTCGCAGCTTCGACCGGCTGTGGGTCTGCTTGTGCGGATTTCTCAGCGGCCGGTTTGGCCGCCGCTTTCGCCTTCGGCTGGATGATCATGTGCACACGATTGGCCGCCGTGTTGTCGCCACTTTCCATTTCACCGGTGTTGGTGTTGTAGGTCATGTGGGCGCCGTGGAATTCGGCACGACCCTGCTGCACGACCGTCACATTGCCGGTCAGTTCGGCAATGCCGTTGTCAGTGTTGTAGTCGATCTTGTCGGCGTTCGCGTTGACCAGGCCGCCATTGTTGTCTTGCTGCTCCTCCAGATGCGCCGGCTTGCCGACCAGCACGACGCGCTGTACGCCGCCGGAAACGTCGTTGCCCTGGGCATCCTTGGCATTGCCGGCGTGCTGATACATGGTCGCTTCGTCGGCATGCGCCTTGAGCGAACCTTGCGTCATGCGCACATTGCCGCGCAGATGGGTGAGGGCAGGCTGGCCATTGCTGCTGTTGAGCTGGCTTTTCTGGTAGTCCGCGGTGATGTCCATCGGCTTGTCGCGATCCGTGCTGAGCGCGTGCGCGAGGGGCGCAGCGACCAGCGCAGCCAGCACGAACGGAATCAGTTTCCGCTTACTTTCCGACGTGCGTTGCATGACGGGGTTGCAGGGTCGAGTGGACATCCGAGAGTAACTCCAGAACTTTGGTGTTGAGATCGCCGCGCATGCCGATCCCGCGAAGTATAGAACCGGGTTGGGTGATCGTGGTCGGCGCCGCAGTTTGCATCTTCTTGTCTTTGGGCCATGTGGTCAGATCGCGAGTTTCCACGTCGACGGGATTCACGTCGCCAGCCGCTGCACGATGCATCTCGACGTGACCCTGCAATTTCATCAGGCTGCCATCCTTGTTGACCCACGCCGCATCCGATTTGCCATTCCACGCATGACCGCTGCCGTCAACCAGCACGTAATCGGGGGTGGTCACGAAAATCGAGCCGTCGTCGCCGCGTCGCGCCAGGCTCGGTCCGCTGACTTCGAACGAGCGATGGCCGGCGGCATCAAGCGCGTTGAGGGTGAAATCGGTGAGGGTGTAGTCCGAACGCGGCGGTCCTGAAAACATCTGCGCATCGGGACGCTCGCGCGTGACCCACAGCAGCAACTCGGTGCCGATGCCAAGCACCGCGAGCACGACCACCAGCAGCCAGTAACGACGTTCCATCGCAATCAGTGCGCGAACGCAGCCCGTTCGCTGTCGGCGTGGCCCTGGGCAGCGAGGATCAGGTCGCACACCTCACGCGCAGCGCCCTGGCCACCGGCGAGTTGGGTGCGCCAGTGCGCGCGTTCGCGCACCCACGCATGCGCATTGGCGACCGCGACCGAGAATCCAACTGCCTGCATCGCGGCCAGGTCGGGCAGATCATCGCCGGTGTAGGCGACCTGGTCGAGGTCGAGTTTGAGTGCATGCAACAATCGATCGAGGCAGGCGCGCTTGTTTTTCTGATCCTGATAGACATGCGCGACGCCAAGTTCCGCCATGCGTTCGGTAACGACATGGCTCATGCGCGCCGTGATCACCGCAACCTCGATACCGTTTGCGAGCAAACGCTTCAGGCCCAGGCCGTCATGCACATGGAAGGCCTTGAGCTCATGGCCGTCGGCGGTGTACCAGAGTTTGCCGTCAGTCAGCACGCCATCGACATCGAACACGGCCAACTTCACGCGTGAGGCGCGTTCGCGGATGTCGGCGGGGAGATCGGTGAGGTGGCTGGAGGACATGAATTGAGGCCGGCCCTCAAACCACCCGCGCGCGCAGCAAGTCGTGAATATTCAACGCGCCTACCACGCGGTTTTCCGCATCGACCACGATCAGCGCATGGATCTTGTGCGCTTCCATCAGTTGGGCCGCCTCTACGGCGAGCTTGTCGGCGGTGATTGTTTTCGGTTGCGCGGTCATCAGGCGAGTCACCGGTGTTGCGCGCAGGTCAATGTCGTCGTCATCCACCGCGCGGCGCAAGTCGCCGTCGGTGAACACGCCAAGCAGGCGCTGATCGGCCGGATCCACGATCGCGGTCATGCCCAGCCCCTTGCGGGTCATCTCGACCAGCGCCTGGGTCAGGGTCACATCGGGGCCGACGCTCGGGATATGCAGGTCGGTGTGCATCACGTCGCTGATCTTGAGCAGCAATTGGCGACCGAGACTGCCGGCGGGATGCGAACGCGCGAAGTCCTCGTCGGTAAAACCGCGCGCTTCGAGCAGCGCGATCGCCAGGGCATCGCCCATGACCAGCGCGGCGGTGGTCGAGGAGGTAGGCGCCAGGCCGAGCGGACACGCTTCCGCGGGCACGCTGGTGTCCAGATGGACATCGGCCAGGCGCGCCAGCGACGAGCCGCTGTTGCCGCTCATCGCGATCAACGGAATACCCTGGCGCTTGATCAGCGGCAGGATCATCAGCAGTTCGTCGGTTTCGCCGGAATTGGACAGTGCAAGCACGACATCCTTTTGCGTGATCATGCCCAGATCGCCGTGACTGGCTTCGCCAGGGTGCACGAAGAATGCCGGCGTGCCGGTGGATGCCAGCGTCGCTGCGATCTTGCGCGCGATGTGGCCGGACTTGCCCATGCCAGAGACGATCACCCGCCCCGGGCATTCGAACATCAACTGGCACGCGCGCAGGAAATTGGCATCGATGCGGTCCTGCAGCGCCTCGATCGCCCGCGCCTCGGTCGCAATCACCGCCTGTGCGCTGCGGATCAGTGCGGTCGCATCGAGTAGCGGGTTGCTCATGGGGCGCACGGCAGCGAGGATATGGGCATTCATCGCAAGGGTCGGTGGCGGGTCGGAGAGGTCCGGAACGTCGTGATTTCTGCGCCGTTGCAGGAATTTGAGTACCATGCGCCGCCTCATTGTAGCCGTTTCGTTGGCGTTCGCGCTGTGGTCTGGGACGCGGCATAACGCCACAACGTCGCAGCGGCACGCGTGGGCTGTACGCCGCCGACGCTTGCGCCACTCCCTGATCAAGGAAAAAAGCAGTAGTGGACACAGCCAGCGTGCACAATCTGATCCAGCAAGGATTGCCGGATGCGAAAGTCGAGGTGCACGGAGCCGACGGCGTGCATTTTGAAGCGCGGGTGGTCAGCGCCGCGTTTGCCGGCAAGCTGCCGTTGGCGCGTCATCGCATGGTGTACGCGACGCTCGGCGATCTGATGGGGGGCGCGATCCATGCGTTGTCGCTGCGCACGTTGACGCCCGAAGAAGCCGCACGCGAAAAAGCGTGATCCGAACAGCGGCGCACACGAGGTGCGTCGCATGCCGATTTTTCAACCTGCAGGGAATTGTTCCAGTCCATGGATGGAAGCAACATGCGAGAAGGCCCAGTGGCAAAGATCGTGATCAAGGGCGGGCAACCGCTCAATGGCGATGTCTGGATTTCCGGTGCAAAAAACGCGGTGTTGCCGATCCTGGCCGCTTGCCTGCTCGCGGATGGACCGGTCACGATCGGCAACGTACCGCACTTGCATGACGTAACCACCACGATGGAACTGCTCGGCCAGATGGGCGTCGAGCTGGTCATCGATGAGCGCATGAAGATCCATGTCGATCCGCGGCCGGCGAAGAATTATTTCGCACCGTACGATCTGGTGAAAACCATGCGCGCGTCGATCCTCGTGCTGGGTCCGCTGGTGGCGCGTTTCGGCGAAGCGATCGTGTCGCTGCCCGGCGGTTGCGCGATTGGCTCGCGTCCGGTCGACCTGCATTTGCGCGGCTTGCAGGCGCTCGGCGCCGAAGTCAGCGTCGAGAATGGCTACATCCACGCCCGCGCCAAGCGCTTGAAAGGCGCACGCATCAATCTGGATCTGGTCACCGTGACCGGAACCGAGAACCTGATGATGGCCGCAGTGCTGGCGTCGGGCACCACGATCATCGAGAACGCTGCGCAAGAACCGGAAGTGCTCGATCTTGCCAACTGCCTCAACGCGATGGGCGCAAAGATCGAAGGCGCGGGTACCGCGACGCTGGTCATCGAAGGCGTGGAGCGCTTGTCCGGAACGCAGTACGAAGTGTTGCCGGACCGTATCGAAACCGGCACCTTCCTCGTCGCCGGCGCGATCACCGGGGGCAGGGTGAACTGCAAGCGAGCGCGCCCGAAAACCCTTGAAGCGGTGCTTGCGAAACTCGAAGACGCCGGCGCGCACATCAATACCGGGGAAGACTGGATCGAGCTGGACATGCGCGGTCGTCGTCCGAAGGCGGTCAATGTGACCACTGCGCCGTACCCGGCGTTCCCGACCGACATGCAGGCGCAATTCACCGCGCTCAACTGCATTGCCGAAGGGGTTGGCGTGATCACCGAGACCGTGTTCGAGAACCGGTTCATGCACGCGCACGAGTTGCAGCGGCTGGGCGCCGATATCCAGCTTGAGGGCAATACCGCCATCATTCGGGGCGTCGAGAAAATGTCAGGTGCACAGATGATGGCGACCGACCTGCGAGCGTCCGCGTCGCTGGTGCTCGCCGGCCTCGTCGCCGACGGCGATACCACGGTTGATCGCATTTACCACATCGATCGCGGCTACGAGAACATCGAGGAAAAACTCGGGGGACTCGGCGCGCATATCCGCCGCCTGCCGGCGTAGGACACGACGATTCCAGCGTGGGCCTGAGCGCGCGACGAAGCGTCGGGTCGCCCTTGTTACCCGTCCACCGATATTAGCTTGAGCGTCACGGTATCGCCGTTTGTCTCGCTCTGTTCGATCTGCACCGGCAGCCAGTTGAGCGACGGTGCCAGCCAGTTGCGCACGGAGCGTTTGCGCCCGACGCCGGGATCGCCTTTGCGCTGCATCAGCAAAACAGTCTGGAAATCGCCGGCCGGTACCGACAGGGTTTGCGTCGGGCCGCGCATGTAATGCATGGTTTCGACGCGGTCCTTGACCGCAACCTTGTAGTCGAACGTCGACGCGCCGCGCATGAGATCGCTGGCAATCGCGAGAGCAACGGTCTGGCGATCGATGACGCCCGGCGTGATCGCATAGTGAAAATCACCGCCACCCTCGGTTACGTGAACGATGCCCGTTTTCCAATCGAAATCGGCATGCCGTGTCTTCGATCTGAACGCCGCATCCTGGCGGAAATCATAGATAAGGCCCTCCGGCTGGCCGTCTTTCAAGCGGAAGCGCGAGGTCTCCACCACATGCACGCCGGCAAGCTTGGCCAGACCTGCGGTGCCACGCGTTTCGCTGCGCAACGTCCACGTGCCGTCCTTGTTGTCGGTGAGATCGAGGGTGGTGCGGCCAAGATCATTGCCGTTGCGCGATGTCGCGTATTTCGCATGGAAGGGCTTGATCGTCGCATCGGTGGCAACCGCTCCTGCGCTGGCAGAAAAGGCAAGGACGGCAGCGGCGAGCAGGTTCTTCATCGGCGACATCCACGAACGGGAAAGCGCGCGATTTTCGCCGCTCACGCCTGAACCGCACTTCACGCCGATGCGACGACCAGGGTTCCATCGTGCCCGAGACGCAGGGGCGATTCGAGTTGCACACCGTCGTGCGCCACGCTGGAGCCGGCCAGCGCAACCCGTCCGGCCGCAACCAAGGCGACGCAGGCGAGCAGTAGCCGGTGTTCGTGTTCGAGCAGACGTTGCGCCAGCGTCGCAGACGTGTCGCCGGAGCACACCGGTATGTGCGCTTGCGCGATGGTCGGTCCGCCATCGAGTTCGGCGCCGACGAAATGCACGCTGGCGCCATGTTCGGTGTCGCCTGCATCCAGTACGCGCTGATGCGTGCGCAGGCCGCGGTATTTGGGTAGCAGTGACGGGTGGATATTGATGATGCGGCCGCTCCACGGCGCCAGCACACCGGGATCGAGAATGCGCATGAAGCCCGCCAGCACGATCAACGCCGGCGCGTGTTCGCCGATGCGCGTGAACAGATCCGCATCGAATGCGGCCCGATCGAAGTAGCCAGCAGGATCGAGCGCGAGCGTTGCAATGCCGGCGCGTTCAGCGCGCCGCAACGCGGTGGCTTCGCCCTTGTCGCTGGCCACCAACACAATGGTGATCGGCAGGGCACCGCGCAGTTGTGCATCGATCAAGGCCTGCAGGTTCGAGCCGCGGCCCGAGGCGAGCACCGCGATCTTGAGGGGTGAGGGCTGAGGGCCTGGCGCGGTTTCCTCGCTCGATCCACCCATGCTCATGGCCATCCCGATCATCGGCACATCAATGCTTGAGTCAGACGATGTTGACGCGCTCGTTACCCTGCGCGGGCACGACTTCCCCGATTGCCGCCGCGGTGAGGCCGAGTGTGGTCAGCGCGGAAATCGTCGATGCGCGTTGTTCTGCGCCGACAATCACGACATAGCCGATGCCGCAGTTGAACGTACGCCACATTTCTTCGCGCGCAACGCGTCCTTCGCGCTGCAGCCAGTCGAACACCGGCGGTAGTGTCCATGCTGAGCTGTCGAGCGAAATGCCAAGCGAGTCGGGCACCACGCGGATGATGTTTTCCTTCAGGCCGCCGCCGGTGATGTGGGCCATGCCGTGCACCGCCTGCAGCTTGAGCAGGTGCAGTACCGGTTTGACGTAGATCGTGGTCGGTGCCATCAACGCATCGGCGAGGGTGACGCCGCCGAGATCGAGATTGAATCCGTCGTTGTCGGGCGTGATGCCCGCGCGCGCGAGGATCTTCCGGATCAGTGAATAACCATTCGAATGTGCGCCGCTCGATGCGATGCCGATGATCGCGTCGCCGGCCTTTGTCCTCGAGCCGTCGATCAGCGCGGATTTCTCCACCGCTCCGACACAAAAACCGGCCAGGTCGTATTCACCGGGAGGATACATGTCCGGCATCTCGGCTGTCTCGCCCCCAATCAACGCGCAACCGGCCAGTTCGCAGCCGCGGGCTATGCCGCCAACCACGCTGACGGTGGTTTCGACATCGAGTTTGCCGGTTGCGAAATAATCGAGG
>JBDUED010000076.1:0-10507 GCA_040002595.1 Dokdonella sp. | reverse complement strand
TGGGTTCGCCGACGCCAAGAACCTTCGTATTCAACACCGGCAGGCGCAAGCCGTAGGCGAACTTGTTCACCAGAATGAAATCGCCGACCAGCAAGGTCGGCATCATGGACCCGGACGGAATCTTGAACGGCTCGGCAATGAACGAGCGAAACAGGAGAATCAGCAGCAACACCGGAAAGAACGAACGCGCATATTCGATCGCGATCGGCTCGTGCATCGCTGTGCGCGTACGCGCATCGCGCTCGTCCTGCGACAGCGCTGTCATCGCGTCGATGGCCGCTGCACGTCGCTTGCGTACGCGCGCCAGGAACGCCCAATCGATGAGCCAGAGCACCCCAGCAACGCCGGTCAGAACGACAAGCAACAATGCGAAATCAAAATCCATGAAGAAGTCCCTTGGGCACGTAAAAAAGCCGCCATCCGGCGAGTGACGAAATATGGTCCTTACTTGTCCATCTGCAAAACCGCAAGAAACGCTTCCTGCGGGATCTCGACGTTGCCGACCTGCTTCATGCGTTTCTTGCCTTCCTTCTGTTTTTCCAGCAATTTGCGCTTGCGCGATACGTCACCGCCGTAGCATTTGGCCAGTACATTCTTGCGCAACGCCTTGACGCTCGAACGCGCGATGACCTGCGAACCGATCGCCGCCTGGATTGCAACGTCGAACTGCTGGCGCGGAATCAATTCTTTCATTTTCTCGACCAGTTCGCGTCCGCGACGGTCGGCGCTGGAGCGATGCAGGATCAGGCTGAGCGCATCGACGCGATCACCGTTGATGAGAATGTCCACCCGCACAAACGGACCGGCCTGAAAGCGGTCGAAATGGTAGTCCATCGAGGCATAGCCGCGCGACACGGATTTCAACTTGTCGAAAAAGTCGAGCACAACCTCGGCCAGTGGCAGCTCGTAGCTGATCTGCACCTGGGTCGCCAGGTAATTGATCGAACGCTGTACGCCGCGCTTTTCCTCGCACAGCTTGATCACGCTGCCGATGTAGTCGGGCGGCGTGAGGATATTGGCGACGATGATCGGCTCGCGCACTTCCTCGATATTCTGTGGCGGAGGCAACTTGGCCGGGTTATCGAGTGACAAGACGCTGCCATCCGTCTTCAGAATTTCGTAGATCACCGTTGGAGCGGTGCTGATCAGGTTGAGGTTGTACTCACGTTCCAGGCGCTCTTGCACGATGTCCATGTGCAACAGGCCGAGAAAGCCGCAACGGAAACCGAAACCCATCGCTTCGGATGTTTCCGGTTCGAAGTGCAGGGCCGCATCGTTGAGCTTGAGTTTGTCGAGTGCTTCGCGTACCGCTGGATAGTCGTCGGCCACCACCGGAAAAAGTCCGGCAAAAACGCGCGGCTGCATCTTCTGAAAACCCGGCAAGGGCGACGGCGCGGGCTTGTTTGCCAACGTCAGCGTATCGCCGACCGGAGCGCCATGCACGTCCTTGATCGACGCATTGACCCAGCCGACTTCGCCCGAACGGAGGCTGGCGCGCGGCGATCGCTTGGGCGTGAACACGCCAACCTGGTCGACTTCATGGGTACGACCGGTCGACATCACCAGCAACTTGTCGCCGGGCTTTATCTCGCCCTGCATCACGCGCACAAGCGAGACCACGCCTAGGTAGTTGTCAAACCACGAATCGATAATCAGAGCTTGAAGGCGATCGCTGTCGCGCGGTTTGGGTGGTGGAATGCGCGCGACAATCGCTTCAAGCACGGCCTCGATATTTTCGCCGGTCTTCGCGCTGATCGCGACCGCGTCGTCGGCATGAATGCCGATCACCGCTTCAATCTCGGCTTTTACGCGTTCGATATCAGCCGTCGGCAAGTCGATCTTGTTGAGTACCGGCACGACTTCCAGACCCATCTCGACCGCGGTGTAGCAATTGGCGACCGATTGCGCCTCGACGCCCTGCGCCGCATCCACTACCAGCAACGCCCCTTCGCAGGCCGCCAAGGAGCGGCTGACTTCATAGCTGAAGTCCACGTGGCCCGGCGTATCGATGAAATTGAGCTGGTAGGTGATGCCGTCTTTTGCCGTGTATGGCAGCGAAACCGACTGCGCCTTGATCGTGATGCCGCGCTCGCGCTCGATCGGATTGGTATCGAGCACTTGCGCTTCCATTTCGCGTGCGGTCAAGCCGCCGCAAATCTGGATGATGCGGTCCGCAAGCGTGGATTTGCCGTGGTCAACGTGTGCGATGATCGAAAAATTGCGGATATGCAGCATCGGGTCAGAAGGTCGCTTACGGGCCGTCGGCACAAGCGCGGAATTATCGCAGAAAAGCGGACGGTGGTGAGGTGGCGCCTGCCTTCTACGAAACCTCCTGCTTTCCATCGGGCGCTCCTGTCAGACGAAAAACGGGACCGCCGAGGCGGTCCCGTATGCCCACACATTGCCCGCAAAGATCACTCGCTTGATTTGGGTACCGTCAATGCCAGAAACTGCGTTTGATCCTGGCGTCGCACCAGCAGCATGATGGAATCGCCGGGCTTGGCGCCCTTTGTCGTCGCATTGAAGTCGGCGACGGATTTCACCGGCTTGCGTCCAATCATGAGAATGACATCGCCCGGAGCGAGCCCCGCGCGCCGCGCTGCGGCGCCGGTGATGCCGGTCACCACCACCCCCTCGTTGTCGCTGATGCCAAGCTGCTTGCGCTGGTCTATGGTCAGGTCTTCGAGCGCAAGGCCGAGCGGATTGGCAGCGGCCGCGGGCCTTGCGTTACGCGCGCCGGCCATGGCTTGCCTGTCGACCGGCAATTCGCCTATCACGAGGGGGATGGTCAGGTTTTTGCCGTCGCGCCAGAGCGTCAGATCCGCCCTGCTGCCGGGCTTGCTCGATCCGACCAGCGGCGGCAAGTCCGCTGAACTGATGATGTCGTGACCGGCAAAGCCGAGAATCACGTCACCCACTTGCACGCCCGCCTTGTCGGCAGCGCTCCCCGGCGTGATCTTGTTGACCAACGCGCCACCAATGCGCGGCAGCCCGAGCGCCTTTGCGTTAGCGCGATCCACATTCTGGATTTGCACCCCGATCATGCCGCGGCTGACGCGTCCAGTGGCCTTGATCTGCTCGACCGCACTCATTGCGATGTCGATGGGAATCGCGAAGGAGACGCCCATGAAGCCACCGGTGTTGGAGAAAATCTGCGAGTTTATGCCGACGACCTGGCCGTTGAGATTGAACAACGGACCGCCGGAATTGCCGCGGTTGATCGGCACATCGGTCTGGATGAAGGGAACGTACTGCTGGTCCGCGCCACCGAAGTTGCGTCCGACTGCGCTGACGATGCCAGCGGTCACTGAATGGTCAAAGCCGAACGGCGAGCCGATTGCGACCACCCACTGGCCGGATTTGAGACTTTTTGAATCGCCCAGACTGACCACCGGAAGATTGGTCGCATTGAGTTTGAGCAGAGCGATGTCGTACTGCGCATCAGTACCGACTACTTTGGCATCAAGCTCGCGGCGGTCGGACAAACGTACGGTGACCTGGTCGGCGCCATCGACCACGTGATTGTTGGTCAACACATAGCCATCGGGTGAAATGACGAAACCCGATCCCATCGAAATGCGCGCGCCGCCGCTGGGCGCTTGCGGCATGGGTCCAAAGAAGCGACGGAAAATTTCCGGCACCTCCTGCTGATCGCCCGGTTCCCCGCCTTGCGTTTGCGCCTGCGAATTGCCGGTGGCTTGCACATTGACCACGGCTGGTCCGTATTTCTCGACCAGTCCGGTGAAATCGGGCAGGTCGGCTGCAGCCGCGCTGGTGGTGGCCACCAGAAGCACCAGCAGCGGTGCGCAAATCCAGCGTGTGAGCGTCGCACTCCTCATGTTCGTCATGCTTTGCACCTCGTAAGTTCTCAGACAAACCTTTTACCGCTGCGTAAGGCGCGGCGATTCATGCTTTTGAATGCAACAGCTGCGCCAAAGTTCCACGCGCATGACGTGCTTTTTCAACTGTGCTTCAGCGCGCGACAGCCGCCGTGGCAAACTTGACGGAGCGTGCCATGCGTTCGACCGTGACGCGAGGAACGTCTCCCAGCGCTGTGAACTTCCAACCGCCATCCGTGTGGGTATAAATGCTGAGCGCACCACGCATCGTTGCGCGATCGACAACGGTCGCAGCGCCTGCGCCGGGCTCGATATACACCGATACGCTGGCCAGACCATCCGTATACAACTGATGTTCGGCGTTGGACGGTCCTTGTGCCGGACGTTGTGCACGCAGGAACACGAAGCCTGGTGGTGCATCCGTCACATGCCATTGCGGATTTCCGTCCAGCGGTTGCTCCTGCGGCGTGGTCGTGATGCCGGCGTCGCCGCTTGATGCCAGATCGCTTTCACGTGGCTTTGCGCCGATTTCGAGCGCCACAAACATGAATTGTTCGAGGGTGTGATTGGCCGCATCGCGCACTTGCGAGCGCAGCAGCAGATGCGACGCATCACCGAGCCACAAGCGATAACCATGGCGATAGCCATCGCGAGGCGCGATATCGACGATCCGCGCCGGGTACCCGGCGACACGATCCTCGCCGGCCAGGCTCACTTGATACGAGGACGCGAGTGCCGAAGCAGGCGCATCGGGTACCAGCGGCAGCAATCGCGCACCTACACGGTTTGCCAGAATCACCGTCGGCGCGCCGCTTTGCAGAATGGTTATCGATGCGCCCTCACGGACGATTTCGCAGCGCGGCCCACTCATGCGAACCAGACGTTCGCGCTCACGCGCGCCAATGCCGGCAGCGTGGAAAATGCGCAACGCATCAATGCGGCCGTCGTGTTCGTAGACAAACGAACCTTGGTAATCGAGCGAATGTACCGCCTCGGTCATGGCACCGATGGCATGCGCTGCATCGAATTCGGCGGCCCCGACCGATGCCGCCGGGAGCGCGACCAGTAGCATCAATGCGCACGGCAGCGTCGAGAGCCAACTCCGTTTAAGACCCGACGCACCTTCACGTAGGTGAGCAACCTGTCGCTCCTGCCGTGCGGCACGCACGACAGCTCTGCTGCGGGATTGCGGTCCGACGCCGCCGACGCCCGTCACCGTTCCTCAGCGATTCTGGCCAACCGGCTGCACCGGCGTCTCGCGCTGCGGTGCGGCGAGCAGCACGTAGGGAACGAAACTGGAGGATCCCGCCGTGCCTGTCGCCTGATAGTGACGGACCAGGTACGACTGCAGACGCGGATCAGCCACTGCAGGCTCGACAAGATCGGTGCCGAAGCTCGCCGGCGCAGTCTCCACCGGCGCATTGGGCGCAAGCAGGGGAGTCTGAAAAACATTGGCAGACGACTGGGTCGTCGCGGATGTCGCCGCGGCAGGTGCCGTGCGAATCGAGGCTATCTGGGTCATGCCGCGAGCGTTGTTCGCCGCAATGGGCTCTTCGACCACGGGTCGAGTCAGCGTCAGCGCTGCGACAGCGACCGACGCGGCAATTGCGCCGCCGGCTCCCCAGCGCAGCCAGGAATGGGAGCCGCGCGAAGATGAAGACGCCGCTGGTTCGTGTTCCAGCCGCGCCATCACCGCATCAGCGAAATGCACCGAAACCGGTTGCAAGTGCTGACGCCGCAGCGCCTGACGCGTCACGTGATAGCGTGCCCAGCGCAGCGGGAGTTCGCTGCCGGACGTCATGCGCTTGAGCAGGAAGCGGGTCTGGTCACGCTCCAGCTCGCCATCCATCAACGCGGACAACTGTTCGTGGATCTGCTCGTTCATGACCTAGTTCTCCTCCGACAACAGCGGGCGCAATTTTTCGTCAATCGCCTCGCGGGCGCGGAAGATGCGCGACCTGACCGTACCGATCGGGCAATTCATCGTTTCCGCAATCTCCTCGTAGCTCAAACCGTCGACTTCCCGCAGGGTAATCGCAATTTTTAGCTCCTCAGGCAATTGTTCGACCGTGTCGAACACGGTTCGTTCAATTTCCTGACGCATCAATTCGCGTTCCGGGGTGGCCGAATCGTGCAGACGGGTGGCACCCTCGAACTGCACCGCATCCTCGGCCGCAATGTCGTCGGTTGGCGGTCGCCGTCCCTGCGACACCAGATGATTTTTAGCGGTGTTGATCGCGATCTTGTAGACCCAGGTGTAGAACTGCGCATCTCCACGGAACGAGCCGATCGCGCGATAGGCGCGAATGAACGTCTCCTGCGCAACGTCCTGACACTCGCTCCAGTCATTGATGTAGCGGGAAATGACGCTGACCAGCTTGTGCTGGTATTTGCGCACCAACAGGTCGAACGCGCGTTTGTCGCCGTTCTGGACACGCTCGACCAGCGCCTGATCCAAGTCGCTTTCGCCCATCCGGGCCTTACTCCCTTGTTGCCGACACGGTCAGGCATCTCACCTGGACTTGCGCCGGACGTAAATAGTTCACGAACCCCACACGAAATGTGGGGTCATGCGCGACACGCTCAAGCCTGCACGGTGGGTGATTGTGACGTACCCGCCAGCAGTCGTGCCCGTTCCTTCAACAGATTCTCGAACGTTGCCGCCGGCAGCGGACGGCTAAACAGGAATCCCTGCAACACCTCGCAACCCTGCTCGCGCAGGAAATCCATGTGCTGTTCGGTCTCCACGCCTTCGGCGACCACCTCACGATTGAGATTGTGCGCCATCGAGATCGTCGCCCGCACGATCGCTTCGTCGTCCGGGTCGACCCCGATATTGCGCACGAAGGCCTGGTCGATCTTTATGCGGTCGGCGGGAAATCGCTTGATGTAGTCAAGCGACGACTGCCCGGTGCCGAAATCGTCGATTGAAATCCCGCAGCCCAGATTGCGCAACCCGTGCAGCGTCTCGAGCAGGTTCGGGATCGATTTTACGTTGATGCTCTCGGTCACTTCCAGATCCAGCAGACGCGGCTCAAGTCCGGTCTGGCTGAGCACGCTGGCGACAATCTGCACCAATGTCGGCTGACGCAGCTGCAACGGCGACAGGTTTACGCCTATGCGCAGGGCGAGGCCGAACTGCATTTGCCAGCGCCGCGCTTCCTCACAGGCTGCACGCAACACCCACTCGCCAATCGAGATGATGAGCCCCGATTCCTCGGCCAGGGGAATGAAAAAGCCCGGGCTGATCATGCCCAGCTCCGGATGCTCCCAGCGGATCAACGCTTCCATGCCGACGATGTCTTCGGTGACGCTGTCGATCTGCGGCTGGTAAAACACCCGGAACTCGCCGTTCTTCTCGGCGTGGCGCAATTTCGATTCGAGCGCGAGGCGCTGCTGGTGCGATTCCTCGGGCACCGCGACATAGGCCTGGTAATTGTTGCGCCCCATGCCCTTGGCCGAATACATCGCCACGTCGGCATGCTTGAGCAGGCGTTCCGCATCGACGGCATCGTCCGGATAGAAGCTCAGGCCCAACGAGGCCGTCATGCTCAGTTCCAACCCATCGGCAAGCTGCAGCGGCACTTCCATGGCGCGTACGATTTTTTCCGCGATGCGCGCGACGTCGTCACGCTGCACGATATGGCGCAGGATCAGCGTGAACTCGTCGCCCGCGTAACGCGCTACCGTGTCCGAGCCACGCACGCTGCCCCGCAGACGCTTGGCCACCGCCGACAAAACCTGATCGCCGACTGCATGTCCGAGCGAATCGTTGATGTTCTTGAAGCGATCGAGATCGACGAACACCACTGCAAACATCTCGCTGCTGCGATGCGCCTCCTGGATCGCCGAATCGAGCCGATCGTTGAATAGAAGACGATTGGGCAGTCCAGTCAGCGGGTCCTGCAATCCGATCACCCGGCCCTGATCGCGCGATCGACGCAGTTCCAGATCAAGTGCGAAGCCGTGCGCAATCACGTGCAAGCCTTCGAGAGCTGCCGGATCGCTGACGAGCGGTTCGCGCCGCGCCAGCAGCAAGGCGCCCAGACAGACGTTGCGCTCGCCGATCAGCGGCACTCCGATGAGGCATTCGAAGCGCTGTTCGCGGGTGAAGGCATCGTCCGCGCCGCTGCGCCAGGCATGGGAGAGATGCACCACGGCGTTGCCCTCGATCGCGTGTTTCAGCAACGCCTCAGGCAGCGGCTCGGGCGTGTCAGTCGAGCCGAAGCGATGGAATGCCGCGAGGGTATGCGGTGCTCCATCGCTATCCAGCGGCGCCTCGACAATGGCCACGAAATCGAGTTCAAGCCAGTCGATCAAGGCGCGCAACGCAACATCGAATCCCTGCTCGCGCGCATCCGCATTCGCGAGCCGACCGAGCGCGCCGAACGCCTGTTGGTAACGATTGAGCTCGTGGGTTTCGCGAAACAAATAGAAATGCACAACCTGGCCATCGTGCACCGCCAGACGCACGTATACGTCGACCGCATACGTCGTGCCATCCGCGTGCGGCTTTTGCCCGCGCACATGCACACTGTTGTCGGTGGCCAATTTCATCTTGATTTCGGCGCGCTGTTCCGCCGGCAATGCGACATCGAACACATCGATCGATTCAGCCACGATGTGCGCGCGTGGATACCCGGAGCGCTGCACAAACGTGTTGTTGACCTCGAGGATGCAGCCGCTCACAGGGTCAACGATTGCCAATTCGTCAAGACTGCCGTCAAAGGCAAACTGATAGCGTTCGCTTCGACTGTCGTGGTTCAACGGAACCGGCCGCACATTGCCGCTGTTTCGCGCGAGTGCGGCCTTTACGCGAGCGTTCGCATCGCTGGGCTTGACCGGACTTGCGATCCAGTCGACCAGTCCGGGCGGGCGGTTGTCCCAGCGCCAGCTTCCCCCGCGACTGCCGAGCACGCCCAGGATCGGCACGTCTGCCGCAGGGTCACCGGCACGCACTTCATCGCAGAATGCCAGCGCATCGCTCGGCTCAGCCTGGAATTCGAGCGCAATCAATTCGAGCTGTATTTTTTGCGCGAGGAATCCGCGTGCTTGAGTGAGGTCTTTCGCCGAATAAATCGCCTCGAATCCCTGCGCATCGAACGCGTCGAACAAAATCCGTCGATCTTCGCGATCGGCCGCCACGATCAGCGCAGCGCCTCGGGTGCCTTCGTTCGCCATCGTCACTGCACCCAGCGCCCGTCGCGCAGGCGCAGACGCGGCCGCTGTTCGCTCTGCGCGCTGATACGATCGAACATTCCGTCCAACTCCTCGGGCATCTCGATGCGCTCGCCGACGAACACCAGTTTGCGCTCATTGACCGACTGCATGCGCGAGATGCGTCGCAGCAGCAACGTATCGATCGGACGCAGATGGTCGGCAACGCCGACGAACAGGTAGATGCCGAAATGGGTACTCTGCATCACGTAGCGAAGTGCATCGCCGAGACGCTTGGAACCGGGCACGTAAAGCCCGCTCTCGCGCAGCGAAGCCATGCCGGTATCGGCATCCCATGCATATACCGAAGTACCGCCGCGCATCGCGAGCGTGCGCATCTGACCGATCATTTCGGCGCTGTTGGCCGTTTCCAGCACGACCAGATGCTGCGTCGATTCCACAATGCGATCGAGCAGCTTTTGGGTAACAGGCAGATCAGATTTGTGTTCCACCAACGGCCCCTCCGACCGCCGCATTGACCCGGCGCATGGCTTGCCGGGATTATAGCCATCCCCCCGCCGCTTCCCGGAGCCGGTCATGTTCGAAGGCCTGCGTTTCCAGCATTGGCAATCCGCCACCGACGCCGACGGCATCCTGGTTCTCACTCTCGATCGGGCTGGCAGCTCGGTCAACGCGCTTTCGCGGGCCGTGCTCGACGAACTGTCGGAAATCATCGAGCGTCTTTCGTTCGAACCACCGAAGGGAATCGTAATCCGCTCGGGCAAAAGCGGCTTCATAGTCGGCGCCGACATCAAGGAATTTGAAAGTTTCGGGCGAGAAGGGACCGTGCAGGACGCACTTGAAAACGGCCAGCGTATCTTTCAGAAGTTGAACCGCCTGCCCTGCCCCAGCGTCGCTGCGATTCACGGCGTGTGCATGGGTGGGGGCACTGAACTCGCCCTCGCCTGCGGTTACCGCGTCGCATCGCGCGATCCTTCGACACGCATCGCTTTACCGGAAGTCAAACTCGGCATCTTTCCCGGCTGGGGTGGTTCAGCGCGCCTGCCGCGCCTGATCGGCGCACCGGCCGCCCTGGAACTGATGCTGACCGGCCGCGCGGCCTCGGCAGAGAATGCCAAGGCGCTCGGACTGGTCGATGCCCTGACTTCGCCCGAATTGCTGGTCGACGCTGCGAAGGAACTGATTCGGCATCCGCGCGCGCGCGCAATCACGCAGCGCGTGACCGCATGGGCGACCAATATCTGGCCGACGCGACAGATACTCAGCCCGATTCTGGTCAAACATACCGCTGCGAAAGTGCGCAAGGACCACTACCCGGCCCCATTCGCCCTGATCGAAACCTGGCGCCGCGGCGGATCGAGCATCAGCAAGCGCCTCAAACTGGAAGCGCGCGCGGTAGCCAAGCTGGCGGCGACGCCGACCGCGCGCAACCTGATTCGTGTGTTCTTCCTGCAGGAACGCCTGAAATCGCTGGGTGGCGGCGCCGAACA
>JBDUED010000075.1:0-10539 GCA_040002595.1 Dokdonella sp. | reverse complement strand
GCGCCATGGTCGTCATCACCGAGTACTACACGGCGACCGAATACGGCCCGGTGCGGCATATCGCGAAAGCATCGACCACCGGCCACGGCACCAACATCATTGCCGGACTCGGCATCTCGATGAAGTCGACCGCATGGCCGGTGCTCAGCGTGTGCGCGGCAATCTGGGGTGCGTATCACCTTGCCGACCTGTACGGCATCGCAATCGCGGCGACCGCGATGCTGTCGATGACCGGCATGATCGTCGCGCTCGATGCGTATGGTCCGATCACCGACAACGCCGGCGGCATCGCCGAAATGGCCGACTTGCCACCGGAAGTGCGTGGCGTCACCGATCCGCTCGATGCGGTGGGTAACACCACCAAGGCGGTTACCAAAGGCTACGCAATCGGTTCGGCCGGTCTCGCCGCGCTGGTCCTGTTTGCCGACTACACGCACAAGCTCGGCACGTCGCATCCGGATCTGATTTTCACCTTTGATCTTTCCAATCACCTGGTGATCATCGGCCTGCTGATCGGCGGCCTGATTCCGTTCCTGTTTGCCTCTATGGCGATGGAAGCGGTCGGCCGCGCGGCCGGTTCCGTGGTGGTCGAAGTGCGCCGCCAGTTCAGCGAAATCAAGGGCATCATGGAAGGCACGACCAAGCCCGATTACTCGCGCGCAGTCGACATGCTCACCAAATCCGCGATCAAGGAAATGATGGTTCCCTCGCTGCTGCCGGTGCTGGTGCCGATCGTCGTCGCGTTCGGCGTCAAGTTTCTCACCGGGAGCTCGCTTGCCGGCGCGCAGGCGCTCGGCGGCGTGCTGATCGGCACCATCGTCACTGGCCTGTTCGTCGCGATCTCGATGACGACTGGCGGCGGCGCTTGGGACAACGCGAAGAAATATATCGAAGATGGAAACTTCGGCGGCAAGGGTTCGGAGGCGCACAAGGCGGCCGTCACCGGCGACACTGTCGGCGATCCGTACAAGGACACTGCCGGTCCGGCTGTGAATCCCTTGATCAAGATCATCAATATCGTGGCGCTGTTGCTGGTTCCGCTTCTTTAATCCGGCAAGGAGGCTCGCCGCAGCATCAAAGCTGCGACGAGCCAAATGTCGAAGCCGCAAAGCCCCGCATCGCGCGGGGACGCATGCCGATGAATTCTCCCGTTACCTCCGCGCCATCGTGCTGGGCAATCAGCGACGGCGCTGCCGGCAATGAGCGCCAGGCGCTGGCGCTCGCGCGCGCGCTCGGGCTGGCGCCACGTGTGTTGCGCATTCGCATGCGCGAGCCATGGGCCGCGTTCGCGCCCCGACTCGTATTCGGCGCACGCAACGCGATCACCGACGCGGAAGGTCGTTCACTTACCTCGCCATGGCCGGACATCGCCATCGGCTGCGGGCGCCGCGCCGCGCTTGTAACGCGTCTGCTGCGTGAGTGGAATGACGGCAACACATTCACGGTACAGATTCTCGATCCGCGCATCGACACGCGCGCGTTCGATGTCGTCGTGGCGCCTCAACACGATCGCACAATCGGCGCAAACGTGATCCACAGCATCGGCGCGCTCAATGCAGTGGATCAGGATTGGCTGGCCCAAGGACGTGCGCATTTTGCTGCGCTGGCGACGTTGCCCGCGCCGCGCACGGCGGTGCTGATCGGCGGCACCACTCGTGCGCAGCGGCTTGACGATGCGTATTTCGATGCGTTGCTCGAACGTCTTGCCGCGCGCCACGCAACCGACGGCGGCAGCTTCCTGGTCAGCGTGTCGCGGCGCACGCCGTTGTCGACCGCCGCTCGCCTGCGCGAGTCATTGGCGAAATTCCCGGGTGCGTTCTGGAGCCAACCGGACAAAGGCGACAACCCTTACGCGGGCTTTCTCGGCTGGGCCGACCGGTTCGTCGTCACGCCCGATTCGGTCAATATGTTGAGCGAAGCCTGCGCCACGGGAAAGCCGGTCTACACCTTCGCGCCGCGCCCCATCACTGGCAAGCTCGCTTCGTTTCACGCGGACATGCTCGCCAGTGGACACGTGCGCCGCATCGATGACAATGTCCACATCGCGCAACCGCCAGCGCTGCAAGAAACCGCCGCGATCGCCGAACTTGTGCGCGAACGCTGGCAGCGGTTTGTCGCGGGCATGGGTGCCCGCTGCGCATGACGAACCGGGTTGCCTTGGAAGCGGCGGCAGCCGTTGTTCCTCTTTGAAGTTAGAAAGCATCGCGCCTGCCGGCGCTCCCACCTGCGTCGGAGGCCGCAGCCGGACCTGCGGGAGCCGGACCCGTGGGAGCCGCGGCATCCGCGATGCTCTAGTTCCCGGGTGTACGACACCATTGCACCAAATGCGATCGCTCAGTCGACAGCATGCACCGCGTGGAAGGGCAATCCGACGTTGCGCGCGGCGGCAAGCACGGCGTCGGCGTGCGCCGCGAGCGCCGTCTCGCGCGCCGTCACGCGCGGGTGGCCATCCAGAGTGCGCCCGATCGCACACGACAGCAACGCCGCATGCGCGCGCGCCAGCGCGTCAGCCTGCACTGCATCAAGCACGCCGGCCGCGGCAGCGGCGGCGATCAAGTCCGCACTGTTGCCGCTTGCCAGCAGCGCCGGATGCTGCGAACCGTGCAACAGGACGAGCCCCTGCAGCAGGAATTCGATGTCGACCAGGCCACCGGCGCCCTGCTTCAAATCGAAATGCTGCGAATCGGATCGATCGCGTTCGGCCCGCCATCGCGCGCGCATGGCGAGAATATCCCTGCGCACGGTTGGTGCGTCGCGCGCAGTGCCGAGCAACTTGTCGCGGATGCGCGCAAAGCGCCGACACAGGGTCGCGTCGCCGGCCACTGCGCGTGCGCGCACCAGCGCTTGCAGCTCCCACGTCCAAGCGCGCTCGCGCTGGTAGCTTTCATACGCGGCAAGGCTCAACACCAGCATGCCCTTGCCGCCGTCCGGGCGCAGGCGCACGTCGACTTCATAGAGCCTTCCAGCGCGAGTCAACATTCCGAGCAGATGCACGATGCGTTGCGCGAAGCGCGCGTAGTAGCGCGACCCTTCGAGGGGTTTGGCTCCATCGGATTCGCCGCGTGCCCGCGTCTCGTCGTAGACGAACACCAGATCGAGATCGGACCCGAAGCCAAGCTCCTCACCGCCGAAACTGCCGTAGGCGACAATCGCCAGTCCGGCACCTTCAAACTGGCCGTCCAGACGTCCATGCGCCGCGATGAGTTCGCGCTCGGCGATGCGGGTTACCGCACCCAGCGCGATCTCGGCGATTTGAGCCAGTGCGCGTGTGACGGCAACCGAGTCCAACGTGCCGCTGATGAAGGCGAGGCCGATGCGGAACAAGGCGGACTGGCGCAATTCCTGGATCAACTCGATTTCCGCTTCCGGATCGGCGTTGCCGAGTGTCGCGAGGCGCCGCGCAAGGTCGCTTTCGATCGCGCCGCGTGTCGGCGGTGCGCCATCGATTCGACGGTCGAACAAGTCATCCAGCAATAGCGGATGGGCAATCACGCAATCGGCCAGGAACGCGCTTGCGGCAAACACCGTGCACAGGCGTTTCAGTGCAGGCGGCTGTTCGTCGAGCAAGGCCAGATATACCGAGCGGCGGGCGACGGCCTTCACCAGACGCAACAGGCGCACCAGGGTCGGCGCCGGCGCGGTTTGTGCGGCGGCAGCAGCGAACAACGCCGGCATCAAGCCATCGAGTCGTTCGCGTGCGCGCGCCGACATGCTGCGCAGCGCATTGCTGCCAAGCAGACCCTCGAGTTCGGCGACCGCGGCGTCGGGCGGATCGAAGCCGGCTGCCGCCAATGCGCTGGCCTCGACCGGATTGTCGTCGCCGACAACCAGTGCGCGCCAGAACTCGGGCCACTTCGCCTGTTTCTGACGCGCGCCGCGGTGCGCGTCAAGCGCCATCAAGGCGGCGAATTCCTCGGCAACCGCCGTGCGATGCATCTGCAATGGCACAGCGACTTCGCCCCAGTCGGCACAGCCCAGAGCCAGCGCAAATCGTTGCCGGGTGTGCGCATCGGCTGGAATTTCGTGCGTCTGTTGATCGGCAAACATCTGCACGCGATTTTCGAGCTGGCGCAGGAAGCGATAGGCCCCGCGCAGACGCTGCGCGCGCGCGGCTGGAATGAAACCCAGTTGCTCGCACGCGGCCAGTGCGGGCAGCAATCCGCGTGCGCGCAAGGTCGGCTCGCGCCCACCGCGAATCAACTGCACGAGCTGCACGATGAATTCGATCTCGCGAATGCCGCCGGGTCCGAGCTTGAGATGGTCGGCCAGATCCTTGCGCGTGACTTCAGCATCGATCAGCGCCTTCATCTCGCGCAAGCCGGCAAACGCGGTGTAGTCGAGATAGCGGCGGAACCCGAAGGGGCGCAGGGTGTCAAGCAGACGCGCGCCGGCATTGCGGTCGCCGGCGACGCTGCGCGCCTTGATCCACGCGTAGCGTTCCCAATCGCGACCCTCGCGCTGAAAATACTGTTCCATCGCCGCGAACGACAACGCGATGCGTCCGGCACTGCCGAACGGACGCAGACGCAAATCGACACGGTAGACATAGCCGTTTGCATCGCGATCGGCGAGGAGCGACACCAGCGCCTGACCTATGCGCAGGTAATACGCGCTCGCATCCAGCGATCGCACGCTGCGGCCGTCGACGGAACAGCTCTCGCCCTGTTCGGCGAATGCAAAAACCAGATCGATATCGGACGAAAAATTGAGTTCGCTGCCTCCGAGCTTGCCCAGTGCGAGGACGACCAATCGTTGGGGCTGGCCATGCGCATCGCAAATCACGCCGTGACGCGCGGCAATCTCGCGCTCGGCGCCGCGCAACGCCGCTTCCAGGCAACTTTCGGCGAGCACCGATGCGCCGGTCAAGGTCGTCTCCACCGCATCGGCGCCGTTGACATCGCGCCAGATCAACCGAAGGGCCTCACGCAGGCGAAACTGACGCAGCGCGGCGCGCAGTTGCGCATCATCGCGCGCCTCGCCAAGGATGCCGGCACGCGCATCCGCGTGGCGCGGATCGCTCATCAACTGCAGCAGTTCGGGACCGAGCAAATGCGGATCTCGCAGGAAACTTTCGTAGGCGAAATCGCTTGCCAGCAGCACCCGTTGCAGATGATCGTCGACGCCGGCGTCGTCGTAGAACGGCACGCCTGCTTCGCGGCAGGCAACTTCCAGCCGCGACAGCCGCTCGTCGATGAAGGCGGCTATCGAACGCGGCCATTGGGCAGGTTGGAGCATGTGCGATTGTCGCAGCCGCAGCACCCGCTCGGCCAGCGTGCGCGTTCGCTGTGCGCCGTCGCAGCAACGACTACCAGCAGCCCTGCACGCGCCACGCAAGGGAATGCGGCTTCAAATCGACGTGAAACGCAGTGCCACATGCTGCCGCGAGTGCGTTCATGTGCGATTCGCGCGGTCATGGCATTGTCGCGCGCTGTCATGAATACGCTTGCCTTAAATCTCCTCTCCGACCGCGCGCGAGTGCGCCTGCGCGAAGCCACACGCGTGGGTGGTTGCGCGTTGGTGGTCGCGCTGCTGGTCGCGTATCTCGATCCGGGGGTGGATCTGATGAGCTCACCGGAGCGCGCCGCAACGTTGCAGACTCTGCTGCTCAACGTACTGCCCGCGTTCGCGGTGTTCGGCTTGGTGTTGGCGCTGACACGGCGACTGCTGCTGTCGAGCTGGCTCGTGCTGCTGGCGCTGGGCGGTTTGTATGCGGCCAACAGCGCGAAGGTCGGCACGCTGCAGACGCCGCTACTGCCGGCGGATTTGCGCTTCTTTGCCGAACCTGGTCCTGCCTTGCAGTTGTTCTGGCAATACCTGCGTCTCGGCATGGCGAGCTGGCTGCTGCTTGGCGGCGGTCTTGCGATTACGGCCGCGCTGTGGCGCGAAAAACGACTTCAGTTGCTTGCGGGCTGGCGCGCGGGAGTACTCGGCACGATCGCGATCGTCGTCACCTGCAGCCTGATGCTCGGCGCATCGCCGTGGCGGCACCTGTACCGCTCGGCCGAGAACGGTTTCCAGCCGTGGTCGCTGACCGATAGCAGCGCGCATACCGGCCTCATCGGCGGTCTCCTGCTGTATCACTGGACGATCGGCGGCGGCGACGTGCCGGCGGCGGACCGCAACGCAGCCGTTGCCTTGCTCACCATGTACGCGCCGCAACTGCGTGCGGCTCGGGGAGTGTCCACCGCAACCGCCGTCCTGCCGGACATCATCGTCGTGCAGAGCGAATCGTTGTTCGATCCGGCGCGCCTCCAGGGCGTGTTGAGTGGGCGCTTTCTGCCCGTGCTGCATCGGCTGCAAGAGGTCGCCAGCAGCGGCGACCTGCGCGTTCCGACATTTGCCGGAGGCACCATCCGCACCGAGTTCGAGGTACTGACCGGCGCGCCTTTGGGAAGCCTCGGCGGCGTGCAATATCCGTGGCTCGAACTCAATCGCGCTACCTATCCGGGAATGACTCGCGTGCTCGACGACCATGGCTATCGCAGCGTCGCGATCCATCCCAATTCGGCCGCTTTCTGGAATCGCGCACGCACCTATCCGGCGCTCGGCTTTGAGCGGTTCGTCGATGCGCAATCGTTTCCCAAAGACCGCGTAGTCGGCCTTTTCATCTCCGATGCGGCCTTGACCGAGCGCGTGCTTGGCGAGCTGGCCGACGACGGACCACCGCAATTCGTGTTCGCGATCAGCATGGAAAACCACGGCCCGTTCGACTGGCGCCCGGGTCTCGACGCGCAGCGTCTCGCGGCGTTGCCGATGCCCGAGCAACTTGACGCGGGCGGGCGCCAGTGGCTGGGCAATTATCTGTACCTGCTCGACGACGCGGACCACGAACTCGGACGCCTCGCGCACGCGCTTGGGCAGCGCAAACGGCGCACCCTGCTGCTGTTTTACGGCGATCACCTGCCCGGCCTCGCCCCGGTCTACGCGCAACTTGGCTTCGACGACGGCCGCGACGCGAAACAGCAACCGGTGCCGTGGTTGCTTCTCGACAGCGCTGATCCGCGTCCGCGCCGGCTTGACACGCGCGCGTGGCTGCTGCCCGCGCTCGTACTCGACGCCGCCGGCATCCGCGGCGACGCCTATTTCGACATCCTGGCAATCCTCGCCCGTGACCACGATTTCAATGCCGACGATCCAGTCACCGCGGCCGGCATCAATGCACTGGCGCGCCTGCACTTGCGCGGCGAACTGGCGCCGGTGGTGGATGAAGCGCTCGAGCGGGGCGACGTGGACGTCGCCGGCTGAGCGGGCGCTGCCAGCGCGCTGAAGTGGCCGTAAGACGGGAACGGATTGACCCGCTGAATCGCGGTCGTCGCGACGCCTCGACAGCGCTACACTGACCCAAGCTTGCGCGAGAATCGCCATGTCTGAGCCTGTCCAGCCTGTCATCGAAAGCGTTTGCAGCACGCCCGCAGCGATTTCCTTCGACGTCGTCTACGACCGACTCAAAGCGTTGGCCAGCCGTCAGCTTGCGCACGGAGCACACAACACCCTGGACACGACCGCGCTGGTGCACGAGGTGTATCTGCGCCTCGACGGCGGCCGCGAGCTGGCTTTTGCGCATCCCGCGCAATTTTTTGCGTACTCGGCGCGCGCGATGCGGCATGTGTTGGTGGATCGCGCACGTACCCGCATGCGCCAGAAAGCCGGCGGCGACTGGTTGCGCGTCACCTTCACCGCCAATGCGGAGGCGCAACCGGCCATTGAAAGCGCCGAACAGGCGCTCGCACTCGAAGAGGCGCTGATCAAGCTCGAACAAACCGATGAACGCGCGGCGCGCGTGGTGGAGCTGCGCTATTTCGTCGGCCTGACGCCGGAACAGGTCGCCAACGTGCTCGGCGTGACCCGGCGCACGATCGACCGGGACTGGCGCTATGCGCGTGCGTTCCTGCATGCGGCGCTGGAATGATGTCCTGAGCGTCCGCTTTTCGGCGTTATGTGTGAGAAACAATCGACAGGCGCGCATGTATGCCCATGATCGAACCAAAACCGGGCCTGCGTGAACTCTTTGAAGCGGCGCTCGCGCTGCCCATCGCGCAGCGCGCTGCGTGGCTCGGCGCGCATTGCGCGGGGCCGGCGCAACGCGCCGCCGTTGAACGCATGCTGGCGTCCGATGCGGCGGAAAATTCGGGTGCGCTCGACGGGTCGATTGATGAATTGCTGGATCGGGTTGGCGATTGCGAAAGCGCGCTGCCGCCGGATGCATGCATCGGGCCATTTCGCTTGTGCGAGAAGCTCGGCGAAGGCGGTTCCTCGATTGTGTTTCGCGCGACACGCGAGCAGGCCGGCGTGAATCAGGTCGTTGCGCTCAAGCTCCTGCGCCGGGGCTTGTACACGAGCGACGAGCAGCGGCGGTTTCGCGACGAGCGTCGAGCACTGACGCAATTGCGCCATCCGGGGATCGCTCGCTTGATCGAAGGCGGTTTGACCGACGCGGGCGTGCCGTACATCGCGCTGGAACTGGTCGAAGGGCTGCCGATCACGCAGTACGCGCAAGAACACCATCTCGATTTGCGGGCGCGCCTGCGCTTGTTCGTCGACATCTGTCGCGCGGTCGCCGCCGCGCATCGCGCCTTGATCGTGCATCGCGATCTCAAGCCCTCGAACGTGCTGGTGACGGACGAAGGCGAAATAAAACTGCTCGATTTCGGTATCGCCAAGCTGCTTGATGCGGAAGACGACCCTGACAGCACGCGAACGCAACTGGCACCGATGACGCCTGCGTACGCGGCACCGGAACAGTTTGCGCACGGGCAGATCACCACCGCCACCGATGTCTACGCGCTCGGCATTCTGCTCGACGAGATGATCACTGGCGTGCGTCGCGCCCACGGCGATGCACGGACGCCGTCGTCGCGAGTCAGCGAGAATACAGCGGCAGATGCATTGCCCGCGTCGGCGAGAACCACGCGACGGCAATTGCGTGGCGATCTGGACAACATCGTACTCAAGGCGACCGCGAGCGAACCCGAGCGACGCTATGCATCGGCCGGCGCGCTGGCCGACGACATCGAGCGGCATATGCAACGTCAACCGGTCGTCGCCCATCCGCCGTCGCGCTGGTATCGCGCGCGCAAGTTCGTCGCGCGCCATCGCGGCGGAGTGGCCACGACGGTATTGTTCCTGCTCGCCATCCTTGCCTCGCTGGGACTTGCCTTGTGGCAAGCCGACGTCGCGCGAGACCAGGCCATGCGTGCGAACACAGTGCGCGATTTCGTGCTCGGAACGTTCGATGCCGCACGCGCACACCTGCCCCGAGATCAGCGTCCGACGCCCGAAGCGCTGGTCGAACAAGCGCAGCGAACACTCAGCGCGAACTCGAGCCTCGATGCCGTCACCCGTGGCGACATGCTGCGCACGCTTGGCGAAGTCAGCTTGTCGCTGTCGAATTTCGCGCAGGCGCAAACTCTTTTTGCGGAAGCCCGCGCGCTCGCGATGGGACATGGCGATGCAGCGGGCGCTCGCGCCGCGCAGGTATTGCACGACGACGCCTTGCAGCGCGCAGGCCACAATGACGAAGCGCTGCACGAGCTGCAGGCGATGCTCGATGATCTGCGTGCGAAGCCGACGCCTGCGCTGCTGCGCGCCTACGCGGTGCTCGCATCGGCCGAGATGGCGACGGGTCAGCCGGATGCGGCCATCGCGCATCGACGCGACGCCGCTGCGGCCGCCGAACATCTTTACGGCCCTAACAGCACCGAGGCACTGGCAGTCGCGTTCGAGGTCGGCAACACGCTCAGTGATGCGCAACGCTATCCGCAGGCCATCGCCGCTCTGGATCCTCTGCTTGCACGCTGGCGTACCGCACACGCGCCCGAGGACGACCGCTACGTCGGCGCGCTCGGAAGTCTCGCCGGCGCCAACGACGGCATCGGCGATCTGCCTGCGGGCGAAGCGCGTTTTCGCGAACTGTTGGCGCTGAAGCAGCGTATCTACACCGCGCCGCACGATGCCATTGCAAGCACCTTGCGCGATTTGGGCGCGATCGTGGCCCGTGCCGAGCGCTACCCCGAGGCACAGGCCTTGCTCGACCAGGCCCTGGCCATGCAACGACAGGTATTTGGCGAGAATCATCGCGAAGTCGCGGCCACCTACGATGCGCTCGGTGAACTCATGGTCGATCAGCGCCGCTTTGCCGACGCCGATGCAAACTACCGCGCCGCGATCGGCATTTGCGAACGCACCCAGATCAAGGAGGAAGTGTGCCCGCGCGCGCGCAACAATCTGGGCCAGTCGCAATACCGGCAAGGCCGGTTCGACGATGCCAAACGCGAAATGACCCTGGCGTTGGCCGAGAGGCGCGCGTTGTTCGGCAACGATCATCCAACCGTCGCTTATTCGCTGTCGACGCTGGCGAATGTCGCGGTCAAGCAGAACGACGCAGCCCAAGCGGTACGGCTGTCTGCCGAGGCACTCGGGGTGCTCGAACGCGACGGCCATGCCGCATCACGCGAGGATGCGCAGATTCGCAACGGGTACGCACAGGCGCTGTGGCTGGCCCGGCGCAACGATGAGGCCCTGCCGGAAATCGAACGCGCG
>JBDUED010000074.1:0-10712 GCA_040002595.1 Dokdonella sp. | reverse complement strand
TGGCCGAAAAGGCGGCCGGCAAGAGCATCAAGCACGACGTGTCAATTGCGGTGTCGCGCATGGCAGCGTTTGTGCGCGACACCAACCGCGCCCTGCAGCAAACATTTCCCGGGATCCGCCATGTGATCTTCGGCCACTTGGGGGACGGCAACCTGCATTACAACGTGGCCCGTGGCGGCGACTGGAGCGAGGTCGATTTGCTGGCCCAGCAGGTAGCCGTCTCCACCGTGGTGCACGACAGCGTGCATGCGCTGGGCGGATCAATCAGTGCCGAGCACGGCGTGGGCCAACTCAAGCGCGATGCGCTGGTGCGCTACAAGGATCCTGTCGAACTCGCTCTCATGCGATCGGTCAAGCAAGCGCTCGATCCGCAGGACATCATGAATCCGGGCAAAGTGCTGACTGGCGACTCCAACTGAGCAGATGCCCATCAGGGCGTGCGTCCGCTACGCCGGGCCACGTCGCCTGGGTCGTGTCGTCGAGGAAATGCTGGGCCTTGGCGATCGCATTGTTCGACTGCATCATCCTTGCGGTGCAGGTACGGACTCAAGCAGGCATCCTGCGCCAACGCGCACACGCAACACGCGCAAGAAATCGCCCCCTACTTGCGCGGCGGCAACCAGGGCTTGAGCGCTTGCTCTGCCAGCATCGGCCAATCGCGGTTGGCCAGCGGATTGGCTGGACTCGGATGGATCAGGTAACGCACGTCGGTACCCGCACCGAGCAACGTGGCGGCACGCCGTTCGGCATAGCGTCCAATGGCGACGATCGCCGCTGGTTCCAGCGCGCGGATTGCCGCCCCCAGCGCGCGATCACATACCTCCGTCAGTGCCTCGGTCTCGGCGCGATTCAAATGTTCGGGGGTGAGATTGCGTCCAT
The DNA here is from genome assembly GCA_040002595.1 of Dokdonella sp. Taxonomy (GTDB): domain Bacteria; phylum Pseudomonadota; class Gammaproteobacteria; order Xanthomonadales; family Rhodanobacteraceae; genus Dokdonella_A. Next base: position 9,833 of record JBDUED010000074.1, on the reverse strand, counting down.
CCTTGATGAATAGCAGGGGACAGTAATTCCACACAAAGAAGCGTTCAAAAAAATCATCCGGCGTGCCGAGACGCGCCTCGGCCCAACGCCAAACTCTCGAACCACTGCCTTCGTTGCGATGACATGCCATGCCGAGAATCGGGTATTTCGGATGTTGCTCCGGCAGCACGTTGCTGAGGCGCGTCTCGATGCCGAACCACTCGCGCACCGTCACCACATCGCCGAACGGTACGCCCGTTTGCGCCATGCCCCAGGGACCGGGGTTCATGCCCAGCAGCAACACCCGTCCGCGCTTGGCGCCATAGCGGCGCAGATATTCCTGGTGTCCTGCCCACGCATAATTCAGGGGGTTATAGACGTGACTCGGCGTGCTGAATCGCAAGACGTCCACTTCATGCGCCAGCTTGCGAGTGACCCGCAGCAGACCGGATTGAGTTGAGGGCATTGGCATGCTTGGGGAGAATCCAATGTAAAACAGCAGCGCACGGCCATGACGATGGTGCCAGTCCGAAGCGTTTGCCCCATCGTCGAGGGTCACCGATCTGAAACTCGCAGCTTACCGCCGCACACCAACCAGTATTCGTCGCAAAGGCTCTCGCGCAGCACTTGGGCTAAAGCGGGACGCCTTCGCGATGCTGCGTGGAGACGCTGCCCGCAAGCTGCACCTGGCGCATCGTTGCACCAGCCACGGCTGCTCAAAAAGCAGCGATCTTCAAAGGGTATCTTGGGAATGGACGCATCGACATAATGATCGCCCTCGGCAGTACCCACGTCGCCGTATGATCAAACTGCCGAAATTTCCGCCGCTGGCTACCGTGATCGGGTCATGAACGTCACCCCTTTGTATCCCTCGACAGCGGGGTCTCTGCCGTTGAAGGGATTGCGTCTGCGTGAGCGTTTGCCTGCCCCATTGCTCTACAGCAACTTCGTCACCAGTCTCGATGGACGCATCGCCTTGGGCGGTCCGGATCGTCAGACGCATTCGGTACCGAAGGAAACCTCCAACTCGCGCGACTGGCGTCTATACCAGGAGTTGGGGGCGCAAGCCGATGTATTGATCACCAGCGGGTCATTGTTTCGCCAGATACAAAATGGCGAGGTTCGCGATGTGTTGCCCATCGGCTTGAAGTACGAAGATTTACGGCAATGGCGGACCGAGCACGACCTGAACGCACAGCCAGACATTGCCATCATCAGCGGCAGCCTCGACCTGCCGTTGGATACGCTGGTTGGCATCGCGAAAGATCGGCGGGTGCGCGTGTTGACCGGGGCACAGGCCGCGTGGAAGCGCAAGGCTGCATTGCGCGACGCGGGCATCGACGTGATCGAGGCAGGCGCTGGCGCCCGTGTGGAAGGCCAACTGCTGCGCGACGCCCTTGTGGCGCTGGGAGCACAGCGCATGTACAGCATCGCCGGCCCACAAGTGCTGCATATGCTGCTTGCAGCTCGCGTACTGGACCGTCTCTACCTCACTCTTGCCGGACGCGTGCTTGGAGGCGCCGAGTTCGACACTCTCTGCATCGGCCCGACGCTGGAGCCGGCGCCGAAATTGAAACTGGCGGATCTTCACCTTGACCCGGAGGCCCCTGACGGGGCCGGCCAGCTGCTGGCAACGTACGACATTGACTACGACTGATCTCCCATTGCTGAGTCACAGCGCCTTTATTCAATGATGAGAAACTGATATGCCTGCCAAGAAAGCACCCGGAAAAACACCGCCGTTCAAGACGCTACCCGCTGGCACTGCGGTAACCTGGCACTACCGCAGCGCCATAGGTCACGGCACCGTTACGGGCATCCACAAAGCCGGCACCACGGCCGCCAACACGATGTACTCCATCAAACAGCATGATCACCATCCCGGCGAACCAGCCGTTGTCCATCATTCCGGCCAAGCACTGACCCGCGTCAAGAAGTAGCTCGTTGCTTGTCTCAAAGCCGAGTGCATACCCATCAGGCAACTGCCAGTCGGGGCGTGCGTCGAACATCAAGCCGGCGACCCTATCGGTCGAACGTAGCCTGCATTCGGGCCGGTAGCCGCTTCCTGGTTTCCACCGTCGCTCCTCCACCGCCGTGAATCCGGGATCGCGGGAGGCTCCAATTCATGAAATCGATTTTGGGTGTTCGCGCAGTTGAAGCCGCAGGCGTCGATGCCGTAATCGAGCGCAAAATTGCTGTGACATACCGTCATGGGCAACCATCGGTGGTCGACGATCTGCCGTCCCGACGTTGACCGTCACAGGACGGAGTGCGTGAAAAGCAGTCGGCGAAGGACCTGCCTTGCGGGCTTTCCAACGCCGTGTACTGAGAGGTTTCGCCGATTTCCCGCTCTCATTGCGACGGGGCCACTTCGCCTGCCTCAGGTCCCGCTTCGGCACTTGCACCGGCAACGCCCAGCAGTCCAACCGGCAATTGCTTCTTCACTGGAACGCCCATCTCCGCGAGACTTTGCACCTGCAGCAGCACGCTGCCCTTGCCTCCTTCGGTCAAGCGGCGCATGGCGCTCGAATGGGCTTTTTGCGCCTTGTCGAGCTGGCTGCCAAGGTTTTCGAGTTCGTCGACGAGCAAAGCGAAGTTGTCGTGCAATTGTGCTGCGCGGCGTGCGATTTCCATTGCGTTGACGTTGCGTCGTTCGATGCGCCACAGATGCGCGACGGTGCGCAAGGTCGCGAGCAAGGTACTCGGACTGACCAGCGAGACGTTCTTGCCCAGCGCATGTGCATAGAGTCGGTCGTCGGCGCGAACAGCTTCAATGAATGCCGCTTCCACCGGAATGAACAACAGCACGAAATCCAGCGTGCGCAGGCCTTCGATTTCGTCGTAGTTTCGCGCCGAGAGTCCATCGATATGCCGGCGCAGCGACCCGACGTGCTCGACCAGTGCTGTCGCGCGGGCACCGTCGTCCAGTGCCGAACAGAAGCGCTCGTAGGCGACCAACGACACCTTCGCGTCGATCACGACGTCCTTGTCATCGGGCAATCGCACGATTACGTCCGGTCGCTGGCGCTTGTCGTCTGCGCCGTTGAAACTCGTCTGCGTGATGTATTCACGGCCCGATTGCAGGCCGGATGCTTCCAGCACGCGTTCCAGCACGAGTTCGCCCCATGCGCCTTGCGAACGCGTGTCGCCTTTCAGCGCGCGGGTGAGGTTGATGGCGTCCTCGCTGATCCGCTGGTTGAGTTGCTTGAGGGTCTGGATCTCGTTCGCGAGCATGCCGCGTTCGCGCTGATCGCTGGAATGGGTCAGGTCGATCCGTTCGCGAAATTCCTTGAGCTGGAGTTTCAGCGGATCAAGCAAACCACCAAGCTGTTGCGTACTCTGCTCGCGAAACCGTTCGGCGTTGTCTTCGAGGCTGCGGTTGGCGAGGTTCTGGAACGCCTCGCGCAGACGTTGCTCGGTCTGCTCCAATTGTTGCAGCTTTTCGGTGGCGGCCTGCGCCTGGGCTTCGGAGCCCGCTTCGAGCGCCGCGTGCCGGCGCGTCAGGTCGATCAGGCGCGTCTGCGCCTCGTCGCGAGTGCGTTGCGCATCGGCAAGTTCGTGGCCGAGTCGTTGCGCATGTGCCTGGTGCGCGGCTGCCTGCGTGGAAACCGTCCGCAGGGTCTGCTCGGCCTGGGTCCAGTCCCGTTCATAACGCTCGATGCGCGCACTCGAATCGCTGGCACGTTTCGCAGCGGCATCGCGCTGTTCAACCAAGGTGGCCGCTTCCGCATCGCGGCTCGCCCGTCCCGTCGCTTGCGCTGCGGCGAGCCAGCGTCGCGAAAACAGATAAAGCACGAGCCAGCCGATGCCAAAACCGGTCACTGCGGCGAGAATCAGCAAGACGAATGACACAGAAATTTGCACGCGCAGGCCCGGTCACACGACAAAGATTGATTGTGACAGCGTGCGATCTCAGTTGCTGGAGACAACGCCTGTTGCCGGAGCGACCCCTGCGAGGCGGGAGCGTCGGTAGGCGCTATGCCTCGGCACTCCTCCACGAACATCGCGGCTTCCGCCGCTCCCACAGTGGCTGAGTGCCGCGGCCCTCCGCGCCCTGATTACATTACGAATGCGGGGCTCAAGCCTTCTTGGACCAGCTCGCGCACCAGCCTTTGGAATGAACGGACTTGCCCGCGAACAATTGGCAAGGCCCATATTCGTCTCCGGCCTTGCCCTGGAAGAACTGGCAGTTCGCGCATTCGGAACCGGCCTTGTAGGTAGGATTTGTGGCCGCCGTTTTGGCGTCCTCGGTGTAGTGCAGCGCTGCAGCGGTTGGATCGGTGAGAGCCAGATGCGGCAGATCGGCGGCAAAGCCCAAACGCGGCAGCAGAACACCGGCGATCGGCGCGACTGCCGCTCCCACCACGGCGAGTTTCAGGAAACGACGGCGCGACTGGTTTTCGGTCGGATTCGGCATGACGGCATTCCTCGGCTTGGCTGGACAGTGCGCCAAGGATAGCGCGCATGGTTGCCGCCGGCACGCTGCAACGCATCGCGTCGCCCTGAAACGATCACGCTACCCGGCGCGCGCGACTCGCAGGTAAAGATCGGCGTCAGGATCGCTCCGGTATAGTGGCCATTCCATTTGACCATGCCGGAGCCGCCTCATCGAAACCGTCGCCATCGATCGCCGCCGACTTGAAGCGTGTGCCGCACAGATTGCCGACGCCGGTCGCGCATTGGGGGCACTTGGCTGGACCCCCGCGACCAGCAGCAATTTTTCCATGCGCCTCGATGCCGCGCACGCGGCGGTCACGATATCCGGCCGCGACAAGAGCCACCTCGGCCTCGAGGACATCATGGTCGTGGATCTGGCGGGCAACGCCGTCCAATCCTGTGCGCGTCCGTCCGCGGAAACGGCTTTGCACACCCAGGTCTACCGTCGCTTCGCGCAGGCGGAGGCGGTGCTGCACACGCATTCGCGCACGCAAACCGTTGCGTCGCGCCTGTTTGCGCCTGCCGGAGCCATCCAGTTCACGGGCTGGGAACTGCAGAAGGCGATCTGCGGCACCACGACTCACGAAAGCACGCTGGTGGTGCCGGTTTTCTCCAATGCCCAGGACATGTCGGTCCTCGTGCGCGCAGTCGACGAGTGGCTCGATGCGGGCAAGCCACTGCACGGCTACTTGATAGATGGTCACGGCATCTACACGTGGGGGAGGAACATGCCCGAAGCACGTCGTCATCTGGAAGCGTTCGAATTCCTGTTGGGGTGTGAACTGGACCTGCTGCGTTTGCGAGATCATCGATCATGAGCCGACTGCGTATCTACCCGGAATCCGGCGCAACTGCGCTCGCGACCTATTCGAAGCCGGAGGACATCGCGCATGAACTCGATCGCGTCGGCGTGCGTTTCGAGCAATGGGAAGCCTCCGAAGCAGTAGCGCCGGGCGCCACTCAGGATGAGGTGATCGCGGCCTACCAAACCGACATCGATCGACTGAAGCGCGAACATGGATATCAGGCTGTGGACGTGATCAGCCTTGCCCCCGATCATCCGGATCGCGCTGCTTTGCGGCAGAAATTCCTCGACGAGCACACGCATTCGGAAGACGAGGTGCGCTTTTTCGTTGCCGGCGCTGGACAATTCACCTTGCACATTGGCGACAAAGTGTACGAAGTATTGTGCGAAAGCGGCGACCTGATCGGCGTGCCTGACCGCACCCGGCACTGGTTCGACATGAGTGAATCGCCTTACTTCATCGCGATCAGGCTGTTCACCAACAAGGAAGGCTGGGTCGCCGAGTTCACCGGCGAAGACATCGCACAACGGTTTCCGCCCATGGCGCCACAAATAGTTGCAGGAGGGATCTGAAGCATGGCCTACCTTGAGGAATCACTGGCTCCGGGCGAAACCATCGTCGCGAAATTCGCCCTGCACTGGACAGCAAAGTGGCGGTTGATCGTGTTTCTCGTTCTGGCAATTCCGACGCTGGGCATTGCCTTGATTGGAGCACTATACGAATGGTTGCGCCTGCGCGCGATTGAACAGGGCGTGACCAATCGCCGCGTGGTGCGCAAGACCGGCATCGTCAGCCGCGAGACGGCCGAGTTGCGCCTCGCCTCAATCGAGACGATCGACCTGCATCAGAGTACCTGGGGTCGCATGCTCGGTTTTGGCGATGTCGTGCTGACCGGGCGCGGCGAAAGCTCGATGGTCTTCGGCCGCCTGGCCGCGCCGCTCGACGCGAAGCGCGCCATTGAAAATGCATACGCGGCAAATGTCGAAGATGCGCGCCACCCATCGGCCCTGGCTTCCGCAACCTAGACAAGTTCGCATTTCTCGCAATACCGAATGGACTTGCCACCATGATCACCACGATCCTCACCGATATCGAAGGCACCACCAGCTCCCTCCTTTTTGTCAAGGATGTGCTGTTTCCGTACTCGCGCGAACGCCTGCCTGCGTTTGTCGTCACCCACGCCGATACGCCCGAAGTGCAGCATTGGTTGCACGAGGCGGCCGAAGAAGCGGGCATGGTGTCGGCGTCACAGCAGGAACTGATCGAATTGCTGATTTCATGGATCGACGCAGATCGAAAATCCACCGCGCTCAAGGCGCTGCAAGGAATGATCTGGCAGGAAGGTTACGCGAGCGGCGCATTCCGCGCGCACGTGTACGCGGAAGTGCCGTCACGTCTGCGCGCATGGCAGCAGGCGGGCATGCGGTTGTATGTCTATTCGTCCGGCTCGGTGCAGGCGCAGCAAGAATTTTTCAGTCACACCGAGGCAGGCAACCTGCGCGATCTCTTTGTCGGCTATTTCGATACCGAAACCGGCGCCAAGCGCGAACCCGAATCGTATCGGCGCATTGCGGCCGCGATCGATGTCGCACCGGATGAAATCCTGTTTCTGTCCGACGTCGTTGAAGAACTTGATGCTGCGCGCACAGCAGGCTTGCAAACGACGCTGCTCGCTCGCGCGCCAGCCCAATGTCCGCGCGACACGCTGCATTCTTGCGTACCCGATTTCGATTGCATAAAGCTGGCCTGAGCAGCCGCGCAAGGCAGCGCAGGACAAGCGGCGGCGCGCATCCACCCGACGCTGCTACTTCGACCAACAAAGTCCCAAGCCACGCTGCGGCAAAGGCCCAGGCTCTTGTCGCAGCTTCCGGATGAAACGCCGACGGTGGATAATTGCGCATCATCGCGCCCTGCGCCAGCGCGAACTCGCTTGAATGGAATGTCGTGAAACGGTTTTTGTCGATCCTGCTCGACGGCCTGCGCGCCGCCCTTCTGCGCTCTCCGCGAGGTCGCACGATCACCGCTGGGCCGGGTCCGTTCCTAGCCCTGGTTGTGGTGTATTTCGCGGTCACGCTGGGTATTGCGTTGTTCGACACCCCGCCGCCGTGGCAACTCGAATCAGCTGGCCTCGTTGCGTTGCTGGCAGATTGCCTGCTGACTCTGATCGGCGCATGGGTGCTGGCCGTTCTGGCCCAACGCGAGGAAATCGTCTGGGGCGTTGCCGCCATTGTGCTGGCTGCAGCGACGGCAACGGACGTAATGATTCACTGGCCGGCGCACACCGCCAGCGCATTGCTGCAGCACGATCATGCGTTGCTTTCGGTGGCGCTTGAACTGATTGCAAGCATGTGGTGGCTCTTCGTCCTGCTCGCGTTTGCGCACTGGCTCGCGCCGCGCGGCGTCGCCCGCGCGTTGCTTGCGGCGGGGCTCGCCTACGGCGTTTCGACCGCGTCGTGGTGGTGGCTGCCGACGGCGCCACTGGTGGTCACAAGCACTGGATCGAAAGAACGCACTGCGCACAGCAACGCTGATGACGCATTGGTGCAAGCCAACCTGGCAAATTCGAACAGTGAAACCGAAGACGACGCCACCGCGCAGCAACCGTATTTCGACGCCGAAGCCGTCATGTATCAGCAGCCCGCGCTGCTCGACGACGCGCTCGCACGCTTGAAACCGCAGACTCCGGGCAAAGTCGATCTGTACGTCGTCGCGTTTGCCGGTGACGGCGGCGAAAACGTGTTTCGCAACGAAGTCGAATACGCCGAGCAATTGTTTGCGCAGCGCTTCGATGCAGACGGCCATGTTCTCGTGCTCGAAAACAATGCAGCCAGCGTGTCGACGCGCCCGCTCGCGACCTGGACCAACCTGCACCGTTCGCTCGACGCGATCGCCAGGAAGATCGATCCCGCGGAGGACATCGTGCTGGTTTATCTGACCACCCATGGTTCGGAAGATCACCAGTTGCTGGTTGACCTTGATCCACTGCCACTCGACCAGATCGAACCGGTTGATCTGGCCGACGCGTTCAAGACCACCCCGCCGTTGCGCTGGAAAGTGATCATCGTCAATGCATGCTATTCGGGTGGTTTCGTGGATGCGCTACGCGACGATTCGACGATGGTGATGACCTCTGCGCGCGCGGATCGCACCTCGTTCGGCTGTGGTACGGAATCGGATATCACGTATTTCGGCCGCGCATTTCTCGTCGACGCGTTGAACAAGACCACCTCACTGCGCGATGCATTCGATCTGGCGAAACAGTCGGTGCGTGCATGGGAAACCGCTGATCACGGGGACCATTCCGAACCGCAGATCGCGACATCGCCCGCCATCGAGGCGCAGCTTTCCGCATGGCAACGACAATTGCCCACAGCGCGACCCGCGGTTCCTTTCGCGCCTTCACCGGCGAATGCGGGCGATTGATTGTCGTCACAACGCGCGTTTCGCCAGCGCATCCGACTGGAATCTTGCTCGCAATGCCCGCTCGATCAGCGAGCGGATGTGCGTGTCTTCGCGTCCAGCGCAAACACCACAATCTGATCGTCGCGGAAAATTGGCTCACCCAGGCGCGCGGCAACCTTGGTCACACAGGTGGGCATGTCCGGCCACGCGATCGGCCACGGAAAATCCTTGCCTGGCGGTAACGTCCACGGATGCAGGCGCATGACCAGATAGTCCGCACCCCAAGTCGCACCGTCGAGGATGTCGGCTAATTTTCCAATCCGCTCGAAACGCGCGCCGCTTGCCGTATACGGATATTCATCCCAGTCGCCGACACCACACAGCGGCGCCGCCAGCGCGAATTTCACGTTTTGCCGATGGATTTTCTGCAGCCACGGATCAGGCATGAAATTGGATTGTGCACGCTGCGGCGTCTCGATCACGGTCACGCTGCGCGCCGGCTTTTTCGCCAGATCAAGCCAGAACTGCGACACCGGCCCGAGCTGCAGCAAGGTCGCATACGGATTCGCGCGCGGGTCGTAATCGAACTGGAAGATCGCATGATCCATGAACTGGTTCGGGTTGTAATACCAGCTCGGCATTGGCCCTGCCGCGACCAACCCAGTGAGGCCCAGCAACGCCAGCGCTGCGCATGCGAGCGGCTGGCGCACGCGCTCGAGCAATCCTGCAAATCCCTCTGCCACATACAACAGCAAGAATGGCAGGATGGGCGCCGAGTAGCGCACGAGTACGGGCGCGTGCGAAATCCAAGCCGGGCGCGCTGCACAGATCACCGCCATGCCAACCGCGGCCGCGCTGAGCGTCAAGCCTGTCAAATCACGATCGCGTCGCCACAAGCGCCACACGCCAAATCCGGACAACATCACCATAGCCACGCATAACCCCGCATCGGCAATGCCCAATTGCATCAACACCGTGCGATACAGACTTTCCAGGGTGACGCTGTCCGCGTCAGCCTTGCCGGCCATCGCACCCCAATCGTTCAGCAGTGGCGGCAGCAACGCAACCGCCAATGGAATGACGGTGGCGACGCCGAGCGCAACCATCGCCAGCAACGGGCGCAATGCGTCAGCGCGCGATGACCGACGCAGCAACTTGCCCAAGGCCGCAATGCCGTAGTACACGAACGGCCATAGCGTGAACACCAGT
>JBDUED010000073.1:0-10763 GCA_040002595.1 Dokdonella sp. | reverse complement strand
GGCCAACTACAGCGGCGTGTGGCGTCATCGCGCACACCGCACCTGCACGGACACCGTCACTCAGGGTGCGTGCTCCTAAGCAGCGTAGCGTTTCAAGTTGTACAAAAAAGGGGCCTTCGGGCCCCTTTTTTTTGATGTAATTTCAAGAACGCGCGATGAGAGACTTTTCTCCGCAACGACGACCCCGTCTTTAGCGCCAATCCTCAGTCGGCTTGTCCGCTTGGGTCTGCCTGGTGAATGTGCACTTCAACACCAATTCGATGCCGACCAAAGACTTGTTCAGTCTATTCAGGGTTGCCGCTGGTGTTCAAAAATGCCCGATCCAATCAGCATGTAATTTGATTTTGATACAATCTGTGCACTGTTTGGCTGGCACGCAGGGCGATACGAAGGGTAGAATGAAAGCTGGTCCATCCGTTGTGAAGTAATCCAATGTCCGTTTTCCTCTCGCGTTTGCTCACTCTCGCCGCCGCCACCTTCGTGCTGGCCGCGAGCCAGGTCACGGTCGCACAGACCACGATCAACATGACGACGGCGCGCGGCAATTGCATTGCGCAAACCAGCGACCCGAACGGAATCAACTACACCAACGGCAACGGTACGGCCGTGCAGGTCAATGGCGTCACCTTGACTGCGAGCCAGACCGGTGCCTGCGATCCTGCTACCGGTGGTTCCTCGTCCAACTTTGCCGCGGCGTCGCATATTTCCGGCAGTGCCACCAGCGACACCCCCTACTCCCCGGCGGTAAACCAGCCGTTTTATGTAGTCTGGTCGGCGTCGACAGACGCCACCACCTGCACCCGCAGCGGTACGCCCAACGCCGGCGCAAGCGGATGGTCGTTCGGGTCAACCGCCTGCACCGATGGAGCCTCATGCTCGGCACGCCATTCAGAGCAGGTGACGCCGCTGACGGCAGGCAATTATTTTTTCAGCGTGACCTGCACCAACGCCAGTGGCGCATCTGCGCAGAGTACGGTCGGCGTTCCGACGCCGGCGGTTCCTGCGCCGACGCCAAACCCGATCACGTTGTCGGTATCGCCGAATGCAACCGTGGGCGTTCCTTTTGCGGTCACGATTCCGACCATGAACAGCGCTACACGTTGCGTGGGCACCGGATCACTCAACGGCAACGCCGTCGGACTGCTGGGCGATTGGACCGATCTGACCACCGTGACGACGTCACGCAACGTCACCGTGCCAACAAGCTTGGGCGCAGGCACGCTGCAGATTACGTTGACGTGCTGGAATTCAGACAACTCGGCATCAGCCAGCGGTACGTCCGCGGCGATTACCGTTTCGGTCGCGAACGCGGGCGCCTGTCCTTCGACCATCACGGCGCCCAATGGCACCTCGCGCAACTTGCAAACGGTCAGCAACATCACCTACGGGGTAGTCGCTTCGCCGGTCCGCCTCGGTGTCGATCTTACCCAGTGGGACAATATCTGGGGGCACAACAGCACGACCGATCCCGTCACGCCGTGGCCGGGGGTTGGCGGTTCGGCGCCAGTCCTGCGCCAGTTCAACCGCAACAGCTATTTTGGCGCGCATTTCAAGACTGGCCCGATTACTGGCATCAATGCCAGCTTTCTCGCTCCAAGTGGCGTTGGCGGCCCGAATGTCAGCATGGCCATCAGCAAGGCCTGTGGCGATTTCTCCGCGCAACTGCCGACGCCCGGCTGTGTGAAGTTGAATGTGCCCACGTCGGACACAACGATGGTGTTGTGGAAGTTCACTACCAACAACCCCACGGGTTACTGCAACTTGCTGCCCGATACGGACTATTACGTGAACATGATGTTCACGGATTCGGCGTCAACCGTTGAATGCGTGGCCGGTTCGACAACCTGCAATCTCGCGCCAAAGAGCATCGGGCCATAACGCCCCACTGCACGCGCCGTCGCCCTTGACGATGGCGCGCGCGGTGGTTCTCCAGCACGGGATTGCCCGACGGTTCCAGTGCTGCAAGTATGCCAATCTCGCGCGGCTCGCTGCATAGACGCGGGTTCACTGCAGTCTTCAAACAAGTTGGCTTTTGCCAGGCTTGCGCGCACTTGATTACGGAGAAATCTTCAATGCTTCGTTTGCACCTCTTTTTTTCCCCGCTCGTTTTAGGCATTGTCGCGCTCGCAAGCGGTGGCTATTGCGCCGCCGAGGGATTGCCCGGTGCACCCAGCACCGTCGTCGCCAAACAGGGCAGCGCGAGCATCACGCTGGAAGACATCGATGCGTTCGCCGCGCGCATGCCAGAGGGCGAACGACCGGGTTTTTTCAATAGCCCGACCCGCATCCAGAATGTGATCCAGACGATGCTGTTGCAAAAGGAGTTGGCCGACGAAGCGCGTGCGGCAGGTCTGGACAAGGATCCGGCGGTGAAACGGCAACTGGCAATGGCTGAAACGGAGGAGCTGAGCAAGGTACGCATGCAGCATTTCCGTGCCGGCCTCAAGATTCCGGATTTCAACGAATTGGCGCAGGAAGAATTCATCGCGCACAAGGACAAGTACATCACGCGGGGCAAGCGGGTCGTCAAGCACATACTGATTTCGACCAAGACGCGCAGTGATGCAGATGCCAAAGCGCTGGCCGAGACGGTCGACAAGGAAGCCAAGGCGCACCCGGATCAGTTTGATGCGCTGGTCGATAAATATTCGGACGACCCGGGCAAGTCGACCAATCACGGCGAGCTAGCCAATGCAGGCGATCCCTCGCGTTACGTCGAGGAGTTCGCCAAAGCTGCAGCGGCCTTGAAGCAGCCCGGCGAAATCTCGCTGCCGGTGAAAACGACGTTTGGTTTTCACATCATCAAGTTGATCGAGAGCACACCCGACACGGTTCCCACCTTCGCCCAGGCCAAGGCTGGAATCGTCAAGCAATTGCGCAATGACTATATCGACAAGCAAGTGCGCAACCATGCCGACGAACTGCGCAATCTGCCGCTTGATGCCAACGCGGATCTCGTGGCCTCATTGCGCACGCGGTATGGCAACCCCGAGGCAGCGCCTGCCGCGACGCCATCAAAATAAGACTCAAGTTTCATCAGAATGCAGCCGCGGAGCGTGCGCCTGACGCTCCGCGCGCGCGTCTCCGCTAACATCGCAGCTGCCCTTCATCCGGAATCGCCCTTCCTCCGATGCCCGCCGCCGTTGCCCTGACGCTGCGCTTCTTTCAGCGCGATCTGCGCAGTCGCTTTGCCGGCAGCTTTTCCGGTGGCCTGTGGGCGTTGTTCCAGCCGCTGTTGCAATTGGCGATCACCAGCTTCGTCTTCGTTTACGTATTCAAGGCGCGCGTGCCAGGCTCGATGACGCTCGGCTATGTGCCCTTCCTCGCGATCGGCCTTTGGCCGTGGACTGCGTTTGCCGAAGGCGTGCTTCGCTCGACCACCGTCATCCAGGACAACGCCGCACTGATCGGCAAGGTTGCCTTGCCGCGCATCGCGTTGGTCATCGCGACACTCGGCACAAGTTTTGCGATCCACATGCTCGGCTTTGTCGCGATCGTGCTGGTCATGAAGGCAGGTGGACAACCGATGCATCTGGCCATGCTGCCGCTGGCGCTACTCCTCTACATTCCGTTGGCAGCGCTCGCGTTGGGTTTTGCGTTGCTGTGCTCGGCCGTGCAGGTATTCGTGCGCGATCTGGTGCAGGCGCTCGGACAGTTGTTGCCGCTGCTGATGTTCGGCGCGCCGGTTTATTACGACCGCGCGCAATTGCCGCAACAGTTTCGTGGCTTGCTCGACTGGAACCCATTCACGTTCTACGCGGAATCATTCCGCGCATTGCTGCTCGATTACGGCACTTTCAGTTTCCGCAGCCTCGGTGTTGCGCTCGTTGTCGCCGCACTGTCGTTGCTGATCGGCTATTGGACATTTCGCCGCCTCGATCCGCATTTCGAGGATTTCCTGTGAGCGAACTGCTGGTTCAAGCGCGCGGACTCGGCAAGGCGTACCCGAAAGTCCATCGCAACAGTGATCGCTTGCGTGCGCTCGGACGTCTGCTGTTCACCGGCGTCGATCGCGATCGCATCAGCGTCCTGCGCGACGTGAATCTTGAAATCCACCGCGGCGAATCGCTCGGGTTGATCGGCGCCAACGGCGCCGGCAAATCGACTCTGCTCAAGCTCATCACCGGCGTGTTGACGCCAACCACCGGCGACGTACGCACGCATGGCGAAATCGGCGCGTTGCTGGAACTGGGGGCCGGTTTTCATCCTGAATACACGGGGCGTGACAATGTAGCAATGGCGGCGTCGTTGCATGGACTGACGGGCGCGGAGTTGCGCAAGCGGCTGCCCGAAATCATCGCGTTTGCCGATATCGGCCGCTACATCGATGAACCGGTCAAGCATTACTCGTCGGGCATGGTCGTACGGCTTGGTTTCGCCGTGATCGCCTCACTCAAGCCAGATCTTCTGGTCACCGACGAAGTGCTTGCCGTTGGCGATGAATCGTTCCAGAAGAAATGCGTGCAGTGGATGAAGCATTATCTGGACGAGGGCGGTACGCTGATTCTGGTTTCGCACAGCATGTACCATGTGCAGAAGCTGTGCAGGCAGGCGTGCTGGCTGCGTGATGGCGAGATCGCGATGGCCGGCGATGTGTTCGACGTGACCCAGGCGTATCTGGCATTTCACGAACGAAAGTCCGCGCCCGCAACACGCGCAGAAGTTGCCGGCGCCCACCAGGAATTCAGTGTGCTCGGTGTCTCGCTCAACCACAAGGAGTGCGAGCAGCCGTTGCTGCTCGACGCCGGCGACGCATTGCGTGTACGCGTGCGCATCCGCTCGCGCGACGGCCGTATACCGAATGTGGCGATCGGCGTCGTGCGCGTCGACGGCACGCCGGTTTACGGACTCAGCAGCGACATGGACGAACGCGCGCCGCTGCGCGTGGCCGATGATGAATACGTCTGCGAATTGGAATTCAGCGATCTGGCCTTGCTGCCGGGCGGTTATAACGTGCGCGTCCATCCGATGGATCCCGAAGGGGTGCGTTTGTTCGACACGCTTGAACGCGGCGTGATCGTGCGTGGCGCAACGCGTGAATTCGGACTTGTGCGGTTGGCGCACCGCTGGGTGCACGATGCCGCAAAAGGGACGCGCTCATGATCGATGGACCGCTTCCTTTCACCGGTGAGCGCTTCACGCCCGAATGCGTGCGCGAAATCTGGTACGAGCATTGGCATCGCTACGCGTTCGCCCTCGGCTTGGCGCGTGGCAAACGCGTGCTCGACGCGGCCTGCGGCGAAGGCTACGGATCGGCGTTGCTGGCGCATGTTGCGAAAACGGTACTCGGAGTCGACATCGACGCGGCCTCGGTCGCCCACGCGCGCGCACGTTATGGCGCCCAACCGGGTCTGCGCTATGAGCACGCAGATGCAACAGCGTTGCCATTTCCCGACGCGGCCTTCGATCTGGTGGTTTCGTTTGAAACGCTGGAGCACCTGGCGGCGCAGGAACAATTGTTGGCCGGTTTTGCCCGTGTGCTCGATGAGAACGGGGTGCTGGTGATCTCCTCGCCGGACAAGCGTACCTATAGCGAGCAATCCGGTTTCCGCAATGAATTCCATGTGCGCGAGCTGTATCGAGAGGAATTTTCCGCGCTGCTCAAGCCGCATTTTCCCCACGTGCGAATGTATGGACAGAAGCTGCTGTTCCAGTCGGCGTTGTGGGCGCTGGATTCGGATGCCCCGCCCAACCGCGGTGAAGTGCATACGGCGACCAACGAAGGCGGCTCGATCAGCGCAGGCTTCGGCTATGCGCCGCTGTACTTCGTCGCGGTTTGCGCCAAGCGCGCCTTGCCCGACACGTTGCCGGAGCTGTCGCTGTTCGGCGACGCCGAGGAATCGGTCTACGCGCATTACAATCACGAAATTCGCAAGAACATGAGCGCCGGCGCGCGTATCGCCGAGCTGGAAAAAGAACTTGAACATTTGCGCGCCCTGACGCAAGCGTCGCTTGATCCGCGCGATCGGACCACGCCTCGCGACTGACGCGGCGCACTCACGGCCAAACGAATGACCACCGAACTCAACTACACGATCACCTACGGCAATCCTGGCGCTCCGTCTGCGCTCCCACCCGCGCAGCGCATCGACCCGAACGCGCCGCTGTACGCATCCGAAGACGGTGTCGTTGCCTCGCTGTCGAACAGCGAATGCATTTTCCAGGTCAAGCGCAGCGGCGACACGCATGTGATGACCTTCCAGGTACTGCAGGCCCTCGACCAGAGTCGCGAATTTCGCACGCTCGACGAACACGCCGCTCGCATCCTGGCGACGATTCCGGGTCTGCAAGCACAGCGCGATGACGTCATGCGCGTGCTCGATGGACTGAGTCAGCGCGGCCTGCTCGTATCCGATCGCGATTTCCTGCAGCGCGTCGCCAGCGCCTCCGCGCGCGAGTTGGCGCCGCTGCGCGCAGTATTCATCCGCGCCTGCGACCGGCCCGATCAACTGGCGCAGTTGCTCGCCTCGCTGACCGAATACGAGCGACACTTCAACGCCAACCGGCATTACGTGCTGCTGGATGATTCGGTCACGCGCGAAGCAATCGACCGTCATCGCGATCTTCTGCGCGAATTTGCGCGCGCTACCGGCTGCAAGTTGAGCTATGTCGGCGCCTCCGAGCGTGAGCGGCTGGTCGCAAAAGTCGCGCGCGCCGTTCCTGCGGCAGCGAAGATTCTGCCGCATGTGCTGCTGCGTTCCGGATCGAGCGATCGTTTCGGCGGGGGCCGAGCGTGGAATCTGGCGCTGCTGTTGTCCGCCGGGGCGCGGCTGCTGCTGCTTGATGACGATCATCGCTTGCCTCTGCGTCGCCCGCAGGATGCTCGCGACGGACTCGATCCCAATCCGCTCGCGACGCCGTACACGCACTTCCATCGCAACATCGAAAATGCGCTGGGTGCCGGCGAGGAAGTGACTGACGACCCGTTCGACTTGCATCTCGATGCGGCAGGCCGCGCGCTCGGCGCGCTGACGGCCACCGCGCGTTATGCGATCGAACGCAGTGCCTTGCGCGGGCTCGCGCTGAGCCGTCTCGATCATTTGCGCGGTGACGCACCGATTGTCGCGACCCAGCACGGTAGTTACGGGAGCTCGCGCACGGAATCGGGCCTCTGGCTGTATCAACTTCCGGCAGTCGGGCGTGCCGAGTTCGCGTGCGATCGAGAAAGCTACCTGCGCAACATCGAGGCCGGCAGTGTTTGGTACGGCTACGCGCAGGCGCGCGCGACGGGCGCGGCATCATTTACGCCGTTCGCGCTCGACAACAGCATACTGCTGCCTTGCACTAATCCGCTGGGACGCGGCGAGGACGCGTTGTTCTCGCGCGTCACCGAGTTGTGTCACCCGGGCGCGCTGATGCTTGAATTGCCGGTCGCCATCGGCCACGTTCAGGAAAGCGCACGCAGGCGTTCAACACGCACGCTGGCTGCTCACACGCCGCGCTTCAATTATTTTGTCGGCGATTTCGTGCAGCGCCAGCTGCCCCAATTCAACGCCACCGATCCTGCGCTGCGTCTGGGGTTGCTCGCCGCGCATTTGCGCGATGTGGGCGCGGCCGACGAGAAAGGATCTCTGCGCCAGTTGCAGGAATATCTTGCCTACACGCGTGCGGACCTGATCGAGCGCCTGCAGAACCAGTACGACGGCGCGCCGGACGCACCGGTTTGGTGGCAGGCGGATGTGCGTTCGATCATTGAGGCCAACGGGCGTGCCTTGATCGCGAAAACGCCTCCGCGTCTGGGCGACTGGCCAGACGCGGCTGACGACGCGACGTGCGCACGTTTGCTGCACGAAGAAGCCGTGCAGCTTGCCGATGTGTACGATGCGTGGCCCGCGCTGTGGACGTACGCACGCGAGCAGGGCGAGCGCTTGCTCGGCGCGATTTGAAGCGCGCGCCGGGTAAATGCACGGATTGACCAGCATCGTGGTGGTGGCCGCCGACAGCGGGCCGTTGCTGCAAACCTGCATCGCCTCCGCACTGGCATCGCGCGCCGACATTGAAGTCGTGCTGGTCGACAACGCCTCGAGCGATGGCGAAGTCGCGCGCGCGCGCGATGCGCATTCGCACGATCCGCGCTTGCGCGTGCTGTACAACGACTCCAATGCGGGTTTCGGTCCTGCCTGCAATCGTGGCGCCGCTGTCGCGCGCGGCGATGCCTTGCTGTTTCTCAATCCCGATTGCGAGCTGAAAGTCGACACTGTCGCTGCCTTGCGTGAAGCACTCTTCAACGACGCGCGCATCGGCGTGCTTGGCGTCACCGTATGCGACACACACGGTCGCCCGGCGCGCGGCAACCGGCGCCGCGATCCGACCTTTCGCCGCGCATTGGCGACGATCAGCGGGCTCAGTCGGTTTGAATCCACCTGGCCAGCCTTGGCGGGCATCGAAATGCCCGCCGTCACAGGGGAAACGCTGGAAACGCTGGAAGCGGTTTCCGGCGCCTGCCTGCTGCTGCCACGCGCGGTGTTCGAGCACGTAGGGGGATTTGACGAGGGCTACTTCCTCCATGCAGAAGATCTCGACCTTTGCCGGCGCGTGCGGGCGATGGGCTTTCGCGTCGCGATCGCTTCCGCGCTGTGCGTCAACCATGCTCAGGGTAGTTCAAGTCGGCATCGCCCCGTGTTCGTCGCGCGCCACAAGCATCGCAGCATGTGGCGTTATTTCTGCCGTTTCGATCCAGCCGCGAAAAGTCCGCCGCTGCGCGGCCTGGTGTGGGCGGGAATCTGGACCCATTTCGTTGTGCAGGCGCCGCTGCTGACGCTGCAGGCGGTTTACCGCCGTATGTTTGACATGCGCGATAATTGAGACATTCTTCTTCGCTGATCAAGTGCGCCCATGATTCGTGAAATCCTCAAGATGGGCGATCCGCGTCTGCTGCGCGTCGCCGCGCCGATCGAGCGTTTCGATACGCCGCAGCTGCATGCATTGATCGAGGACATGTTTGACACGATGCACGCCGCCGGTGGCGTTGGCCTTGCCGCGCCACAGATCGGCGTCGATTTGCAACTCGCGATTTTCGGTTTCGAAAGCAGCGAACGCTATCCCGATGCGCCTGCGGTGCCGCGCACGATCCTGTTGAATCCGAACATCACGCCGCTGGACGAAGAGCGGGAGGAAGGATGGGAAGGGTGTCTTTCGGTGCCGGGTTTGCGCGGCGTCGTCGAACGCTGGTCGAAGATTCGTTACAGCGGCTTCGATCCGGCCGGTGCGCCGATCGAGCGCATCGCAGAAGGCTTTCACGCTCGCGTGGTGCAACACGAATGCGATCATTTGATCGGCGTGCTGTATCCGATGCGCATTACGGATTTCACACGTTTCGGCTTCACGGACGTGCTGTTCCCGGGTATGGATCCCGCGGCCGATGAATGATTTTCCCCGCCTCCGACTCAGATGCAAGACACATCAGCGATAGCGATTGATCTCGTCACGCAGGCGCTTTGTCGCTGCGCGCGCCGCATCCGCAAAATCATCATCCTTGCCCGCATACAAGATGGCGCGTGAGGAGCTGATCATCAAACCGGTGCCGTCAGCGGTCTTGCCGCTGCGCACGACTGCTTCGACGTCGCCGCCCTGCGCACCGACCCCGGGAATGAGCAGTGGCATGTCGCCGACATGGTTTCGCACGTCGGCGATTTCCTGCGGATAGGTCGCACCGACGACCAGCGCGCAATTGCCGTTAGCATTCCAGTCGCACGCGACAGTTTCGGCGACATGCTGATACAGCTTGCGGCCACCGACGGGTAGGTCCTGAAAATCGCGTGCACCGGGATTGGAGGTGCGGCACAGGATGATCACGCCCTTGTCGGCACGATCGAGAAACGGCTGCACCGAGTCGCGCCCGAGATAGGGGTTCACGGTGACGGCGTCGGCTGCGTAGCGCTCGAATGCCTCGACCGCATAGTTTTGCGCGGTCGAGCCGATATCACCCCGCTTGGCATCGAGAATCACCGGCACACCCGGATGCGCGGCGTGGATATGCGCAATCAGGCGCTTCAGTGCATCGTCGGCGCCGCAGGCGGCAAAGTGCGCGATTTGCGGCTTGAATGCGCAGACGAGATCGGCCGTTGCGTCGACGATCGCACGACAGAACGTGAATATCGCGTCGGGATGTTCGCGCACTGCAGCCGGGAAACGCGCCGGTTCCGGATCGAGGCCCACGCAGACCAGTGACTGGTTGCGCTGCCAGGCGTCAGCGAGCGTGTTGATGAAACTCATGTCGACTCCGTAGGCCGGACGCAACGCGCGCCCGGCATCATGCCGTCACGCCGAACGGGTGCGACCGACCGGCCAACGATCCCGTCAAACCAGCTTCTTGTACCTGATCCGATGCGGCTGCGCGGCTTCTTCACCCAGACGCCGCCTCTTGTCTTCCTCGTATTCCTTGTAATTGCCGGGGAAGAATTCGACATGCGAATCGCCCTCGAAGGCAAGGATATGCGTTGCGATGCGATCGAGGAACCAGCGGTCATGCGAAATCACGAACACGTTGCCGGGGAATTCGAGCAGCGCATCCTCAAGCGCGCGCAAGGTCTCGATATCCAGATCGTTGGACGGTTCATCGAGCAGCAATACATTGCCGCCTTGCAGCAAGGTCTTGGCCAGATGCAGGCGACCACGTTCGCCGCCGGATAGCGTACCGACAAGTTTCTGCTGATCCGGGCCGCGGAAGTTGAAGCGGCCCAGATAGGCACGCGACTGGATTTCGATACCGTTGATGTTGAGGATATCCGCGCCGCCGGAAATCTCCTGAAAGACGTTGTGAT
>JBDUED010000072.1:0-10926 GCA_040002595.1 Dokdonella sp. | reverse complement strand
CGTACTGGGCGACTTCGATGGCGGCCATGACGGCTATCTTGAGCGGCCCATCGACACCATCCACGCTCGCGCTGATGTGTGCGGCGAATGCGGGTGTGGTAGCGCAGGACAACAGCAGCGCCGCCACAATGCGGGGCGCGCATGCACCGGATCGGATTGGGATTTGGCCGGCGCTCACTTTCATGAGGGGCTGAACCTGACAGGCGTCGCGCACCGCCGCGCAATTGCGCGAGGCTTCATCATCGATACCGGCGCTGCGAAGCTAGCCAGCATGATCGCGGCCGCCACGCAGGGACCGGCAGCAACGCGCGTGCAATCAGGAAACGTGCAGCAGCGGCAGCAGTCCGATCAGACCCACAATGATGAGGTAGATCGCCACCACATAGTTGAGCAGCCGCGGCACGATCAGGATCAGGATACCGGCAATCAGCGCAATAATCGGTTGCAAGGCGACATGGATATTCACGGCGGCTCCTCGTTGGGTGGGCGACCCGCGCAAGGTAGCAGTTTTTCGATGAACGCTTGCCGCGCTTGCCGATGGGTCACGCCGCCAGTGGGCGTGCGCCTTCGACTTTTCCTGCCTCGGGCCAGCGGTCAGGATCGGGGCGGGGTATCGAGTGGGTCGATTTGATTTGTGCGTTCCGAATCGACAATGCTGGACCTCAACGCATGAAAGCAGCCGCTGCGAGGAGCCGCCGCGGCTTGGCGAAACGCAGGCGCTTGCCAGCGGCTTCCTTGTCGGCCTCGTGCTCGACCGGACGCGTCGATTCAATGAGGCCGAGCGCGTCGTATGCGTTCACCACATCGAACACATCGGCCATATGCGCCTTTGCCGCCGCGGCGATGCGATGCAGCGGTGCCTGGCGAAACAGCGTCAACGCAATGCGATGTTGCTTGTGGTAGTCCGCGTCCAGCGGCAGCCAGCTGCGCAGGCGATAGTTCGCGCTCGGATCGAGATGCGGCGCAAGCCATCCGTTTGAACGCAGCAGGGCATGCAGCCATCTCAGGCGCGCGAGCGGTCGGGCGGGCATCGCCTTGCGCAGTGCAACCAGTTGCATGCCGCCGACGACCTTGCGCTCGGAGCCGTTGACGATATCAAGAAAATACGGTTCCAGTTCCGCCAGGCGCGCGTGCGTGTGGAAGGTTTCGGTCACCGGATCGATCAGCAGGCTGGGCAGGCCCTCGCGCTCGATCAGCACCGCGCCGCGTTTGAGCAACGCATCCAGATCGGTGCAGGGGCGTTCACGGCAACCTTCCAAAAACGATGCACGCGTGGGCGAACCGGCATGGACTGGCACCACTTGCGTGCGCGCTTGCGGTCGCGCAGGAAGGCGGATGCTGGCGAAGGCGTCAAGCTGCGAGCTGAAATCAACCGGTTTTCGCCGCTCGGCCGGTGGCGCTCCACCTGCGTGGTTGAGGAGGCCGACAATCGCCTTGGCATCCAGTGGCCGATGCAGCAGAAGTTCGGCGCCCAGAACGTCTTCACCCGGACGCGCCAGCACGGCGAAATGCTTGCCTTCGTCCATCGCCCTTACGCGCGCGCAGCGGCCGCCGAAATCAGCCAGATCCACCAGCACGAAATCGACGCTGTCGTCGTCAGTGCCGATGCCCCACGCATGATCGAGCGACGCTTGCGAAGCACGCATCAACGCAACGATGACCGAAACTTCCGCCGGAGCGATACCAGCCATGAACAGATGCTTGCGAGCTTTCATTGCACGCGATTCCCGGATGGCACACGGCAGGGTCCATGCGCTTTCGCCGAGCCATTATCCGGAGACGCGAACAACGGAAATGTGATGCCGCGCCCGGCTTTAGTCAGGGGGCCGCGCCAGCCGACGGACGGGGGCAATTGGCTCGCAAGCGTCGTCTATCCGCCGGCGGCTGGCGCCAGTCACGGTAATGCCAGCGCGTACCCGCAGCGTCCTGCGTTAAAGCCAGTGAGCCCGACGCAGCACCGCGTACAGCGTGCCGCAGATCACGACAGTGACGCCGAGGATCGCGTGGTACGCCCATGGCACATCCAGCTCCGGCATCGCCTTGAAGTTCATGCCGTACCAGCTTGCGAGCAGGGTTGGCGCGGCGAGCAGCGCGGCCCAACCGGCGAGGCGCTTGACCACTTCGCCCTGCGCGACAGTGACCAGCGCGAGATTCACGCTGAGCGCGGCGGTGAGCATCTCGCGCATGGTGTCGGTCGATTCATTGATGCGCGCCGCATGGTCGAACACATCGCGGAAATACGGCCGCACTTCATCGCGAATCAGGCCCGGATACTGGCGGATCAATTGGTTGACGATGTCCTGCAACGGCGCGATCGCCAGGCGCAGGGTGACCAGTTCCTTTTTCAATGCGTACAAGCGGCGGATCGTCTCGCGCTTGAAGGTGTCCTGGAATACCTCCTCCTCCAGTTCCTGCAACTCGTCCTGGAATTCGCGCACGATTGGAAAGAAATTGTCGACGATGAAATCGAGCACCGAATACAAGCCATAACTCGGCCCGTAGGCGAGCATCTCCGGCGTCTGTTCGCACTCGCGCCGCGCGCCCGCGTACGACAGCGAAGCGCCGTGGCGGATGGTCAGTAAATAGTTGCGCCCAATGAACGCATGCGTCTCGCCAAAGGCGATCTTGCTGGCAACCACCTGCGCGGTCTGCGCGACGATGAACAGCGACTCGCCGTAAACCTCGATCTTCGCGCGCTGGTGCGCGTTGTGCGCATCTTCGACCGCCAGTTCATGCAGCCCAAATTCCTCGCGCAGCTTTTCCAGCAAGGCCTCGTCGGGCTCATGCAGGCCGACCCAGATCCATTGATCAGGCGCCGCGATGACGTCGCTGATCTCATCCAGCGTGACCGCGCGCAAGCGATGCCCATCAGCCGAGTACGCCACGCAATTGACGACCATCGGGTCGGTGCAGGTGGGATCGGTCGGCAGCGGCATCGAGGAGGCGTCCATCCGCGCATCATGCCGTGACGGGTGCGGCGGCGGCAATGCATGCCTTGACCGCGGGCGCCGCACCCCGGGTCGTCGCCGGTCAGGCGGCTGTCGGTGCGGTCTCGATCGTCGTGCGCGTCATGGTGGGAGAAGCCACCGTGCCGTGATGCATGATGAGCGCCAGCGCCAGATGGATTGGCAGGAAAAGCACGATCCAGTGCAGGTTGGCCTGTACAAACCACGGCAGGATTTTTGAGAACAGCGCGAAGGCAGCGCCGAGCACGACCAGCCACGCGATCCAACGCGTCGCGCGGTGCACGCGCGGATGGGCGCGCGCGAGACCGAACGCGGCGGGGATCAGCGTCAGACAAAGTGGATTGAGCAGCAGGAGGTTTTCGTTGCGCCACGCGGCGCGGTGCTCGGTGCCGAGCCACAGGAACAGCAACACGCAACCGCCGATGCCGCAGAACGCCTCGTACAGACCTGCAAACAGGGCCAGTGGAATGCGCGCTGCCGCGTGCGACTTTCGACTCATCCAGATCAGCAGGCCGCCCAGCGCCAGGCCGAGCAGCAGAAAAGGCCAACGCAAATCCGGGGGTGCGGCGGGTGGTTCTTCCACGCTGCCTCGCGCAAGCACCTGGGTCGAATCCACCAGCGCTGGTGCCGACCCATCGGCGTTGGGGTTGGCCGTGTGGGCGACCAGTGTGCGCAAGGATTCGGGTACGAAACTTTCCTGCCAGAAATCGATGCGCTGATCGGCGTAAGGGCCGAGGCCAAGATCGATGCCAAGCATCAGCAGCGGCTCGGGCGCCATCAGGCGCAGCGCGTCGAGACGATAGGTATAACCACGAGAGCGGCCTTCGCTTTGCGCATGCAAGGCGCCGCCGAGCGCGCGATCGAGTGCGTCGCGCACGCGCGTCGAGCAGTTTGCGGTGAAATAGTCGTAGCGATACAACGCGTTCTCGGGATGCACGTTCCATTCGAGAAAATCGGCCAGCGCGCGCGCCTGCGTGGGTGACAGCGCGAGGTGTTGCTCGACGATCGAGCGGCCTTCGTCGCGATACATCGCAAGATCGTCGTCGAGCGCATCCACCGCGATGCGGTATTGCATGCGTCCGCGCGCAAAGTTGAGCAGGAAATCCTCCTGCCCGAAATCAAAGATCCCGTAGTTGTAGGCGACGGCTTGTGCGGTGCGTGGATCGCGAACGACGATTGCATTGTGGCCAAAGCGCTCGAAGTAAATGTCGCCGGGGCCGACGGTGAGCAGGCTGATCTGGAGCCGGGAATCGGGATCGGGGATTCGCGATTCGGAGGGCGACGCCTGCGGTGGCGGGTTTTCACGCACGACTTGCGCGTATGCGCCTCGATCCGCTGCGCACAACACCAACACAAGAGCGCATCGCGCAATCGCATGCAATGCACGAACCAATTTACGCTTTTCCCGAATCCGCAATGCCAAAGCCCGAATCCGGGCGCTCATGCCTCATGCACGCGCACGGCAAATTGCAGTACGCGGCGCGCATCGGCCTTGGTCACATGAAAATGGAATCCACCGAAGGCTGCGTCCTCGCCGACCTCGGCCAGATGGCCGATGCGGGCGGTAACCATGCCGCCCACCGTGTCGAATTCCTCGTCGCTGAAGTCGCAGCCGAAGCGTTCGTTGAATTCGGCGATCGGGGTCAGTGCATTGACCAGAAAGTCGCCATTCGGTGCAGCCTGGATCATCGTGTGCTTGTCGTCATCGTCATCGTGTTCGTCGTCGATGTCGCCGACGATTTGCTCAAGCACGTCCTCGATGGTGACGAGGCCGGCGACCCCGCCGTATTCGTCGACGACGATCGCCATGTGGTTGCGCGAGAGACGGAATTCCTTGAGCAGGATATTGAGGCGCTTGGATTCGGGAATCATCGCGACTGGCCGCAGCAAGCTGCGGATGTCGTCGAGCGAACCCTCCGCGAAGCAGCGCAGCAAGTCTTTGGCGAGCAGGATACCGAGGATTTCATCCTTGTCGCCGGCATGCACCGGAAAACGCGAGTGGCCCGACTCGAGTACCTCGCAAAGCACTTGCGGCAACGCGGCGTCGAGCGGCAGCGAAACCATCTGTGCGCGTGGGACCATCACATCGGCAACGGTCAGGTCGGCCACTTCGATCGCGCCCTCGACCATCGAGAGCGTGTCATTGGACATCAAGCCGTTGGCTTGCGCGTGGCGCAATTCCTCAATCAGTTCCTCGCGGCTCTGCGGTTCGCCGGAGAACGCCTGACTGATGCGCTCGAACCATGTTCGGGGGGTACTGGGAGGATCCTCGCTCATTTGCAGCCGGTACAAACCCTTGCGGGCGGGGGGGCAGTGTAGCAAAGCCGGTTTGCCGGTGAAGGGGAGTCAGAAATGTCCACAAAAAGCACGAGCCGTCCTGCGCTATTGCGCGTAGGGATCGGCGACGCCAAGTTCGGCCAGAATATGGCGTTCCAGCGCTTCCATGCGTTCAGCATCCGCCTTGGTTTCGTGGTCGTAGCCCAGCAGATGCAGCACGCCGTGGATCGCCAGATGCGCGAAATGATCGCGCACCGGTTTGCCTTGCTCGCGCGCCTCGCGCGCGACCACCGGGGCGCAGATCACCAAATCGCCTAACAGGCCGGTGTGTTCGCCGGGCGCCGCTTCGTAGGGGAAACTCAGTACATTCGTCGCGTAGTCACGCTCCCGAAATTGACGGTTGAAGCGACGGCCAGCCGTGCTGCCGACAACAAGGATATTGACCTCCGTCCACGTCTCGCGCTCGCGCAATTCGGGAATCGCGGCGATCCATTTCTCGAACGAGCGCAACACCGGCACGCCGCGCGGGCCTGCTTCGTTCTTCAACCACAGACACACCTTGATCGCGCTGGTCGCATCGCGTGCAGCGCGCTTTCGTCGAACCGGCATCGGGTGCTCAGGCTTCATCCGCCGTGGCCGAGGATGGTCCCGCCAGTGTATTTTCCCGCTGCTCATAGGCGCGCACAATGCGCTGTACCAACGGGTGACGCACGACGTCCTTCGCAGTGAAGAAGATGAAGCTGACACCTTCAACCTCGTGCAGCACTTCAACGGCGTCGCGCAGGCCGGATTTGACATGCTTGGGCAAGTCGGTCTGGGTCATGTCGCCCGTCACCACCGCGACGGAACCAAAACCAATCCGGGTCAGGAACATCTTCATCTGCTCGATGGTGGTGTTTTGTGCCTCGTCGAGGATGACGAATGCGTCGTTCAAGGTGCGCCCGCGCATGTAGGCGAGCGGCGCAATCTCGATCACGTTGCGCTCGATCAGTTTCATCACCTTTTCGATGCCCAGCATCTCGTACAGCGCGTCATACAACGGACGCAGATAAGGATCGACTTTCTGGGTGAGATCTCCCGGCAGGAAGCCGAGTTTCTCGCCGGCCTCGACGGCCGGACGCACCAGGATCAGCCGTTGCACGCGATTGTCGTTGAGCGCATCGACTGCCATCGCGACAGCGAGATAGGTCTTGCCTGTGCCCGCTGGTCCCACACCAAAACTGATGTCGTGTGTCGCGATGGCATGCAGGTAGCGCGTCTGGTTGGCGCCGCGGCCGCGGATCAACCCGCGTTTGACCTTTACCGCAACTTCCTGCGTGCTGTCGGCGGAACGGTCGTTGAGCGCGTCGATGCCCGATTCGGACAGATGCAGATGGATCTGCGCGGCGCTCAGCGTTTCGTTGTCGGTGGCATTGTATAAATCGCGCAGCACGCGTTCACCGACATTCGCCGCATGTGCAGCGCCGGTCACACGGAAAATGTTGCCGCGATGGGCGATTTCGACGCCGAGGCGCAGTTCGATCTGGCGCAGATGTTCATCGAACGGGCCAGCGAGATTGGCGAGGCGTTCGCCGTTGGCGGGTTCGAGGGCGAAGTCGTGATGAATCGAGTCGGTCATAGGCGCACGAGGGTAGCGCGCGGTCATGAACGCAGCCAGTGTGCCCAGTTCTCGGTAGGGTCAGTGCGGCGCTCGCAAAGCGAGCCGGCGTGAATCTTTGTCGCGGCGTGTCAGCGATTGCCGCCAAAAATCGTACCTCCACACAGATCGATGCGTTGCGACCTGATTGGCAGGGCGGCGTCGAATCCGGAGTCATGACAATGCAAACGATAAAAAGCGTTAACCAGGCGGCACCCATGTATCGCAGGACGGCCGCGCACGCTTGGTGGGCCTGCGCCGTGTGGCTTGCGGCAGCAAGCGTTCCGGCAACTGCGCAAATTGCTTTCCAGGCACAGTTTGCGATGGCGACAGGTCCCACCCCAAGCGCGGTCGCAGTCGGCGATTTCAATGGGGATGGCAAGCTGGACCTGGCCGTGACGATGGAAGGCAACAACCGCGTCTATATCTACAGCGGCAATGGTCTGGGAACCTTCAGTTTCGCGATCAGTTACGTGGTGGGTGCGCAACCGGTCGCAATTGTCGCAACCGATCTGAACCACGATGGCAAGCTCGATCTGGCAGTGACCAACCGCCAGGACAGCACAGTTTCGATCCTGCTCGGCAATGGCAACTCGACGTTCGGTGCGGCGGTTGCCTATGCGGTCGGTTCCTTGCCGGAGGCAATCGTTGCGGGCAGCTTCAACCCCGATGGATTCACCGATCTGGTCACTGCAAATAGCGGCGACGCCTGTGGACCGCCGTTCGCGCCGTGCGGATCAATTTCACTCCTGCGAAACAACGGCGACGGCACCTTCTTCACGGGCTCGGTAGCGCCGCTTTTTCCCGGAGACGTGCCAACCGGGCTTGCATCCGGCGTGCTCACCACGAGCAACGATACCGACCTGGTCTTCACCAGCTTCGGTAGCAACGAATACTACGTTTATCTGGGCGATGGCGGCGGCGGTTTTGCCGTGCACGGACCGTTCACCACCGCGACGGCAGATGCCGTTGTCATTGCAGACTTCAACCGTGACGGCAAGAACGATCTGGCCATATCGCGGGGCGGGTTGGGCGATGTATCGCTGCAGTATGGAAACGGCGACGGGACATTTCAGGCAGCCGGAATCTACAGCGAAGGCGCGATGGGCGCGCATCCTTACTCTGCCGTGGTGGGGGATTTTGATGGCGACAGTTTCCCCGATCTCGCACTGGCCAACTACGACGACAACAGTGTCGCGGTCTTGCGCGCGCGAACCGTCGGCAATCTGGGCTTTGACCCCGCGCTGACATTCTCGGGTGGCCTGATCAATCCATCCTCAATCGCCGTGGGCGATTTCAACGGCGACGGCCGACCGGACCTGGTGGTGACGAATTTGACCGCCAACACCCTGAGCGTCCTGCTCAACACCTCCATTTCCAATGATCGTATCTTTGCTAACGGTTTCGAGGTGCCGCAATAAGCGGGACCACCAGCGCGCAGTCGCACCGATGCTCCGCTCGCTGGGTATCGTCAGGCTGCGCGCTCGATGGGGCGAGCAGGGTAGGCGCCGTGATGGGGTCAACCTGCGCGACTACACGACCAAGGGTTCGCTGGTTGCAACGCGCCCGCGCAGCGAGTTGGCCATCGCGTCGGTTATGACCACATCGACGAACTGACCCACGAGGCGCGCGGGTGCGGCGAAATTCACGTTGCGCATGTTCTCGGTCTTGCCGGTCAGTTCATGCGCATCGCGTGCGCTCGGGCCTGTCACCAGCACGCGTTGCACGCTGCCGACCATCGCAGCGCTGATCGTCTTCGCATTTGCGTTGATCGCCACCTGCAAACGCGCGAGTCGATCGTGCTTGACGCTGTCCGGCGTGTCATCGGCGAGATTTGCCGCTGGCGTACCGGGACGTTTTGAGTAGACGAACGAAAAACTCTGGTCGAAGCCGATGTCGTCGATGAGCTTCAGCGTCTTGTCGAAATCGGCGTCGGTCTCGCCCGGGAAACCAACGATGAAATCCGACGAGACGCAGATGTCCGGGCGTACCTCGCGCAGTTTTCTGATCTTCTGCTTGAATTCCAGTGCGGTGTAGCCGCGCTTCATTGCAGACAAAATGCGGTCCG
Organism: Dokdonella sp.; assembly: GCA_040002595.1. Taxonomy (GTDB): domain Bacteria; phylum Pseudomonadota; class Gammaproteobacteria; order Xanthomonadales; family Rhodanobacteraceae; genus Dokdonella_A. The sequence continues at coordinate 1,979 of JBDUED010000072.1, read as the reverse complement.
AACCCGACTGCACCGGTAAATGCAGGTAATTGGCGAGCTGCGGCACGTTCGCGTACGCCTCGATCAGCGAGTCGGAAAATTCGAGCGGATGCGAGGTCGTGAAGCGAATGCGGCCGATCCCGTCGATCTGCGCGATCGCGTGGATCAGCAGGCCAAGGTCGGCGACGCTGCCACCAAACATCGGTCCGCGATACGCGTTGACGTTCTGGCCGAGCAGGTTGACCTCGCGCACGCCTTGCTCGGCGAGCGTCGCGATTTCGGCTACGACATCATCGAATGGCCGACTGATCTCCTCGCCGCGCGTGTACGGCACGACGCAGAACGAGCAGTATTTGGAGCAGCCTTCCATGATCGACACGAACGCGCTCGGGCCATCCGCACGAGGCTCGGGCAGGTTGTCGAACTTCTCGATTTCCGGGAAGGAAATATCGACCTGCGGCTTGCCGCTGGCGCGGTGGGCCTCGATCAGTTGCGGCAGGCGATGCAGGGTCTGCGGACCAAACACCAGATCCACATAGGGCGCGCGTTTGACGATCGCCGCGCCTTCCTGACTGGCGACGCAGCCGCCGACGCCGATCACCACGGATTTGTTTGCCTCCTTCAATTCGCGCCAGCGGCCGAGTTGACTGAACACCTTCTCCTGCGCCTTCTCGCGAATCGAGCAGGTGTTGATCAGGATGACGTCCGCCTCGGATTCGTCCGGGGTCAGCTCCAACCCGTGCGAAGCTTTCAGCACGTCGGCCATCTTGGCCGAGTCGTACTCGTTCATCTGGCAACCGTGGGTCTTGATATAGAGCTTGCCGGCCATTCGCTGAAAATCCTAGGAAGCCCAACAGTTTACGTGGTAAAAGGGGGCATCGCCAATGACGTGTTGCGTGATCTTGCGCGCGCGCCCAGCGGCAGCCTGATGGAACGGGCGGAAACTTCGTGCGAGCCAAGGGTTCAATAACGTCCATGTTGCGTTCTTGCCTGTCCATTGCGATCGCGGGGCTGTTGGGTGCCGCCGCCGCATCCGCTCCGATCTCGGTGCGCGCGAGCGTGCTGTACAAATGCGATACCGCGGACGGCAGCATCGCCTACACGAGCACGCAGAAAGGGTTCAGCCACTGCAAGGTGCTATCGACTTATGCCGACAGCCCGAAAGCGGCTGCGGTCGCGCGTGCGCCGAAGCCATCCGCGCCGCCCATGGACAACGGAGCGGCAAAGCCGGGCTGGGTGTACCAGGAAAACGTCGTATCCAGGGCGGCATTTTCCGATGTCGTATCCGGTGTTGCGAGCAACGCACTACGGCCGGTTTTTGCGAACGCGGTGGGCGGTTTCGCAAGCACGGCGCCGATTCTGATTCCTTCACCGGTGGTCGCGCCGCCGGTGAAGTCCGCACAGAAGACGGCGGCGGCCACTGCGGTCTCGGCACTGCCGAGGATCCTGCGCGGCGCGGTGTACAAGATCGCGCGCAAGGATGGCATCACCGAATACACCAACATCAAGCCGGCCGGCAGTGCGTTCGCGGTGCTGTTCACCTATATCGCGACCTGCGTCGCTTGCGACCTGCATTCGAAGATCGACTTCGCGCGGACCGCGCTGAATCTTGATGCGTACAAGGGCGAGATTGCGGCTGCGGCAGCGGACTATGGCGTGGATGGCTCGCTGCTGCGCGCAGTCATTCATGCCGAATCGGCATTCAATCCGTTGGCGGTTTCTGCCAAAGGCGCGCAAGGACTCATGCAGTTGATGCCGGGAACGGCCGGGGATCTGGGCGTCACGAACGCCTTTGATGCGGCGCAAAACATTCGCGGCGGCGCACGCTATCTGGCCGAGTTGCTGAAGGATTTCAACGGCGATTCACGACTGGCCACCGCGGCCTACAACGCGGGTGCTGGCGCTGTGCAGAAATACCGCGGTGTGCCGCCGTACGACGAGACCCAGGTTTATGTGCAGCGCGTGGCGACCTTGCGCGATCGCTATCACAAAGCGATGTA
>JBDUED010000071.1:0-11005 GCA_040002595.1 Dokdonella sp. | reverse complement strand
ACCCCTGTGTCCGCCGTGAAAGGGCGGTGTCCTAGGCCTCTAGACGATGGGGACGCATAGGAAAACCGATGCTGAAACTGGTGGAGCCAGCCGGGATCGAACCGGCGACCTCTTGCATGCCATGCAAGCGCTCTCCCAGCTGAGCTATGGCCCCGTGAGAGGCGCGAGAGAATAGAGGTCGCTCGCGCTTTCGTCAACTTAAATCGCCCTCAATTCGTGGATGTCTTGCGTATCCGTCCGAACAGACCGCCTCGATTCACGCTTTCCGGCGCGAGCTCGGTGCTTTCCCGATCGATGTAGCCGATCGCATGATAGGCGTTGACGAAGTTCGCCACATCGGCAATGGTCGCACCGCTGTGTTCGGCGACTTCATCCAGCGTTGCCGCCTGCTTCAGCATCACCGTAGCGATGCGGAAGTGGCGCGGAAACTCGCGTTCGCTTTGCGGCCAGCGCGACAGCTTGTAACGCGCGTTTACGTCGAGTGCCGGGTCAAGATATCCATCGCCGCGAATCAGATGCGAAAGCCATTTCAAACGCAGGTACGGATGCCCCGCCATGGTGGCCGCTTCGGCAACGAATTCCGGGTTGTCCACGCTCTTCACGTCCGCGGGTGACAAAGCCCGCGTACACCAATCTGTGAGCGCCTTGAGCGTCGACGCGCAGTACCAGATGCGTTGTGCGGGATCGAGCAGCAGCGTTGGAAGACCATCGGCAGCCACGCGCAGGAGTCCCTTGAGCGGCGAGTCCACTTCCAGCAGGTCGGCCAAGTAGAGTTGGCGCGGCGCAGCGGGCGCAGCAGATGGCATTGCTGCTGCAATCGGTGCGGCTGGCCTTGCGACGGGTTCGGATTGAGTGGGCGGGACAGGTGCCTTGATTTTCGCGCGCACCGCTTGCGGCCCTTCCACGGACTCGACCGCCGGCGCGGAATAGGTTTCAGCTTTGTCGCCAAGCTGCGTGCTGATGCGATTGAGCAGATTCACCAGATCCACGGCGGCGACAGGATTGCGCAGCCACAATTCGCTGTCGTAACCGTCGGCGGATTTCGTGCAGGCGGCAACGAGGCGGCCGCTCGAAGCGGCCTTGAGCCAATCCATATGGCCATAGATCGAATCGGCGTCGATGATGAGCAGGTCGGCGCTGCCGATATCGGCTGGTCGCCAGTACGCAATGAGTTGCGTCTCCTGTTCCTGGAGCAGCGTGACAATGCGCGCCGTGACATCGGCTGCGGCCCCGACGACACAAACGGTACGAGTTTTCGGAGTATTCAAGGGAGTTCCCAGGGTGGCGAGCGCGATATACGAAGCAAATAACATGCCGCCGATGGCCAACGCAATGGTTGCGGCGCGGCCGGCTTGTGTACGCTGACGGGCGCGAAACTGACGGCCAGTGTCAGCCTTCGACGATCATCTCGGCCTCCGGCGCCGGTTCGACCCGTTCGCGCTGCTGCATCGTCCACAATTGAGCGTAGCGGCCGGGCGTCGCGAGCAGCTCGTCGTGCGTGCCACGCTCGACAATGTGGCCGTGCTCGAGAACGAGAATCTGGTCCGCTCCGACAATGGTGGAAAGTCGATGCGCGATGACCAGCGTCGTGCGCCCGCGCGCGATGGCCGCAAGTTCGCCCTGAATGATTTTTTCGGTACGCGTGTCAAGCGCACTGGTCGCTTCGTCGAACACCAGGATGGCTGGATTCTTCAACACCGTGCGCGCGATCGCGACGCGCTGTTTCTCGCCGCCGGAAAGTTTCAGACCGCGTTCGCCGACGCCGGTCTCGTAGCCCAGCGGCAGTGATTCGATGAAGGCGTGAATATGCGCCGCTTTCGCTGCCGCAATGACCTCTTCGCGACGGGCATCAGGCCGACCGTAGGCGATGTTGTAGTAGATGGTGTCGTTGAACAGCACCGTATCCTGGGGGACGATGCCGATGGCGGCGCGCAGGCTTGCTTGCGTGACCGCGCGGATATCCTGACCGTCGATCGTGATGCGGCCGCCGCTCACGTCGTAGAAACGGAACAGCAGGCGCGCCAGGGTTGACTTGCCGGCGCCGGTGGTGCCGACCACGGCGACCGTATGCCCGGCCGGAATCTCGAAGTCGACGCCGCTGAGGATCGATCGCTCCGCGTCGTAGTGAAAGTCGACGTGCTCGAAATGCACTGCGCCGCCGCGCACGGCCATCATTGGCGCGTCTGGCGCATCGGCAACTTCGCGCGGCTGGTCGAGCAGCACGAACATGCGTTCGATATTGATCAGGGCCTGCTTGACCTGGCGGTACACCACGCCCAGATAGTTGAGCGGAATCGAGAGCTGGATCAGGAACGCGTTGACCAGCACGAAATCCCCCAGCGTCATCGCGCCAGCGACGACGCCCGCAGCCGCGCGCCACAGCAGGGCGGTAAGTCCGAGCGCGATTATGCTGGCCTGGCCGATGTTGAGCACCGCCAGGGTTTTCATGCTCTTGACGGTCGCTTCCTCGTAATGGACAAGGCTTGCGTCGTAGCGACCGAATTCGTGGCGTTCGTTGCCGAAGTATTTGACCGTCTCGTAGTTGAGCAGGGAGTCGACGGCGCGTTCATTGGCCTCGGTATCGGCTGCATTCGCGGCCCGGTAATAGCGCATGCGCCATTCGGTGATCGAGAACGTGAAGGCAATGTATGCGACCAGCGTCGCCAGCGTAATGGCGGCAAAGGTCCAGTCGAAACGCGCGATCAGAATGGCGCAGACAAGTGCTACTTCGAGCAGGGTGGGCAGGATCGTGTAGATGGTCCAGTCGAGCAGGTCGGAGGTTGCGCTCATGCCGCGCTCGACATCGCGTGCGACGCCGCCGGTGCGCCGGTCGAGATGGAAACGCAAGGACAAGGCATGCAGATGCTCAAAGACGCGCAACGTGATTCGGCGCGAGGTCCGCGCCAGCACGCGTGCGAACACGATCTGGCGCAGTTCCTGGAACAGCGAAGTCGACAACCGCAGTGCGCCGTACGCAAGCAGAAGCATCAGCGGAATCAGCAGCGGTGTCGGCTTGAGGTCGAGCTTGTCGATCAGCTCTTTCATGACCAGAGGCACGCCGATGTTGGCCAGCTTGGCCGCCACCAGAAAAATCAGGGCCGCGCCGACGCGCAGACGGTAGCGCCAGACCTCCGGCCACAGCCGGCGGATCACGGACAGAGTGCTGGCGGTTGTGGCTTCGCTCATCGTGCAATCTGGTCCTGGGGCGGGCGGCGCGGTGGCGATCTGACGTGGGGTCTCGCCGCGCAAATGGCAATGCGCTGTCGCCGGCGTATGATGCGGTCCACTTTTGAATGGAGCAACGATCATGCGTCCGATCCCTGCGTTCGCAAGCGCGTCAGTGTGCGCGTTCGTGCTTTCCGGCGGTTTCGCGCTCGCCGCTCAGGATGTTGCCAAGTCCACCGTGCCGATGATGCGCGAACATGCGCCTGCGCAGGCGAAGGTTTTCATCGTCTCGCCGAAAGATGGTGCAACTGTCGCGCAGGACGTGGTGGTCAAGTTCGGCGTGGAGGGCATCGCGCTGGCACCGACCAGTGCATCGACGCCGGACAGCGGCCACCATCATCTGTTGATCGATGCCAAGGAACTGCCGCCGCTGGACGCGCCGATCCCGAACGACGCCACGCACAAGCATTACGGCAAGGCCCAGACCGACGACACGATTCACCTCGAATCCGGCACGCACACACTGCAACTCGATTTCGGCGACGCCAGACACATGCAGTTCGATCCGCCGCTGGTTTCGGAGAAGATCACGATCCATGTAATGCCGTAATCCCTCGCGTCGCCATCCGCGCTGCTGCGTCAATTGTCGGCGGGAGCGGTTTGCCGATGAAGCCGCCGCTGAATTCGAGTCGATGGGCCGTCAGCGCTTCGGGGTTTGCGCCGCGGCAAGGTCCACCGCGTAGGTCGCCGTACCGTCGCCGTTGTCCTTCAGCCAGCGCACATTGTCGAGGCCATCGGCCTTGGCAAGGTCGAGCTTGGCCGTCGCGGACGTGAACAGGATCGGGCCGGCAGTCTCCACCGGCGCGAAATGCCAGTTGCGGTTCGAGCCGTCGTGAGCGCGTGTCAGATGCCTTTGCGCACGCACCCAGTCGATGAGCACATCCCTGTTTGAGTCCGGCGCCGACAGCACGATGTTGCTGCCGTCGAGTCCCGGAAAATAGCCACCGCCGCTCGCGCGATAGTTGTTGGTCACCACTATAAACGTCTGCGCGGCATCCACAGGTTTGCCCAGATAACGCAGGTTCGTGATGCGCATGCCCGCGGGCTGGGTCACGTCGATCGCGTAGCTCAGGCCGCCCTGGATTACATCGAAGTTGTAACCGGAGAATTTTCGATTGACGAGTTCCTGCGCTTCGCGACGTGTCGGGTCGATGCGGTTGAAACGTTGCGCCGAGCGTTCGAGCCAGCCTTTCAACACCGCGCCGTCGACCTTCACCGCGGTCAACGTGTTCGGGTACAGATACAGATCCGCTGCATTATGGATCGCGAGCGGGCCCGCCTCGATGTCGGTGTAGTCGTTGGCCCCGCTGAAGCCCGTCTTGAACGGCGCTGCGGCGGAGAGCACCGGAACGTTCGCGTATTGCGGCAGGTTCCTTTCGATGTAGCTCGTCGCATAGTCGTGCTGCGCCATGTTGACCGGCTGCAGCGCGGTCACGTCGCCAAGTTCGGCGAAATAGCTCGTCATCGCAAAATCACTGTCTCCGATCGGCGTCGACACGTAGGCGATTGTTGCCTCATGCACCGGTTCGATCAACGCAGCAATTGCCGGATCCGGTGCAACGAGACTGCCGTCGGGCTGCTTGATATCGCGCACTTCCGAATGCGTCGCGGCCGCATCGATTGTCCAACGGCCATTGCGTTGCACCAGCGCAAGTTCGATCACGCCGAGGCTTTTGCCCCAGAAATTGCCCATCACGGCTGGCTTGCCGTGGATGAAGCCGCGCTGGTTGTCGACCTCGGGCAGATTGTTGAAGCGCGATTTGGCATTGTGCGGATCGGGAAACGGCGCATGCGAATGGCCGAGCAGCAGCGCGTCGATCCCGGGTTCCTGCGACAGGTACCAGTTCGCGTTTTCCATGGCGCTGCCGTAGGGCGACACGTCGATGCCGCCGTGCGAGATTGCGATCACCAGATCGACATTCTGCGCGCGCAATTTCGGCAGATATTCGCGTGCGGATTCCACCAATCCTTTCGTATATATCTTGCCTTCGAGATTGCGCTTGTCCCATTGCATGATTGGCGGCGGTGTGAAGCCGATGATGCCGATGCGGATTGGCGCCTTGATGTCGTGGCCCTCGGCATCGCGCAGGGTCAGCGTGCGATCGAGCACCGCGTACGGCGGATAGATCGGCTGGTTGTCGCGCACGCTGAACGCGTTCGACAGGACCAACGGGTAGTGCGGGCCGGCACAATGGCGCGCTGCAATCCCCTCGACATTCATTGGTTGGTTGGTCACCTGGGCGAGAAACGGCAAGCCGTAGTTGAATTCGTGGTTGCCGATCGTGGCGGCGTCGTAGCCGAGCGCATCCATCGCGCGATACATCGCCAGTTCCTCGTTGCAATCGACGGGTTTCACCAGCGCTTGATAGTCCGCCAACGCGGTGCCCTGGATCGTGTCGCCGGCATCAAACAGCACGCTGTTGGCAAATTCCTTGCGCGCCTGCTTGACCAGGGTCGCCATGCGCTCGAATCCGATGCTCCTGTCCTCGGCGAGCTTGTAGTAGTCGTAACTGAGGATGTTGGAGTGGATATCGGTCGATTCGAGGATCGCGAGCTGCGCGCGCGCTCCCTCGGCGGCACGCACGACAGGCCTGCTCGACGGCGCTGATGCACAGCCGCACACAAGCAGCAGTCCAGACCAAAGCAAGGTGCGAAGGAGTGTCGGCATGGGCGGGCGTGTCGATGGGTCGATTGCGTAGTTTGCAGCAACCGGACAACGATGGCATATCGGGGTGTTGCCCGTTGATACGTACGGACAGGCGCGTATCTCACCGCGCTGTAGCGTCACAACAGGATCGGGGTTGTCCGCTTCGGCCGAAGCGCCGGGCGCCAGCAGCAGCGCTGCAACGAATCAGTCCGGCCTTGGCATTGGCAAAAGGCGGCAACCCGGTGGACACGTCGCGCACAACGATCGGCAACCCTGATGCACAACGTGTATGCGTCAGGACGGGACAGGTCCGGTAAACTTGCGTATCGTAAATCAAGCCTTGTTCGCGAATGACCGTCCGCACCCGCTTCGCTCCCAGTCCCACCGGCTACCTGCACATCGGCGGGGCGCGCACCGCGTTGTACTGCTGGCTTGAAGCGCGTCATCGCGGCGGCCAATTCATTCTGCGCATCGAGGATACCGATCGGGAGCGCTCGACTGAAGCTGCGGTGCAGGCGATTGTGGATGGCATGAACTGGCTCGGCCTTGTCCACGACGAGGGCCCGTATTACCAAATCCTGCGCATGGATCGCTACCACGCGGTTGCGGCCGACTTGCTCCGAGCGGGCAAGGCGTATTACGCCTACGAATCGAAGGAAGAGATCGAAGCGATGCGCAGCGCGGCGATGGCTGCGGGCACCAAGCCGCGCTACAACGGCTTCTATCGCGACCAGAACGAGCCGCTGCGGGACGATCCGAACCGCGTACTGCGCTTCAGGAATCCGACTTCAGGCAGCGTCGTGTTCGAGGACAAGGTCAAGGGCCGCATCGAATGGAGCAACGAGGAACTCGATGACTTCGTGCTGATCCGCTCCGACGGTTTCCCCACCTACAACTTCGCGGTCGTCGTCGACGACATCGACATGGCGATCACCGACGTGATTCGCGGCGACGATCACGTAAACAACACGCCGCGCCAGATCAATGTTTATCACGCTCTGGGTGCTGCGGTGCCGAGTTTTGCGCATCTGCCGATGATTCTCGGCGCGGACGGGCAGAAACTCAGCAAGCGCCACGGTGCGGTCAGCGTGATGCAGTATCGCGACGACGGATTCCTGCCGCACGCGCTGCTCAACTATCTCGTGCGTCTGGGTTGGTCGCATGGCGATCAGGAAATTTTCTCGCGCGAGGAAATGATCGCGTTGTTCGACGCGACCAATGTCAACAAATCGGCGTCACGTTTCGATCTGGAGAAACTGTCGTGGATGAATCAGCAATACTTGAAGAACGACGATCCGCGCGAGATCGCGCCGCATTTCGAATGGCAACTGCGCGCAGCCGGCATCGATCCGCGGCAGGGCCCCGACCCGGCCGACGTGATTGTCGCGTTGCGCGATCGTGCAAGGACGCTAAAGGAAATGGCCGAGAAGGCGCGCGTCTGGTACGCGCCGTTGCATCACTATGACGAACAAGCCGTTGCCAAACATCTGCAGGCGCCGGGCGCGCGCGCCGCGCTCGAAGCTGCGCACGCAGGATTTGCGGCACTGCCCGAATGGTCGGTGACTGAAATTCACAATGCGATTGAAGCGGCAGCCGCATCCATCGGTGCAGGCATGGGCAAGATCGCGCAGCCACTGCGGGTGGCACTGACTGGCACCCAGGTGTCGCCGTCGATCGATCACACTGTATTTCTCACCGGACGCGACGAGGCGTTGCGGCGCATCGAAGCGGCGCTCATGCGCGTCGACTGAGAACCTTGGCACATGGCCCTCGAATGCACCTTCAATGCGTTGACGAACCTGGATCAGACCGATCCGGAAGCGGTACAGGCGTTGCTGCAGAGTTGCACCGGCGCCTTGCTCGATCCCGGCCTTTGGCTGTGGGCGATCGCCATCACGATTGGCTGCGCGCTGGTCGGCGCGTTGATCGGTCTGGCCAAGGGACGCTGGCTGGCGGGGCTGGTCTGGGGCGCCGCGCTCGGACCGGTCGGGTGGCTGGTTATCGCGTTGTCGAAATCAAACTTGCCCGAATGCCCTGAATGCGGCCACCGGAATGCGACAAGCGCGAAAGCCTGCCACCATTGTGGAGTCAATTTGCGCGCGGCGGCTTTGCGCTCGGAGCGTTCGCGCGCAAAAAGCAGCGACAGGGGTTGGTAAAGCCGATGATCGCGTGTCAGCACAACTCGACGCGGGCGCCAACCTTGAGTATTGCTACGTTCGCGCGCATGTAGTGGCTGCCACTCCGCGGCCGCTCCGCGTAAGATGACCTTCCTCCATCAGGCAAGCCGCATGTCGAACGTCGCCGCCCAGCGTCACAGCCACCACGATCATCGTCACGACGCGAGCGCGTTTGTCGATGCGGTGGCGAGTGCGTGCGAAATGCGCGGCCTGCGCCTGACTCCGCTGCGTTTGCGCGTACTGCAACTGGTGGCGGCGGAACCCAAACCGGTCAAGGCGTACGTTCTTCTCGACCGCCTCAAGGATGACCACGCCAGCGCGGCGCCGCCGACCGTATATCGCGCGCTCGATTTTCTGCTGGAACACGGATTCATCCACAAGCTCGAATCAATCAACGCGTTTGTCGGCTGTCATCATCCGAACGAAGCGCATCAGGTGCCGTTCCTGATTTGCGATGTGTGTGCCAATGCGGACGAGGTGTGCGACGAACGCGTCTCCCGTTTGCTCACCGAACAAGCGAAGGATCGTGGATTCCGCGCCCGCGCGCAGACGCTGGAAGTGCACGGTGTTTGCGCCGACTGCCGTGACGAGAGTGATACAAAAACGCCGACTTGATCGGCGCCTGGCGCGCATGTTTTGAAGGAGCGGTGGCAGCCGAGATACTTCCTCTTGCCGAGCACCGGGCGTCGGGGTGTGCTGCGGAAACATCACGTCGCGCCTTTTTCTGCAGACGTTAGCTGTGAGGCTTTTCGCGCAACAGCATCGCGGCTTCCGCCGCTCCCACAGAAGCGTTTGCGCCGCCCGGGCTTCATGGGCAAACGATACGTTTTCCGCTTGCAGCATCGAACAGGTGCAGTTGCCCTGGCTTGAACGACAGTTCCACGTCGTCGCCAATCGCCGCAATTGCCTGAGGTGGTACGCGCGCGATCAGCGCGGTCGGGCCAAGCCGCAGGTTCAGGAAGATTTCGTTGCCGACCGGCTCGACGAGTTCGAGCGTTGCCGACAAGCGCGGGTCGCTCGTTTGCGCGTGGAGGTTGACCGGTACCAGATTTTCAGGCCGCAGACCGACGATGAGTTCATGGCCGACCAGCGCCGCGAAACGTGAATCGTCGTTCGCGGCACCCAGCGGCAAGCGCATCGTGCCGGTATCAAGCGCGACGCCCGCGTCGACAATCACGTGTCCACGCAGGAAATTCATTGCCGGACTGCCGATGAAACCGGCAACAAACAGGTTTACCGGCTGTTCGTACAAGCGCATCGGCGTATCGATCTGCTGGATTTCACCATCTTTCATCACGACAATGCGGTGGCCGAGGGTCATCGCCTCGATCTGGTCGTGGGTGACGTAGATCATGGTGGCGTCAAGCTTGCGATGCAGTTTCGCGATCTCGACGCGGGTCGACAGGCGCAGTTTCGCATCGAGGTTGGACAACGGTTCATCGAGCAGAAACACCGCCGGCTTGCGAACCAGCGCGCGTCCGAGGGCAACTCTCTGGCGCTGGCCACCGGATAATTGCGCCGGTTTGACCTGCAGCAGACGGTGCAGATCAAGCATCGCCGCCGCTTCGGCGACGCGACTCGCGATTTCCGCGCGCGGCGTGCCGCGCAATTTCAATCCGAAACCCAGATTTGCAGCGACGCTCATGTGCGGATACAGCGCGTAATTCTGGAACACCATCGCGATGTCGCGATCGCGCGGCGAAACGTCATTGACGATGCGGTCGCCGATGGCGAGCGTGCCGGATGTTATGTCCTCAAGCCCTGCGATCATGCGCAGCAAGGTCGATTTGCCGCAACCCGACGGGCCGACCAGCACGAGAAGTTCGCCATGCACGGCCTCGAAGGTCGCGCCCGCCACGGCGACGTAGCCGTTGTCGTACACCTTGCGCAAACGGTCCAGTTGAACTGTTGCCATCGGTTTTCCCTTTTTGCGGTTGTCTGCAAGATCAACGTCGGCGTTTGCACACGGTTGCACGTCTGCATCAAGCCATCAACCAACCCTAGCAGATGCCTGCAATCGCGCGGCTGTTCGATTATCCTGCTACGTAATCATTTTTTCGCCTTCAACGCAGCGACCACAGGATGAGCGAGTCGTACGAATTTCCGCGTGACTTCTTGTGGGGCAGCGCAACCTCCGCCTACCAGATCGAAGGGTCGCCGCTGGCCGACGGTGCGGGGTCGAATATCTGGCAGCGCTTTTCGCACACCCCGGGCATGATCGTCGAGGGGGCAACTGGCGACGTCGCCTGCGATCACTATCGCCTGTACAAGGATGATGTAAAGCTGATGCGTGATCTGGGCCTGAAGGCCTATCGCTTCAGCGTCGCCTGGGCGCGCGTGTTGCCCGCCGGAAAGGGGCGCGTGAATGCGCGTGGACTCGATTTTTACGAACGGCTGGTCGATTGCCTGCTTGAAAACGGGATCGAACCGCTGCTGACCTTGTACCACTGGGATTTGCCAGCCGCGCTCGATGATCTGGGTGGCTGGCTGAATCCAGACATCGCACACTGGTTTTCCGATTACGCGGATACCCTCTACCGCAAGCTCGACGGTCGCGTGAAGAAATGGGTGACACTCAATGAGCCGTGGGTGGTCACCGACGGCGGTTATCTGCATGGCGTCCACGCGCCCGGTCATCGAAACCTGTTCGAGGCGCCGGTCGCGTCGCACCACCTGTTGCGTGCGCACGGCATGGCGGTGCAGGCATACCGCGCCGACGGCAAGCACGACATCGGCATCGTGGTAAATCTGGAACCAAAATACCCTGCCTCCGACAGCGCGCAGGATATTGCGGCAGTCCAGCGCGCCGATGCCTACATGAATCGCCAGTACCTCGACCCGGTTTTTCTCGGCCACTACCCAGCGGAAATGACCGAAATATTCGGCGACGCATGGCCCGAGTGGCCGGATGAGGATTTCGCGCTGATCCGTCAGCCGATCGATTTCCTCGGCTTCA
>JBDUED010000070.1:0-11020 GCA_040002595.1 Dokdonella sp. | reverse complement strand
CCGCAAACGACTGCCAGATCAGGTAGGCCAGCACGCCGAACAGCGCGGCGAAAAGACCGCGTGCGATGCGCGAGGAATGCTCGCCGAAACCGAAATACCAGAAGTCGAAACTGTCATCGCCCAGCACCGACCACACGCCGGCCGCAAAAAACGCAAGTACAACCAGGGTCAAGCCGCTGAGCCAGGTGAACGTAGTCAGCGATGTGAGGCTCATTGCGCGCTGGGTGAACTCGCGCTTGCGCATGCGCAGCAGCCCCGCAATGGAAAGCAGGAACAAGGCCTCGCCGTAATGCAAGCCTTTGGTGACAGCCAGCACAGCGCCAAGTACGAGCAAGGGTTGGGCCAGCCGATAGGCGACGCGCAGGCGTCCATCGATGCCGCGACCCAGGCCGAGCAGCACGACGCCGGTCAATACCGACAGCCAATACGAACTTTCGACCGCAGCCAGCGGCAGATTTTCGCGTACCACGACGATGTGCTCGTGAACAGCCGGGATCGCAGCTGAGGCAAGCAAGACCAGACCGGCGCCGAAGGTAAGCACCGCAAGTGCGCGGATGCCGACCCCGGCAAGCAGGCTCGCCGGCAAACCGAGCACGCCGAACAGCGGGTGCGTGCGCAGGCGTTCGGTTGCGCGTGCCACCCCTGGCAGGCGACCGGCCAGCATGCCCGAGCCCAGATACAGACCCGCCAGCAACGGCACAAGGTAGTAGGTGATCCGGTACAGGAACAGGCCGGAAACAATCGTTGCGTTGTCGTAGCCGCCGCTGCTCAGCGCAAGCAGCATCAAGCCGTCGAAGACGCCGAAACCGCCGGGAATCAGACTGAGCAAACCGAGCGTCTGCGCGGCGGCAAAACTGCACAGCAACGCGCCGGGTTTCACATGCGCGCCGGAAATGTACAGGCAACCATAGAGCACCGCAGCGCTCAGTATCCAATCGATGAATGACGTCGCGGCCAGACTCAGTTTCAGCCGCCACGGCGGCAGATCGAGACCGCGCGGCAGCCAACGCATCAAGCGTCGCCGCGTGGTCAACACGAGAAACGCAGGCAGATAAAACGCCGCCGCGATCAGTACGCCAAGCGCGAGCCACTGCGTGGTGGCGCTTGGCGTGATCGGCAGTGCGCCCGTCGCGAGTGTCGCGATAATCAGCACCGACAAGCCAAGCGGCAGGGACAACACCTGCAAGCCGATCAGCGTCGCGCTGAGGGGCAGTTCAACGCGTCGCGCCGACAGCCCGAGCAGACGCACGCCGGAGCCGATCGCACCGGAAAGATTCAATACATTTGCCAATGCGTTGGCGACAAACGCTAGCCGCAGCACCTCGCGCGCCGGAATGTCGAGCTTGAGCCAGCGCGCGATCAGCACGTCGATCAGGCCCGTGAATGCGACGGCCACCAACGCAAGAAAAGCGATTCCGATCGATGCCAGCGTCGGCACGTCCAGCAGCGTGCGCTGCAGTTGCGGCAGATCGAATTCATCAATGCCGTGCCACAGCAGCCAGCCGACCAGCAGCAGAAACGCGATTGGCAGCGACCAGCGCAGGCGCAGCAGCCAACGGCGTGCAGTCGTCGTGGAGGAACTGGCCGGATCGTTAGCGGATTTCATGCGCAGGCATCATCCATGAAACGACAGATATTAGTGCAGCGCCGGGGTTGTGGGCGGAATGTGGGAATGCGTGAGGCGAGATCCTCCGGCCCCCCGCGACACGCCCCTCGCTGCTGGCTCACACCATCCGGTGTTCGCGCGCGGCGCGCGCGGCGGCACCCAGCGGCGCGACGGCCTGTTTCAACGACCTGAATCGAGCAGATCCTTGACGCTTTGCACGTATTGCGGCATCCAGTTTCTCGGCACCCCGAAACCATGACCGACCTTGGGCAGCATGATGGCTTTGGAGTCTTTCTGACCGGCGGCGAAGTCCGGCGCGAATTTCGGATCGCACACTTGATCGGACTCGCCTTGCAGGATGCGCCAGGGCACGTTGACCGTTTCGCGCTTGTCGAATACCCAGGAAGGCGGTTGTTTCTGCCAATGCGCGGTAAGGCCACCGGCGCCGGGGCAGAACGGTTTGCGGATTAGAAGATCCGGGCAAAAGCCCAGACTGATGCCGCCGCCCAGGCGTTTGCCCGCGTCGGCGGCGAGCGCGGTGTAGACGAGGGTCGCGCCGGACGAATATCCGATAATGATCGGACGTGTGCCGGGCGGCAGCCCAAGCTGGCGCACCAGATCGCTTGCGAATCGCGCGAGCACGCCATCGGCGTCGCTGCATGGTGCGTCACCGCCATCGAGCGCCTTGAGAAATTGCGGCGTGCTGAAGCCCGCGACCCAATAGCCTTGCGCGGCGGCCGCATGGGCCATGTCGGTCACGCCCATGTTCCAGCCGCCATCGCCGGAGGCGAACAGCGCGAGCCCGCGGTTGGCGACCTTCGGTTTGTAGATCGCGACGTCGCCGAAGCTGCCGACGTGGATCCAGTGATCGATCTGCGGATCGGGCGCTGGCGGAGCTTTGTGCTTTTTTGGCCGCGCCGATGCTTGCGCAACAGTTGAATGGACGACTTTTGCCGCATCAGGCAGCGCGGGTTTGACTGTGCGAGCGCTCGTCGCCGTGCTGCCGAGCGCAAGGAGCAACAAGGCGATCAAATACAAAGGACGCATCACGCGCAATTCCCGCGAATAGGAGGCGCCGCACGCTAGCCCAAGCATGGACGTGTGTCACGCAAAAACGTGCGCAACCACCACCACGATTCAGTTGGGCAGGGCCGCTGGAGGGGTTTCGACGTCGTTTTTTTGCTGCGCCAGCGCGTCCGCATTCAATTCAAACCACATCGCGTTGAGAATCGCGAACGCACAGGCGAGGCCGAGGCCGAGAATCCAGCTGAAATACCACATGAGGGAAACCTCCGCTTTGCAGATTTGGATCATTGGAAAAAAATAACGTCGCGAAATTGCGCATGCGGATACTGCGAATCACCAATCCTGGCTGTTAGTACATTCCGTGGGTTTGCTTGACGTGCGCCAAACTGACACGACCGCGCAGCACACGATAAACCCACGCGGTGTAGGCAATCACGATCGGCAGCAGCACCGCGGTAACCAGCAGCATCACGCCGAGCGTGCTCTTGCTGCTCGATGCATCCCACACGGTCAGGCTGCTGCGCGGGTCAAGCGCGGACGGCAGCAGGAATGGAAACAGCGCAAGGCCGGCCGAGGCGATGGTGCCGGCGAGGGTGAATGAACTGGCCAGGAAAGCGCCAAGGTGACGGCCACGGCTGGCAAGCCATGGCGTCGCCAATGCAGCGGCGAGCGCAATGACGGCCGCGACGCAGGCCCAGTATCCGAGCGGACTGTCGCCGAACCAGTTACCGCTGTGGGTGACGGTTTTGAGCAACGGGTTGGAGGCTGCATTGGTGATCGCAGCGTCGTCGATCACGTAAGCGGTCACGCCGAAATACAGCCACGCACCGGCGAGGGCATACAGCAGCACAAATACAGGCGCCAACACGCGCAGTGCGCGTTCGGCGCGCGCGAGGATCACGTCGTCGGCCTTGAGCGCGGTCCACGCCGCGCCATGCATCAGGATCATCGCTAGCGAAACGA
Source organism: Dokdonella sp. (assembly GCA_040002595.1). Lineage (GTDB taxonomy): Bacteria > Pseudomonadota > Gammaproteobacteria > Xanthomonadales > Rhodanobacteraceae > Dokdonella_A. Next base: position 7,425 of record JBDUED010000070.1, on the reverse strand, counting down.
GGCCCACCAACAATGGAAACGGCCGCAGCAGGTCGAAAAAGCCGCCTTCATAGCTGATGCGCAGGGTGTCGTCGTATCGCAGGGGAACGCCGAGGAACAGATTGCCGAACGCGATGCCGAACACCAATGCTGGCACGATGCCGTTGAACGTCAGCAGCCAATCCCACGTATCGCGCCAGCGCGGATGCGTGAACTTGTTGCGAAAGTTGAAGCCGACCGGTCGCACGATCAGCGCGAGCAGGACCAGCAGCATCGCGAAATAAAATCCCGAAAACGCAGCCGCATACAGCAGTGGCCATGCCGCAAAAATCGATCCGGCTCCAAGGACCAGCCAGACCTGGTTGCCTTCCCATACCGGTTCGATCGTTTCCAGCAGCGCGCGACGCTCGTCATCGTTGCGCGCGAGCACGCGCAGCAGCGCGGCGATGCCGAGATCGAAACCGTCCATGATGGCGAAGCCGATCAGCAACGAGCCGAGCAGCAGCCACCAAAGTACGCGCAGGGTTTCATATTCGATCATGAGAGGAGTTCCTGTTTTCTCATTCGCTCGCCGGTGCGCCGCCGCTTTAACCGTTTCGCTCAAGCCTAGACTTGGGCGAAAATTGTTTCGCGCGGCGCGCTGCCGTCATGGCGCCGCGCTCGTGTGCACAGGAGGCGCTTTATCCGGTGCCCGTACAAGCGCGCTCGGTGGCCACATGCCAAGCCCATCCGGTCCCAGACGCGCGTATTTCCACATCAGCACGGCATCGACTACCGCAAGCGCGGTGTAGAACAGCACGAATGCGCCAAGGCTGGTCGCCACCTGCGTCGCCGACACGCTCGACACGCCAAGCGCGGTCGGCAGCACCCCTTCGATCGCCCACGGCTGGCGACCGTATTCGGCGACGATCCATCCAAGTTCAATCGCCAGCCACGGCAGCGGCAAACTCCAAAGCGCGGTTTTCAGATACCAGCGATGCCGATCGAGCTGGCGTTTCGAAGCGAGCCAGAATGAAAACCCGAACAGCGCGATAAACCACAGGCCGCAGGCAACCATGATGCGAAACGACCAGAACAGCACCGGCACATTCGGGATCGTGCTGGCTGCCGCCTGCGAAATATCCGCGGCCGAGGCGAGGGAAGGATTGTCCATGCTGCGCTTGAGCAGCAATGCGTAACCGAGATCAGCTTTGTGCGACTCGAAGGTCGCCCGTGCGGCGGTGTCGTCGCGATGCGTGCGCAGGGTCTGCATCGCCGCATACGCCTTGAGTCCGCTCGCGATGCGCACTTGCGCATGCGCGACCAGATCGTTGATGCCGGGCATCACGGTGTCGATGGAACGGGTGCCGATCAGGCCCATCAGCCACGGAATGCGAACGGCGAAATGGGTCGTGCGTTCGGCCACGTCGGGCCAGCCAAACACGGTGATCGATGCCGGCGCGGGTTCCGTTTCCCACATTGCCTCGATGGCCGCGAGTTTCATTTTCTGGTGTTCGGTCAGGTTGTAGCCCGATTCGTCGCCGAGCACGACCACACTGAGTGCTGCGGCAAGACCGAAACTTGCCGCGACCGTCATCGAACGTTTGGCGAATTCCACATTGCGCCCACGCAGCAAGTACCACGCGCTGATCGACAGTACAAACATTGCGCCGAGCACATAGCCCGCACTGACCGTGTGAACGAACTTTGCCTGCGCGACCGGGTTGAACATCACGGCAGAAAAATCCGTGACCTCCATGCGCATGCTGTCGAGGTTGAACTGAGCGCCGACCGGATTTTGCATCCACGCATTGGCGATCAGGATCCACAAGGCGGACAGGCTGGTGCCGAGCGCGAGCAGCCAGGTCACGATCACATGCTGCAGACGCGAAAGTCGATCCCAGCCGACAAAAAACAAGCCTATCAGGGTCGCTTCGAGGAAAAACGCCATCAGGCCCTCGATCGCCAACGGCGCGCCAAACACGTCGCCGGCATAGTGCGAGTAGTAGGCCCAGTTGGTGCCGAACTGGAATTCCAGTGTCACCCCCGTGGCGACGCCCATCGCAAAATTGATGCCGAACAACACCGCCCAGAACTGCACCATGCGTTTCCATATTTCGCGCCCGGTCATCACGTAGACCGATTCCATCACCGCGAGGATCCACACCAGGCCCAGCGTCAGCGGCACGAACAGGAAGTGGTAAAGCGCCGTCAATGCGAATTGCAGGCGTGAAAGGGTGACGACTTCCGGATCAATCATGCGCAACCCTTGCAGTGGCAACAGGCACGAACAGATGCCTCTCGATTGCAGCAGGCGTCGTGTCAGGACGTGGCTGCGGGGCGAACAAGGCATACCAGATCACGATCAGCAGGATGATCTTGAGCGCGACGATCAGCGCGAATTCGCAGCCGAAACGATGGCCACCGCGACTGCGGAACCAGGAATAGCCCGATTGGTGTTGCTCGATCTTCATGTGGGCGAAAGCCTACGCCTGTCGTCCACTGCTGTCGTGCGGCGCGGCGCGGCGGCATTCGCTGACAGCACCCTTCGATTCCCTGCGGCATCTTTGCGATTGTCCGATTGTCCGCTTGTCGGCGCATTCACGTAATACATAGCCAAACCTGCTCCGCAGGCTATCCAAGGGACACCGCATCGTGAAAACTCTGCCTGCGTTTCAGCAATTCGCATCATCGGTTCGCGCCGCCGTGGTCATCCTTGGCTTGGCGGCGATCGGCACGCCCGCAGCCGCTGCGACCTTTTGCGTCAGCGACTCCGCCGGCCTGCAAAACGCGCTGCAAACCGCGCAGACCAATGGCGAGGACGACTTTATCCAGCTTGCACCGGGAACCTACGTTCCCAGCGCGGACCGCTTCCAGTACGCGTCGTCTGAAAATCAATCGCTTACCATCAGCGGCGGTTTTGCGACCGCGTCCGGAATGCCGCCGTGCAGCCTGCAGCTTCAGGGCGCGCAATGGACGCGGCTGGATGGCGCCGGCAGCAAAATCCCGCTAAGCGTCTCCATGACAGGAACCAGCGGCAGCGTGCAAGTGGACGACCTGACCGTGCAAAACGGAGCGGCGGTCGGCTTTGTGCCGCCTCTGAACATCAGCGGATCGGGCGGATGGACGGGCGACATCACTCTGGACCGCGTGGTCGTGCGCAACAATCAGACCACGTTCGCGATTGCCAGCCTGGGCACGGACGGAGGCATCGTCCGCGTGCGCAATTCGGCGTTTTTCGACAATGCGTCGAGCGACGCGACGGGCGTCGTGCTTGCCCTCCTCAGCAATCATGCTCCACCCGGCATGGCGATCCTTTTCGACAGCAACACGGTCGCGCGCAACAGCGTTCCGGCCACATCCACCCGTGCTGGCGTCAATGTATCTGGCATGGCGGGAGTGGCGATGACCAACAACATCGTGTGGGACAACGGCGGCACCGATGTGCGACTGAGCCAGGGCGGCAGCGCCGAACTCGATCACAACGATATCGGCAGCGTGGGCACGAATGGCCCGGTCACCACGACCAACCCGTTCAACGTCGATCCGCAGTTCGCAGGCCCGCTCGATGCGCAGCTTGCTCCCACATCGCCGCTGCGCGATGTCGGCCTTAATCCGCTGTCCGAAGATCTCGGCATCTGGGATGTGATAGGTGCCGCGCGCATCGTCTTCGGCACAATCGATGTGGGCGCGTACGAGGTGCAGGATGCGATTTTCGCTGATGGGTTTGATTGACGCGCCGGAGACGACGCCGCTGATCGGCATCGACTCCCGAGCCGGTGACAACCCGCGCCGTCAATGCGTCGCCGCGAAGGCCTCGCGCGTGAGATTCTCCGGATCAGCCTCGGTGCACACCACATCGTCCTCGATGCGGATGCCCCCGTACGGGCGCAACACATCGACCTTGTCCCAGTCAACGTCCTTTGCTGCCGGTTTTGTCTTCAGCTCGGCCAGCAGCATGTCGATGAAATAAAGGCCCGGCTCGATTGTGACCGCCATGCCCGGTTCCAGCGCGCGCGTCAGGCGCAGATAGGGATGGCCGGGCGGACGCGCGAGCGTGCCGCCGTGCTCGCTGGCCTGGAACCCGGCGACATCATGCACCTGCAAGCCCAGCAGATGGCCGAGGCCGTGCGGGAAGAACACGCTGGAAACGCCGCTTTCCACCGCACTTTCGGCGCTCATGCGGATCAAGCCATGTTCGCGCAGAATCTCGGCAAGCACGTGATGCGCATGCACGTGCAAGTCGGGATAGCTTTGGCCGGCACGCACTTTCGCGCACAAACCCCGTTGCGCGGCATCGACCGCCGTGATCAGCGCCGCAAATTCGCTGCCATCGGGACCGGCGTAGGTGCGCGTGATGTCGCTGACATAGCCGTGAAAACTTGCCCCCGCATCGATCAGGAACGAATGCATGTGCATCGGCGGCGTGCGACATAGATTGGTGTAATGCAGCACCGATCCATGTTCGTTGAGCGCGATGATGTTGTCGTAGGGGAGCTCGTGTTCGGCCAGATGCGTCGCGGCGAGATAGGCCAGGTGGATCGAGAACTCCGATTCGCCGGCGCGGAACGCAGCCTCCGCGGCGCGATGGCCGCGCGCACCAAGTTTGCTTGCGACGCGCATCATGGCCAATTCGTACGCTGTCTTGAACGCACGCTGGTAATGCAGATAGTCGAGCACTGCCTGCGGATTGTTGGGCACGCAACCTTCGAGCGCCGCGCCCGCTTCTCCGACAATCGCGCAGCGCGCGACATCCTTGGGCAGGTGAGCGCAGGCTTCTTTTGCGTCGCGGATAATCACGATATCGAAATGCTCGACCCAGTAGCCGGCAGGCGCTTCCGGCACGACATGCCAGTAGTCGTGTGGCTGCAGATATATCAATTTGGGCTTCTTGCCCGGCGTGTAGACCAGCCACGAACCGGGCGCCTTGGTCACCGGTAGCCAGTGCTTGAAGTGAGGATTGACCGCGAACGTGTAGGGCCGATCGTCGAGAAACTGATTTGCCGGCCGACCCGCCGCAATGACCAGATGATCGAAGCCACCGCGCCCCAACGCGATATCGGTGCGCGCCTTCAACGTTGCCAGATGCGGCGGAAAAAGCTGGTGCAGGTCGGGATGCAGGGTGTCCATCGAAAATCCTCGAGACGGTCGCCCATTGTGGCGCGTCAGGGCGCGGCTGAGGAAGCGGTCGTTTTCTCGCAGGCTGTACGCGCTGGTTCGAGCAACCTACCCAGGCGCGCGGTGACGTGGTTCAATGTGCGCTTGAAGCGGGGGTGCCGGTCTGGATCGGCTGAGAGAGTCCCTTCGAACCTGATCCGGTTGAACCCGGCGTAGGGAAGCTTCGCGGCGGTGGCCTCGGGTCCCGCGGCGTCCCGCTTTTGTCATGCGAACTCGATGCGAGTGCGCGCCGCCAACACGCAGGACGATGCCGATGAATGCCCTACCGACTGCGCTGCTGCGCGAAACTGCCGAACTTTCCGAAACCGTGACGCGGCCGATTCCGGGTTCGCGCAAGATCCATGTGACCGGATCGCGCGCCGACGTGCGCGTGCCGATGCGCGAGATCGTGCTGGCCGACACGCCGTCGATGTTCGGGGTCGAGAAGAACGCGCCGTTTGCGGTCTACGACACCTCGGGTGCGTATACCGATCCGGACTATCGCGTCGACCTCGCTGCCGGCTTGCCCGCGTTGCGCGAGGGCTGGATTGTCGAGCGCGGCGACAGCGAGACCCTGGCCGAATTCAGCTCGCCATTTACGCGTCGTCACGCGGACGCGCCGTCGCTGGCCGAAGTGCGTTTTCCCAACATCCCCAAACCACGCGTGGCCAAATCAGGCAGCAACATCAGCCAGATGCATTACGCGCGGCGCGGCATTGTCACGCCGGAGATGGAATACATCGCGATCCGCGAGAATCAGCGGATGGAATCGCTGGCCGGTTCGGCTTTGCTCAAACAGCACCCCGGGCAGTCTTTTGGCGCGGCGATCCCGAAACTCCTCACGCCGCAATTCGTGCGCGATGAAGTCGCGCGCGGCCGCGCGATCATCCCCAACAACATCAATCATCCCGAATCGGAGCCGATGATCATTGGGCGCAACTTCCTGGTGAAGGTCAACGCGAACATCGGCAACTCGGCGGTCACTTCTTCGATTGCCGAAGAAGTGGAAAAAATGGTGTGGGCGATCCGCTGGGGAGCGGACACGGTGATGGATCTTTCCACCGGCAAACACATCCACGAGACACGTGAATGGATCCTGCGCAATTCGCCTGTTCCCATCGGCACCGTGCCCATCTATCAGGCGCTGGAAAAGGTTGGCGGCGTTGCCGAGGATCTGACGTGGGAGTTGTTCCGTGACACCCTGATCGAGCAGGCCGAGCAAGGTGTCGATTACTTCACCATCCACGCGGGCGTGCGCCTCCCCTTCGTGCCGCTGACAGCGAAGCGCGTGACTGGCATCGTCTCTCGTGGCGGGTCGATCATGGCCAAATGGTGCCTCGCGCATCACAGGGAGTCGTTCCTGTACGAACGCTTCGAGGACATCTGCGAGATCATGAAGGCCTACGACGTCGCGTTCTCGCTCGGCGACGGACTGCGCCCCGGCAGCATCGCGGATGCGAACGACGAGGCTCAATTCGCCGAACTCGACACGCTGGGTGAACTCACTCAAATCGCGTGGAAGCACGACGTACAGACGATGATCGAAGGACCCGGCCACGTTCCGATGCACCTGATCAAGGAAAACATGGATCGACAGCTGGAAAAATGTGGAGAAGCGCCGTTCTATACACTTGGACCGCTGACCACCGACATCGCGCCCGGTTACGACCACATCACATCCGCGATCGGCGCGGCGATGATTGGCTGGTTCGGCACCGCCATGCTGTGCTACGTGACGCCCAAGGAACACCTCGGCCTGCCTGACAAGCAGGACGTGCGCGACGGCATCATCACCTACAAGATTGCCGCGCACGCATCGGATCTGGGCAAAGGCCATCCGGGCGCGCAGGCGCGCGACAATGCCTTGTCGAAAGCACGCTTCGAATTCCGCTGGGACGATCAATTCAACCTTGGTCTCGATCCAGAAAAAGCCAAGGAGTTCCACGACGAAACGCTGCCCAAGGACGCGCACAAGAGCGCGCATTTCTGCTCGATGTGCGGGCCGCACTTCTGCTCGATGAAAATCACCCAGGACGTGCGTGATTATGCGAGGGAGCACGGCATGGCTGAAGGGGAGGCCCTGGCGAAGGGCATGGCTGAAAAGGCGCAGGAGTTCCGTGCCGGTGGTGCCGAAATCTACGTTTCCGAGTGATTGATCGATGAAGCTGCCCGTCCCATTCATCCAATTGCCGCTGCAGTTCGATGCCGAACGTCTGGCGCGCGAGGTGCTGGCCTACGGTCCGGAGCATTGGCGCGAACATCCGCAGAAATACCCGGGCAATCTGTGGCTGCCGCTGCTGGCATCCGGCG
>JBDUED010000069.1:0-11142 GCA_040002595.1 Dokdonella sp. | reverse complement strand
TCAACGCGATCGACAGGCGCGCAATGTTCTCGCCCGACTCGGTCGGATTGGCATCGAGTCGCGTGCCGGCTCCCGCAACGCCGTAAATCGACGCGACGCCCGGATCCTTTGCATGCTGCGCAGAGATCTCCGACACCAGCTGGTCCGTTTCCGCGAGCGGGGTTCCCGGCGGCAGTGTCACGGTCATGTCGAAACGACCCTGCGCGAGTTGCGGAATCAGATCGAGTCCCAGTGACGGCACGAGTGCGAGCGTCGCCACCAGTGCGATTCCCGAAAGTCCGAGCACGCGCCATGGATGAGCCAGTGCTTTGGGCAATGAACGTCGATAAAACCCGGCGGCGCGATCGTAGGGTGCTGTCACGCCACGTCCGAGGAAACGCAGTACCGTTCCGAATAACAATCCGATGCCGCGAAAGATCGTGGCCATCACCCAAACGACGGAACGCGGCGCAGTCTGGAACACGCCTTCTCCGCTCGCGCGTCCGCCGCGCACGAGTCCATTGAGGACCCGGTTCCGGGGAAGTTCCGTGGCTGCTGTGAAGGGCTCGTCCCGAAACGCGAGAGGCGAGCGACCCTTCAGCGACGCGAGCATCGGGATCAGGGTCATCGACACGACGAGCGATACCAGCATCGCGAACGTGATCGTCAAGGCCTGATCGCGGAATAGCTGGCCGGCAATGCCTTCGACGAAGACCAGCGGAAAAAACACCGCGACCGTCGTCAACGTTGACGCAGTCACCGCCATACCGACTTCCGCCGTCCCGCGGACGGCTGCTTCAAGAATCGACGCGCCCTTCTCGCGCAGTCGCGCGATGTTTTCCAGCACGACGATCGAGTCGTCCACGACCATACCGGTCGCGAGCGCCAGTCCTCCGAGCGACATCACGTTCAACGACAGATGCAACTGCACCATGAAGAAGAACGTGGCGATCAGCGAGACCGGTAGCGACAGCGAGATGATGAACGTGCTCCACGCATCGCCGAGGAAGAAAAAGATGATCAGGATCGCGAGCACGCCGCCGAGCAGCGCATCGAACTCGACTTCGCTCAATGCGTGCTGGATGAAGACCGACTGGTCCTCGATCGTGATCAGCGAAGCGCCCGTCGGCAGCGTGTCCTTGAGCTTGTCGAGTTGCGCCTTGACTGCCTGCGCCACATTGACGGTGTTGCCGTCACCTTCCTTGTAGATTGCAAGTTCGATCGCCTCGCGGCCGTCAATGCGCACGATGCCTTCGCGCTCCTTGTAGCCCTGGCGCACCTCGGCGATGTCTTTCAGACGGATCGGCACGCTGCCGTCGACCTTGATCAGCAATTCGCGCATCTCGTCGAGCGTCTTGAACTGGTTGATCGTGCGCACCAGGAAGCGCTGGTTCCCTTCCTCGATGCGTCCGCCAGACGCATTGACGTTTTCGTTCTTCAGACGCGTGATCACATCGTTGATGTCGATGCCCAGGCGCGCGAGCTTGTGTTGATCGATGGCGACGTCGATCTCGTCTTCAAGACCACCGCCCACCTTGACTGCGGCGACGCCGGCCACCGGCTCGATCCGTTTCTTCAGATCATCGTCGGCAAAGCGGCGCAACTGCTTGAGCTGTGCCTCGTTGGGTGCGCTTGGTGTGCATGCAGCAACGCTTGCCGAAGCAGCATTTTTTATGGGGGCGGCGGCAGTCCCTTGGGCACACGAACTGGCCGCGACAAGCCCCAGCCGGATGATCGGATCGGTCGACGGATTGAAGCGCAGCAGCAGCGGCTTCTTTGCTTCCAGCGGCAATTGCAAGGTGTCGAGCTTGTCGCGCACCTCAAGGCTGGCCATGTCCATGTCGGTGCCCCAGGAAAACTCGAGCACCACATCCGACTGCCCGGTGCGCGACACCGAATGCACCTTGCGCACGTTCTTGACCACGCCGACCGCTTCCTCGACCGGCTGACTGATCAGGTTCTCGATTTCAAGCGGCGCCGCGCCCTCGTATTCGGTGCGCACGGTGAGGGTCGGATAGGAAAGATCCGGCAGCAGATTGACTTTCAGACCCGACAGGCCGATCAGGCCGAACAAGACCAACGTCAAGGTGAGCATGCCGACGGTCACGCGTCGACGCGTGGCCCATTCGGGCAAGCTCATTTGCCTTTCTCGGTCGCCGGCGCAACGACGACGGCAGCGACCGGCGCCGCATCGATGATCTGCACCTCGGTGCCGTCGCGCACGGCGTTGCGACCAATCGTGATGACGCGGTCACCGTCGGCGAGGCCGTCGCGAATCTCGATGCGATTGCCGTCGGCATAACCGGTCTTGACCAGACGACGACGCGCAACGAAGTGGGCAGCCTTGGCCGGCTCGGCGGCGACCGCCTCGCCGGACTTGCCTTTGCCTACGGCAGGCGTAGCCGGTTTTGCCGCCACCGGCTCGATCACGAACACCGAACTTTCGCCATCCTCTTCGGTGATCGCCGCGCGCGGCACCACCAGCGCATCGTGACGCTGGTCGTAGGCGACATCGATGCGGCCGAACATGCCTGGCTTGAGTGTCTTGCTCGCATCGCGGAATTCGCAGGTTGCGCGAAACGTGCCACTTGCCGCATCGACGACCGGCGCGATACGGGCAATCGTGCCCTCGAATGTCTGACCCGGCAGCGCGTCCACGCTCATGCGTACGACCTGCGCCGGCTTGAGCGTACCCAGATCGCGTTCCGGCACATTCAGTACTGCTTGCAGCGGTTCCATGTCGACAATCTGGAACAGCGCCTGATTGGTCTGGATCAGGTTGCCGAGCTTCACCGAACGCTTGGCGATGACGCCGGAGATCGGTGCGGTGATGCGCGTGTAGGAAAGATCGATCTGAGCGCCTTCGACAATTGCACGCTGCGTTTCCAGATCGTATTTGTCGCGGTCGTAATCGGCGCGCGGCGTGATTTTGAGCGCAACACCTTTTTCCGACTTGTCGAATGCCGCTTGCGTCTTGCGCAAGGTCCCTGTCGCCTGCGCAAGCTTGTTGCGCTGCGCAGCGTCATCGAGCAAGGCAAGCAACTGGCCCTTGTGCACATGCATGCCTTCCTCGACATCGAGCTTCTGAACGATGCCGCTGGTCTTGGCCACGACCTGGGCTTCGGCTACTGCTTCGAGGGTCGCGGTTCCTGAATAGTTGGCCGTCACCGATTGGTGCGATGCCGCGGCCACTTCCACCGGAAGAGCAGTCTGCGTGTTGGCGTCCTTGGCGGGCGTCGCGGGGCCTCCTTTGCAGGCGCCAACCAACGCGACAGCACACAGCAGAATCGAAAAACGCACGTGACGTAGCGCACCGCATTGAAGGGAGTCAGCAGAATGAGTAAGCATGCAGGCGGCCTGAGGAAGAACGATATGGTGTTATACTAAACTACATCACTACGATAGCGCAATGAGGCGAGAGGGCCTACCTGCAATTTCGGAAAAAACTGCAGCCACGAAAAGCTGGGTGCATGGCAAGCGTGACGTGATTCGCTTGCAACGTCGTGAGCCGGTAGTCACGCTCGCGCCGGTTTTCTCACGCCTGAGGAGCTGATGGATGTGGATGCGCGAAGAGCTGAAAAGGTTGCATCGACATCGCCTGCACCGCGCGCATAATCGGAAAGCGCGCCCTCGACGCACCCGTTGACCCGCGCGCCGCATAGACCATGCGCCGACGTGAACGCTATACTCCGCAGGCTCGGTTGCCGAGCAGCTCAACTTTTCGACGCACCGGAATCGACAATGACCCGAGCGCTTTCGCTTGCCTTTGCCTTGCTGTTCGCCCTGCCTTGTTTCGCCGCGGAAAAAGGCGATGCCGCTGCCGGCAAGACCAAGGTGTATACCTGCGCCGGTTGCCACGGTATTCCCGGCTGGAAGAACGCCTACCCCAACTATCACGTTCCAAAGATCGCAGGGCAGAACTACGATTATTTGGTCGCGGCATTGAACGAATACAAGAAAGGTGAACGCGCCCATCCGACGATGCGCGCGCAAGGCGAAAGTCTGTCAGACGCGGACATCCGCGACATCGCCACCTACCTCACCAGCATCGCGCCTTGAATCTTGCGCGCCTAATCGACCAGGATCGTTTTCCGATGAAGCGTTTCTTTGTACCGTTGTTGATCTCGACATTTGCGTGCGCCTGCAGCGTCGCGTCCGCTGAAGGCGATCTGGATGCGGCCAAGTTGAAGGCTGCCACGTGTCAGGCTTGCCACGGCATTGATGGCAACGCCGACACCGACCCGCAGTACCCGCGATTGGCGGGTCAATACCGCGACTACCTTGCGCGCGCGCTGCACGAGTACAAGTCCGGCGATCGCAAGAATCCAATCATGGCCGCGTTTGCAGCGACGTTGTCGGATGCGGACATCGACAACCTTGCCGCCTACTTTGCGAGTCTGCCTGGCAGCAAGCTGACCGACCTGCACGATCATATACAGGGCGATTGACGCAGGCCGGGAATCGCGAGCCCGTAATGGTGAATCGGTACGCGAATAAAGTTTCGTCGGGTCGGTTCATCAACCGAGAAGCTCGTGCAAGCCAATGCCGGATTGGTGTCAGCCTGGCGATTGCCGATTCATGATTCCCGCTTCGCGCTTCATGTAGGGCGCCGCGCCCGTCGCATGGTCGGTCGCGTCAGCGACGCCAGTGACTTCAGAAATGCGATCTTTCAACGTGCGTTCGACGCCGCCTCGCAAGGTTGCATCCACCATGCCGCAGCCGTGGCAACCGCCGCCGAATTGCAACACCACTATGCCTTCGGCTGTCACTTCGCGCAGGCTCACGCGGCCGCCATGCGAAGCCAGTTGCGGGTTGATTTCCGATTCGATCACGTAACGCACGCGCTCGACCACACTCGCACTCTCGTCTGGCGCTGCACCACGCAGCGCGGGTGCACGGATGGTCAATTCGGTGCCGGTCGCCGAACTCACCAGGTCTACTGTCGCGCCATCGAGAAACGGCACGCTGATCGCATCCACGTAAAGCGAAAATCCGTCGCACTCGATTTCCCATTCGCTGCCGTTGCGATCGGAGGCCTCGCTGAATTCAAGCTGGCAATCGCCTTTGGGCGTACCGGCATCCACCGCATGCACCCGGATGCCAAGTCCCGGCAACGCCTGCTGCTCGATGAGTTTGCGAAAATGGTCCTGGGCTGAAGCGGACAGTGAGATCATGGATGCGCAAAGCTTCGTTCAAATCAGGACTAGTTTAGTCCTGAATCGTCGCCACGTCATCCGCAACTATACTTTGCGCAACCGCGTGGAGCGGTTCCTGAAACTTCGAGGCAAGCCTTCCCATGACGGATACGACGATTCAATCCCTGCGCGCACAGCATTGCGTGCCGCGCAAGGGCAAGGACGCAGGTCTTTCACACAGTGAGGTGGCCGCATTGCTCGCCCTGTTGCCCGACTGGCATCTGGCCGCGGACAGCAGCGAAATTCGCAGGGAATTGCGCTTCCCCGATTATTTCCACACGATGGGCTTCGTCAACGCGGTCGCCTCGATCGCGCATCGCGAAGATCACCATCCGGATCTGGAAGTGGGCTACAACCGCTGCCTGGCGCGCTACTCCACCCATGATGTGGGCGGCTTGTCGCTCAACGACTTCATCTGTGCGGCAAAGATCGAGGATTTGGTAACCGGAAGCCGGTAGTTGCGGGTCCGTTTCCACATGGTGTAGAGCCCATCAAGGCGCAAAGCGGTTTTATTGCCTACTTTGAGCCATCCCGCAGGCGCTTGGTCAACGCTGCCAGTTCGGCCCCCAATGGCGCTGCGAACCGATAGCTGCGTTCGCCGAGATCGAATTCAAAGCGCGTCGCATGCAGGAACAATCTTTTCAAGCCTTGATCGCGCATTCGTCGATTGAATTCCCGATCGCCGTACTTCTCGTCGCCGGCCAGCGGATGACCCATGTGCTGGGCGTGCACGCGAATCTGATGGGTGCGCCCGGTTTCCAGCAGGACCTCGACCAGGCTGGTGTCGGCATGACGCTCCAACTCGGTGAAATGCGAGCGCGATTCCTTGCCTTCCGGATCCACCCGAACCATGCGCTCGCCGCTTTGCAACACGGATTTGCGCAGCGGCGCATCGACTGTGACACAGCTTCGCGGTAGCGCGCCTTCGATCATCGCCAGATAGCTTTTTTTGACGCGACCCTCGCGAATCTCGGTTTGCAACCCAGTGAGCGCAGATCGCTTGCGCGTCAGCACCAATATGCCGCTGGTATCGCGATCGAGTCGATGGGCGAGCTCCAGCGTGTCGCGCGGGCGTGCCGTGCGCAATAGCTCAATCGCGCCGAAACTGACTCCACTGCCGCCATGGCTGGCCACGCCGGAGGGTTTGTCGATGACCAGAAATTCGCGGTCTTCGTGGATGATCGCAGCCTCGATCCGAGCCAACTGGCCGCCCGACGGCGGCTCCGACTCGCCCCGCTCGGCAACCCGTACCGGCGGAATGCGCACCGCGTCGCCAGCATTCAGATGGTGGGCCGGCTTGGCCCGACCGCCGTTTACACGCACCTCGCCAGTGCGGCAGATGCGATAGATAAGGCTCCGCGGCACGCCCTTGAGCTGCCCGGTCAGGAAATTGTCGAGGCGTTGGCCCTCGCGATCCTCCGGGACCGTCACGATGACCACGCGTGGGGACGAGTCCGGGTCTCGGTTTGTCGCCGAAGTCTGTGTCTTCATTGAAAAAATCTGCCCGGAACTGATATGCTCGACTGGCGTGTCGCGTCGTTTCGGACCCCATCCGCGGGAGTCGAAACACCCATGGCGCACCCGTCCATCGCGTCCTTTCGCGTGTTGCGCAGCCGATTTCTCCATAGGAGCGCTGCGCAGCAACGACAGTGCATCGTAATGGCTCGGGACGCGGATTGCTCGCCTTCACAATGTCGGCGCGGGTTCGCGGATACGTGGCAACCCCATTGATGCCGGCGCGCGGAAGCGCCGGTTGGAATCCCAAGGCGCACCTGCCGCCGTCGGCCCGCGAAATGCGGGCATCGCGCAGCGCGAACTTTTCGCGCAGCGCCGACGACAGTCGAGCGCCGCAACAGGAAAACGACAATGAAACGCATGTTGATCAACGCAACTCAGCGCGAAGAGTTGCGCGTGGCAATCGTGGACGGCCAGAACCTTTACGACCTCGATATCGAGATCCCGTCCAAGGAACAGAAAAAATCCAATATCTACAAGGCGCGCATCACCCGCGTCGAACAATCGCTCGAAGCGTGTTTTGTCGAATACGGCGCCGATCGCCACGGCTTCCTGCCGCTGAAGGAAATCAACGAGCAGTACTTCACGCCGGGCGTCAATCCAAACAAGGCGACCATCCGCGAGTTGCTCAAGGAAGGCCAGGAGATTGTTGTCCAGGTCGAGAAGGAAGAGCGCGGCAACAAGGGCGCGGCCCTGACGACGTTCATCAGTCTTGCCGGCCGCTACATGGTGCTGATGCCGAACAACCCCAAGGCGGGTGGCGTGTCGCGCCGCATCGAGGGCGAGGATCGGGCCAACATCAAGGAAGCGCTCGATCACCTGCAGGTGCCCGACGAGATGGGCCTGATCGTGCGCACCGCCGGACTTGGGCGCGATGCCGAAGAGCTGCAATGGGATCTGGATTACCTGCTGCAACTGTGGAAGGCGATTTCCGAGGCGGCACAGTCGCGTCACGCGCCATTCCTGATTTACCAGGAATCCAAGCTCATCATCCGCGCACTGCGCGACTACCTGCGCAATGACATCGGTGAGATCCTCATCGATCACGAGGAGTTGTACAACGATGCGCGAGAGTTCGTGCAGCAGGTGATGCCGCATAGCCTGCGCAAACTCAAGTTTTACCAGGACACCACCCCGCTGTTTTCGCGCTTCCAGATCGAGTCACAGATCGAGAACGCGTTCGAGCGCACCGTGCGTCTTCCTTCCGGCGGTTCGATCGTGATCGATCAGACCGAAGCCTTGACCGCGATCGATATCAACTCGTCGAAGGCGACCAAAGGCAGCGACATCGAAGACACTGCGTTCAACACCAACTGCGAGGCGTCAGTCGAAATCGCGCGCCAGTTGCGCATCCGCGACGCGGGTGGATTGATCGTGATCGACTTCATCGACATGGATTCGCCGCGTCATCAGCGCGATGTCGAAGAAAAACTCAAAGACGCGCTCAAGCTCGATCGCGCACGCGTGCAGATCGGGCGCATCTCGCGCTTCGGATTGCTCGAAATGTCGCGCCAGCGCCTGCGCCCGAGTCTGGGCGAAGCAACCCAGATCGTGTGTCCGCGTTGCGAGGGCCACGGCCGCATTCGCGGTATCGAGTCATTGGCGCTGTCCGCATTGCGCCTGATCGAAGAACACGCAATGAAGGAAAGCACCGGCCAGGTTCTGGTACAGGCCCCGCCGAGCGTTGCCAACTTCCTGCTCAACGAAAAACGCCGCCAGTTGAGCGAAATCGAGGCGCGCCACAACGTCAACGTAATCGTTGTCGCTGACGAAAAACTTGAAACGCCGCATCTGGAAATCCAGCGTCTGCGGGGACCGGAAATTGGTGAGGAAGTACGTCCGAGCTACCAGCGCACCACGCCGGTAGCACCCAACCTGCTGCCAACAATGCTGCGCCCGAGCGAAGAACCCGAGCAGCCCGCCGTGTCTGGCGTAGTGCGTGCGACGCCGGCGCCCGAACGCCCCGAGCCTGTGCAAGCGCAATCCGCAGCGCCCGTGGCGCGTGCGGCACCCGCCTCCAACGGTGGATTGCTGGCACGCTTTGTCGGCTGGTTTCGCAGTGGCGCACCGGCGCCCGCAGCGGCTGTACGGGCTCCTTCAGCGCGGCCCCAACCTGCGCGTGGATCATCGCCACAACGCACCTCGGCAAGCACGCGCCCCGGCCAGACGCAACGCCCGCGCCAGGATGGCGTCGGAGCCGCGCAAGGTTCGCGCGAACCGCGTCGCGATGGTCGCCAAGGCGGCGAGCAACGCAACGGGCAAGGTCAGAAGCAACCGGGCCGCGGCAGCCGCCGCGACGAACGTCCGAGTCGTTCCAGCGGTGAGCAGACTGTCGTCGCGGAGTCGCGCGCGAATGCACTACCGCGTGGCACTGCGGGAACGCGTGCCGGAGCCGAACCGCGTGTAAGCGCCATACCGAAAAGCACCGTTGATCCAGCCAGCCAGCCCATCAGTGCACCTGCCAAGGCGCCCGCAACACCGATTGAAAATTCGGCAACCGCAACGGATAGTCATGCGGACAAACCCGAGGGCGAGGCGTCGCGAGAGGAAATGCGTTCGCGCCGTCGCGGCCGCCGCGGCGGACGTCGCCGGCGCAAGGACGGACCAGCCGACGCCAGCAACGGTGCGACGCAAACGCACGCTATGGATATCGATGACGAGGATACCGGCGTCGAGGCGAAACCCGCGCGCGAACCACGCTTGAAACCGGACGCCATGCCTGCCGCGCCACCGCCGAGCGCGGCCGCTGCAGCAACTCCTGCACGGGAATCGACCCCTTCTGCTGCGTCCGCGGCGCCGGCGCCTGCCGCACGCCCCAGCGAATCGGTACCACACATTCCGGAATCGACCCCAGGCAACGAACAGCCATGGTGGGCGCCGCCCTCGACTGGCACACAACACGCGGCGGAGCAAACCATTCAACCGCGCGCACCTGCGCCGGTCGCGCCCGCACCAGCGCGTGAAGTGGCGCTGTCTCCAGCGGAAGTATCGACCGCACGTCCGCAACCGGCTTCGACCTTTGTTCCATCCGCGCCGAGCGAAATGCATGCTGCACCGATTGCCCGCCCGCCTGCCGTCGAAGCACCATCCGCGATACCCATCTCTGCGCCGCCTTTGACGGTTGCCTCGCCGCCGACGCCAGCACCGGTTCCGATGACTCCAGCTGCGACGATACGGCCTGCGAGTGCTCCGGCTTCTGTTGCTCCGGCTCCCGCGCAGGCTGCCCCAACGGCTGCTGTTGTTCCTGCGTCGACTGCGCCTGCTGCTCCGGCTCCAGCGCGCCCTGCCCCGATATCGGCACCCGCGGTTGCGCCATTGAGCCCCGTTGGCCAACCCGCGCCCGTCCGCCCGACGCCGCTCCCGACGTTGGCGATTCCTGCTTCAACGGATCAAGGCCGCACGCTGGACTTGCCGCTGTCGCGTCCTCCGGCACCAGAAAATGGTGCGCCGGGGAATGCTTCGCTGCTGCCGATGCGACCGATCACCTCGTCACCTGTCGCGCCGGCTCAAAACGAAGGGCCTAATCCATCGCGTAGTGATGTGAAAAGCGAAGATTGAAGAAAACCGGCTGAATCGCGAGAAACCTGCGCGCAATGTGCGCAGGTTTTCCTCAAGCCAACGCGCGGGCGCGATCGTCGAGCAAGCCGTGCAACTGCGCCAGATGCGCAAGCGCGACCGCATTGTCGATGTGGAGCTTGTCGAACAAGCGGTATTTGTAGGTCGCAACCGTCTTCGCACTGAGATTCAATTGCTTGGCGATATGTTGCATGTCCTGTCCTTGCGCAAGCATCAAGGCGACATCGAGTTCGCGAGCGGACAACGCTTCGAATGGCGACTTGGAATGTCCGTCGAGCACCCCGAGCGCCAGCAGTTCGGCAATATCCGGCGCGAGATACCGGCGCCCATCGGCAACCTGTCGCACTGCGCGCACGAGTTCCTCCGCTGCGCAAGCCTTGGTCAGATAGCCGCTTGCGCCCGCTTCTATGAGGCGGCGGGGGAAGGGTGCCTCGCTGACCACCGTTAGAATGACGATTCGTGTCGCGAGCTTGTGCTTTCGCACCCGATCGGTCAGCTCGATGCCGCTCAAGCCTGGCATGTGCACATCGACCAACGCCACATTCGGCTGGACACGGCGGATCAACGCAAGACCCTGTTCGCCGTCGGCGGCTTCGCCGATAACCTCGATGCCCGGCTGATCCGCAAGGATCATGCGAAAGCCGGTGCGTACCAATTCGTGATCGTCGACCAGAACGATGCTGATCATTGGATTTCCCCTGTGCGTTCCGATGTGCACGACGACGATAGCGCAGTTTGCAGATTCGCGTCGCCGCGAGTGTAGTAAAATTCAAGGGCGTGCTGGACCCACATTGTTACCGGCTCCAGCGCTTGGATAAAATTGGAGAGATGGCCGAGCGGTTTAAGGCAGCAGTCTTGAAAACTGCCGCAGGTGCAA
>JBDUED010000068.1:0-11156 GCA_040002595.1 Dokdonella sp. | reverse complement strand
TGTCCTTCAGCTCGCGGTCGTAGGTCTGCGACCACACATGAAAGCCATTGCTCGCATCGATCAGCTGCGCCGTGATGCGTACGCGCTCGCCCTGCTTGCGCACGCTACCTTCGAGCACCATGCGCACTTTCAATTCGTTCGCGATCTCCGGCACTTCTTTCTTGCCGCCCTTGAACGAGAACGACGACGTGCGCGCAGCGACTTGCAACTCGGGAATGCGCGCCAATACGTTGAGGATTTCCTCACTGATCCCGTCAGAAAAATAGTCGTTTTGCGCATCACCTGACATGTTGACGAATGGCAGCACCGCGATCGAATGCGGATTGATCGCCGATTTTTCCTTGTTCGCCTTGTCGGCCATCTGTTGCGTCGCCTGTGCCACCAGCGCGACTTCGCGGCGCGGCGCGAGCGCGAATTTGTCGAACGCGAAATAACCAATCGCCAGAATCGATACGAGCAGCAACAGCCGATCCATACGCCGCGCGGTCTGTGGGGCAATCGACTGTTCCGAAGAGACATCCTCGTCGCGCTTCAATCCCTGCG
The DNA here is from genome assembly GCA_040002595.1 of Dokdonella sp. Lineage (GTDB taxonomy): Bacteria > Pseudomonadota > Gammaproteobacteria > Xanthomonadales > Rhodanobacteraceae > Dokdonella_A. Next base: position 10,613 of record JBDUED010000068.1, on the reverse strand, counting down.
GGGTGAGTTCGAATATCCATGCGATCACCAGCGCGGGCACGAACCCGATCGCGAGCAGTGTCACCACGCTGCGCGCGATCCAATCCGGCGCGCCGAACATCGGCAGTACGGTTCCCGCCACCTGCGTGAGCAGCCACGCACCGACCAGATACAAGCCGGCGGCGCGGATGACGTTGCGACGTTTGAGTTCAGCGAGTAGGCTCATTGCGTCTTCCAGACTCGAAGCTCGCAATGCTTCGTGGCATGCATGAAATCCTGATCGGCACCCAGCAGAACCAACCCGTGGCGAATGCACAATTGCGCCAGCAGAGCGCCGATGGTGCCGAGTTGCACACCTTGCTTGCGGCACAGGTTGCGCAGTTCGGCGGCATCGATGTGATCCCGCCGATCCGGATTCACGAATGGCAATGCGGCGAATCGTTCGATCAGGCTGTCACGCGTCTTTGGTCCGGCAAATCCCTGCACCAACTCCTGCAGCACCAACCCAGTGCCGACGATGCCATCGCCACGCTCCAGCGCGTGCCGCAGCGCCCTGCCGTCAGGTTCGGTTTGTGTGGCGTCTCGTCGAAACGCCAGCGACCACACTGACGTATCAACCAGCAAGGTCATCGGCGTTGACGTTCGGTTTTGTAGTCGAAGCGCGTGTCCCACTCCAAGCTGCCCATCAACTCAAGCAGACGCCTTTGCTTGCGGCCGGCAATAAACTCCTCCAGCGCACGCGTCACGGTGGCCTTCTTGGTGCGTTCGCCGCTCACCTGTAGTGCGTGATCGAGCAGATCAGGATCGACGGACAGATTGGTTGCCACGTGTCACCTCTTACACACGATGCTACACACGCCTGCACGGCCAAGCAATAAGGATGACAATCGTTCAACAACCAAGCTCAATGCGCGATCTGGCCACGCGTGTCTACAGCATGCCCACTATCGACAATTTTGTCCGTGAAGGCATCGATTTGCGGCCAGTCAGCGCACCTGCGGCGAGCTCGACGTTTGCGCGCACCTGCTGGTTATATCCGATCATGAGCTGGTAGTCCCACGCTTCCTCGCGCTAGTCTTCGGTCAGGTGCTGCGTGTATACACCCGCCTTGGCGTCGGACTGTCGATTCTCAATTCCAGTTCGACGCCTGCAAGCCGATGAACACGCCGGCCACGACCACGACCAGTTCAATGACGATGGCTGTCCAGTCCTGCTTGCGCATGCTTGCGGTGAAGCGACGAAGAATCATGGGTTGTGCTCCCGCGCTGAAGTAGGCGAACAATCTCAAGTCAAGAGAATGAGGTTGTGGTGCTTGGATTCGCAGATGAAACTCAAGGCATGAGCACGCGCACGCCCAAGCGGGGCGATTTCGCGAGGCGCGCATCGCGGGTGACGAGCGTTGCGTCGAGCAAGCGCGCCAGCACCACGTATGCAGCGTCATACGCGGTTACGTTGCGGCGCAGCGCCCAGATGCCTTCGAGCAGGTTGTCGTGACCATATTTGCGGATGCGCAAGCCGCGTAGCAAGCGCAATAATTCGCCACTGCGACTGGTCGGGATAGCACCCGACGCCGCCAGCTTGCGCAATGCCTGCAGAACCTCGATGTCCAGCAACTCGGGGGCGGCCAATACCGTATCAGGTGCCCACAGCAAATCTTCAAGCGGTTGCGGGCGATAGCGCGCCAGCAAATCGACGACGATCGATGCATCCACGACGAGAATATGGCTCATGACGGGCTCAAGTTGCGCTCAAGTCCGCTTCAAGCCGCATCGCGTTCCTTGCGCAGCAGCGCAGCCGAAGACTGCTTCATCTTGAAAGGCTCGGCCTTGTGCAACCTATCCTGAAGTTCCTGCGCCGACGGCAATGCCGCCACTGCGACGAGTTCTTCGAGGATGAGGTCGCTCAGGCTCTTGCCGGCCAAGGCAGAACGGGCCTTGAGAGTGCGATGCAGCTGCTCCGGTACATTGCGAATCTGGATCATGACGGACATAACATTTTCCTATTTGCATGTGCAGCACATGTTAGCATGTGCATAACGTGCATGTATCGACCACGCATCGAACCCTGCGAATAGCGCTGCCGTACTTGGGTTTGGCAAGCAGCTTCACGGCTTCTCCCTCGTCGCGCTTAATGCCATCAGGCGTCAACTCCAATACCCACGGCACGATCATCGCTGAAGGAAGGCAACTGTCAGAACGATCACCAGGCCGCGCAAAATCGATGCCGACGCATCGAATCACGGCAACACCGTGCCAGCGACTTGCACCAGCAACCAAGCGCCGACCAGATATAGACCGGCCGCACGGATGACGTTGCGACGTTTGAGCTCAGCGATGAAGTTCATTCTTGCCAAGGGCCTGCGAGTTCGACGCCGCATTCAACGAAACGCCGGTGGTTACGTGTGGCCAGCACTGCGCCGTGGCCCACTGCGATGCCGGCGATCATCGCGTCGCGAATTTCCATGGTGCGACCGCGTTTTTTTGCCAACGCGCTCAAGCGAGCTGTGTGATCGGCGGCGCTTGAGTCCAGATCGAGTACGCGACCACCGAGCTCGCGCTGCACCACGACATCGAACGTCTGGCTCAGACGCAAACGCCGCTTGCTGTCATCGAGCATTTCAATGCCGTAACGAATTTCCAGCATGGACACACGGGTGATTCAGACGGAACCGGCGACCTGTAGATTCAACCAGCGCTCCACGCGGCATTAGAGTTCGGCGAGGAACGAGCATCGGGTACTCATTGGCATGTGAATACATCCGGCCCGACGGCGGGTGCCGGGTGGCACAGGTCCGGCCAGCCATAGCGCTTCCAATAGTCCACCATGCCCATGTGTTTGGCGAAGCCCTGGAAGGCTCTTTCCTGGCGCGCCTTGCGCGACCATGGCTCCGGTTGCCACAGCCAGTTGAGGTAGCCATCGGACAATCCGCTGTGACCGTGCTCGTACAGGTCGAACGAGCGCATCGGTTCGTCCAGTTGAAGCAATAAAGCCGGGGCCCACTGATCATCCAGATGCGCACCAATGGTCTTCAAGGCCATCTGCCTTTGCTGCTCATCGCCAAAAGTGCCGCGATAGATTGCTTGCAGATCTTCGCCAGGAATTTTGGTGCCAAAGCGGCCGGTCGATCTCGTGAATTCCTGCACGGCCGCTTCCTTGTCACCGTGCGCCGCGTCGTAGAGCCCGAGCATCAACCCGCCGAATGGAGAATTCGCGGCGTCATGGCGATGTATGAAATCGAATGCGCCGGCCTGATCGCCTACGCGCCAACGCATCATGCTCTTGTAGAACAACAACAAGATATTGGCCGGATCGTTGGCCAGCGCCACATCAATCCGCATTTCGGCATCGCGGCTGCGACCCATCGAGGCCAACTCGTTCGCTGCCCAGTAATTGACCGCCGAATTCTCCGGTGCCAGTTCGAGCGCGTGCTGCATCGGCTGCACCATTGCAGTGTAGTGCCGCTGCGAGAACTGGTTATAGCTCAGGGCTGCGTACGCATCCGCGTCATCCGGATTAAGCGTGAGTGCGTGGTGTGCCGCTTGATCGGACGCGAGCCAGCTCGTCGTCCACTCCGCATCGCCATATTGGGGCAGCACCGCGTACGCCACCGCCAACGTCGACCACGCGCGCGCGAAATGCGGGTCGAGGCGGGTTGCTTCGTCCAGCAGCGCAATGGCACGCGGTAGACTGTCGCCGAACCGCTTTGTCACCAGTTCCTGCGCCTCGATGAACTGGGCATAGGCCTGCGGATTGTCGGTGACCTTGTCGACCAGGCGTCGTGCGCCGGCATCGCTGAGGGTAATGTCCAACTGGCTGGCGACGTCGTGTGCGCAGGCGTCCTGCAGCTTGAACACATCGGCCACACTGCCGTCGTATTGGTTCGACCACTGCTGCACGCCATCGGTGGCGCGCACCAGCTCGACCGTAATGCGTAATTCATTGCCCTGCTTGCGCACTGAACCGGTCAGCACATGAGCCACACCGAGTTGCTGGGCGATCACCGGCGGCGGGATATTCTTGCCCAGGAACTGGAACGACGAACTGCGCCCGAGCACGCGCAGGCTCTTGATCCGCGTAAGCGCGTTGAGGATCTCTTCGGCCATGCCTTCAGAGAACAGCGCCTGGTCCTGCGACTGGCTGAGGTCGCTGAATGCAAGCACCGCAATCGAGTTGTCGGCCACGGCCGCGGGGACCTGGCGGGGAGCATCGTTGGCGGTTTCATGCCGCGGGTTCATCACGAACTTGTCGACGGCAAAGTACGCCAGCGCGCATGCCAGCACCACGATGATCGCGCGATCCAGCCGCCGCGCCGTTTGCGGGGCGATGGATTGCGCTGCAGGCACATCTTCGTCGCGCTGGATTCCGGTCGGGGTCAGTTCGAACACCCAGGCAAACACCAGCATCGGCACGAAACCGATCGCCAGCGCGATCACGATGCTGCGCGGCAACCAGTCGGGCGCAGAGAACATCGGCAGGATCGTGCTGGAAACCTGCACCAGCAGCCATGCGCCCACCAGATACAGCCCGGCCGCACGAATGACGTTGCGGCGTTTGAGTTCGGCAAACATGTTCATGGAGCTGGGCTCCTGGATGCTTCGCTTCGTCGCTTGTGGCCGGACACGGCAGGCCGACCTGCTTCAGCAAGTCCCGCAAGCGTGGTGTTGTGTGGTAGCGGGTCGAACTCCATTGCCAACTGCTGTATGTCCCAGGCACCCGAATCACGCATGAGCGATTGCACTGTCAAACCTGTTTGCAGGCGATGCTCAGGGCTCGGCCCATCGCCGCAGAAGGTTGGCATGCGTCTTGTTAATGAGATCGCTAGCGGCACCTTGCGCGCCTTGCGTGCGCATCAGTTCGAGTGCGGTGGCCAGATCGCAAAGTACTTCGCGCGCATGCGCTTCGCGCACGTGGCTCTGAATCCACGCCACCACGACGAGGCGTTCACCCCTCGATACCGGCAACACCTGGTGCACCTGCCCGGTCGGGTAGCAAACCAGCGCGCGTGCCGGCAATTTCACCTTGAACACGCCGCTGCCCGATTCCAGCGCCAGTTCACCACCGTCGTATGCGTCCGGCTCGTTTAGAAACAACGTCAACGAAAGATCAGTGCGCCAGAGGGTAGCGTCGCCCATCAATGCACGATCGACATGCGGACCGTAATGCATGCCCGCGCGATAGCGCGACACCAGCAGGGAATGCAGTTGCTTGGGATAAACGGCGCGACAAAACCCATCGTGTCGACGCAGCGCGGCGAGCAGCATGTCGGTAATGATCTGCAGCGCAGCGCTGCCGCGTTGAAGTTGCTGATTATTCTTGCGCTCGGCGAGCAGCGAACTCGCCGTCTCGCGCCCATCGACGAATTCTGCCGCGCTCACTTGCGCCAGAATCGCGCGCTGTTCATCGGCGGTGATGACGTCGGGAAACGAGAGAATCATGCAGTGTCGCCAAGGTGCGGACTGATTTTTTCCAGGGGATGCAGCACGCAAATCGTTTGCGCGCTACGACTTGCACGCCCTGCACCCGGGGTGGAGGGCACCAGTGGTTGAATTGAATCAGTTGGCTTGAATGATATGCATGGCAAATCAATACGGCGGATCGAAACTGTCGGCGAAGATGCGATCGTTGCACGCGAGGGTCAGACCCAGGCGACCGGTGCCGAAGGTATCGGGATTGTCGCCGTCCGTGCTGCCTGCATCCGAGCCACCGAAGGGGGCGTTGGCCGTGTTGCCGCTGAAGGTATTGGCGCACCCGGTCACGACCGGCAATGCCGTCGGCATGCCCTGATCGTTACCGTTCGCGCTGCTCAGGATCGGCAGCGCCGAAACCGCTCCGCCCTTGCCGATGCCGTAATCCGAACCCAATCCGCCGGCTGCCGCATTGCCGGTGAAATTGGTCTGCTGCAGATCAAGCTGGCCGCTGCGGATGAAGATCGCGCCACCAAATCCCGCACCGCCACCGCCACCGCCTTCGGCCCCGCCACCGCCGCCGCCGAAACCGCCCATTCCACTAGGGCCGTAAGCAACGCCAAATCCGCCGGAGCCTCCGCCGCTGCCGAAGCCGCCCATGCCACCTGCGCCGCCAGGCATTGCTGTCGCGCCACCGCCTGCACCGCCGCCACCACCGAAGCCGCCGTTCCCTGCCGCACCGGCCACTTCCGAATTACCGGCACCCCCGCCCGCGCCGCCGCCACCACCGCCGCCACCGCCAAATCCGCCAGCCGCGCCTGATTGCGAAGGATCGGTGCCATTTGCACCACCGCCGCCCGCACCGCCCGCAAAGCCGCCGGCCGTTGGCAAGGTCACGCCAAAGCCGCCGGTGCCCCCGAACGAACCACCGCCCGCGCCGCCGCCGGCACCGCCAGATTCGAGGCTATAAGTATCGCCACCTCCCCCTCCGCCGCCGCCGAAACCCCCAGACCCACCTGGGACACCCAAAGCGGAGCCTATGTTGCTGTTCCCGCCGGCGCCGCCACTGCCGAACAGTCCGCCGCCGCCCCCACCGCCCACATGTTGGGCCGCGTAGCCGGTCGCCGGACCACCCGCGGCACTGTTGGAATTGAATGAAACTCCGTTTGTGCTGACGACGCCGTCGTAGACGAACCACGCACCACCGAGTCCGCCGCCCGCCCCGGCGCCACCGCTGGAAGTGCCGCCTTGGGCGACGCCGCCATTCAACTCAAGTTGGCTGAAGCTCACGACCGGCGCGCTGTTTTCGTTTCCGATGAAGAACAATCGATGCGCGCCATCGCCCGTGATTGCGATAGTGGTTGGGGATGGGAGTCCGACGAATGCGACATCCGAGGTGACCGCGGGCAGCTCGGCCGCAAGGGTCTGGTTGGCCACGATCAGGAGCGTATCGGCGCCGCTGCCGGATGCACAGCCACCAACAACTGCGTCCGTATTCGCCGCGACAATCGCATCGCCAAGCAAACAGGTCGACCCATCGACCAAAATGGTTGCTGCATACGATGACGAAGCCGTTGCCAATCCCGCGACGATCGCTGCGGTCAGAATTGCAAGCGGGGGAAATCGAACGGGATTCATGCACAGCTCCTGGGCTCAATGCAAAAAAAATGGACCGCAACTTCGATTCAATCGAGTATACACACGATCGAAACATCCCGATAATATGCGTTCACGCGCCCTGATTTTTGCGCTTTTCGCGCGCTTTTCCTGGCCATCCGGAAGCTCGCAACCTTGGATCCCTCGCGGATGCTCAAGTGATTGCCGGTCAATGTCAGGAACAATCTTCGAAATCCACATGTTCGCCTCGCACGCCGCGCTATTTCCGCGAGCGCTGCAGTAGCGGATAATTCGCACCCCGGTTCTTCGCATCACTCATGGCATTTGTCCCAGGTCAACGCTGGATTTCCAAGGCCGAACCCGAACTGGGACTCGGCACCGTCGTCCGCCTCGAAGGGCGCAATGTGCAGGTCCTGTTCGCGACCGCCGGCGTCCTGCGTCATTACGCGATGCATGCGGCACCGCTCGCGCGTGCGGATTTTCGCGTTGGCCAGAAAGTCGCCGGCCAGAAACAGAGCCTGGTTATTGAACGCGTCAGCGAAGCCGATGGGTTGCTGACCTATCACGCCGGTGATCGCGCATTGCCGGAAGCGGAACTTGATGACACCCAGCCGATTTCACGCGCCGACGAACGCCTGCTTTCGGCGCGCCTTGACGCACCCGATCGCTTCGATTTCCGAATGCAGGGGCATCGTCGCCGCGCCGACGCGATGCGCTCACCGGCGTACGGGCTGGCCAGTTCACGCATCGACCTGATCGCGCACCAGTTGCGCGTCGCCAGCATCGTCGCGCAACGTCGCCCGCCGCGTGCCTTGCTTGCCGATGAAGTCGGGCTCGGCAAGACCATCGAAGCGGGCATGATTGTCGCGCGCCTGCTCGCCACGGGTCGCGTTGCGCGCGTCCTCGTGCTCAGCCCCGCAAGCCTGACCTGCCAATGGTTTGTCGAATTGTTGCGTCGGTTCAATCTTCCCTTCGCATTGTTCGACGAGGAACGCTGCGAGGCGATTGAAGTTGGCGAGAACACGCGCAATCCGTTCGAGGACGAGCAGTGCGTGATCGCCGATATCGGCTGGCTTGCCGCTGACGCACAACGCGCGCGCCAGCTCATCGCTGCACAATGGGATCTGGTCGTCGTCGATGAAGCACATCACCTGGAATGGACGCCACAGGCTGCGAGTCCGGCGTATGCGTTGGTCGAGCAATTGTCCGCACGTTCGCCTGGGCTGATCCTGCTGACTGCGACACCGCAACAACTGGGTCGTAGCGGGCATTTTGCGCGACTGCGCCTGCTCGATCCGGCACGCTATGTCGATCTGGATGCGTTCACAGTCGAAGCCGACGGCTACGTCGCGCTATCGGCGCTGGCGGCAAAACTCGGCGAGTGCGCCAAGCTCAGCGCAGCTGATCATGCGCTGCTTGCCGAACGCTTTGGCGCCGATCAGGAACTGCTTACGCTACTGAATCGCTACGATGACGACCGCGACACGAATGCGTCCGAACTGCTCGACGCATTGATCGATCGCCACGGTACCGGACGGGTGATGTTTCGCAATCGGCGTGCGCAGATCGGCGGGTTTCCGCGTCGCGTCGCCGAACTCTCGATACTGGACGGCGCTGATCTCGATGATGCGCAACGCCAGCGCTTGCTCGGCGAATTTCATGCCGATGCGCAACTGCATGCGCCTGCAGGTGATCTCGATTACTCAAACCACCCGCGCCTGCCGTGGCTACTTGCATTGATCGACACGCTGGCCAACGACAAGCTGCTGTTGATCTGCCGCACGCAGGCAAAAGTGCTTGCGCTCGAAGAAGCGCTGCGTTCAAAGAGCGGTGTCAAGGTCGCGCGCTTCCATGAAGGCATGGGCATCATGCAGCGCGATCGCAACGCGGCGTGGTTTTCCGAGACGGACGGCGCACGCGTGCTGCTGTGTTCGGAGATTGGCTCGGAGGGCCGCAATTTCCAGTTTGCACATCACGTGATTTTGTGGGATCTGCCGCTCGATCCCGACCTGCTGGAACAACGCATCGGTCGCCTCGACCGCATCGGCCAGCGCCACGACATCGTGATCCACACGACTGCGTTCGATGGGACGGCACAACACGCGTTATTGCGCTGGTATCACGAAGGACTCGATGCGCTGCGCACGAGTCCGTCCGATGGCCGCGAGATCCTGCGTCGCTATCGCACGCGTCTGCTGGCGGAAGCCGAACGCCATGCGCTCAGCGCCGAAGATCCTGACGCGGAAATCGATGCGCTGATTGCCGACACCAGCGCAACCCATCGCGATCTGAGTGAATTGGTGCAAGCTGGCCGCGATCGTCTGCTGGAACTTGCCACCGAACGTGAAGCACGCGACGTCCCGCTCGCCGATGCGCTACGCGCGCAGGACCACGATCCGGCCACCGACGAATTCATCCTGACCCTGTTCGAGCAATTCGGCATCGACAACGAGGAAACCGCTCCCCGCTGCGTCGTGCTCGACCCGGAATATCTCAGCACCGATGGCTTCCCCGGCCTCAAGGATGGTCCGCAACAAGTCACGTTTGACCGCGCAACCGCGCTTTCCCGCGAGGAATTGCCTTTACTGCGCCTCGATCATCCACTCGTCATCGGCGCACTCGATCTGTTGCTCGAAAGCGAACAAGGCAACGCTGCGCTGTTGATCGATGCCGCCTTGCCTCCGCGCACCGCGTTGCTCGAATGCGTGTACGTGCTCGAATGCGTTGCCGAGCGCAAACTCAATGTCAGCCGCTTCCTGCCGCCGTTGCCGCTGCGCACGGTGGTCGACACACGCCTGACACCGCGCATTGATTTCGTGCCGAACCCGACGAGCCTGTTTCGCGCCAAGGAACAGCCCGTCGATGCGGCGCGCTACCGCCCGCTGCTCGCCAAACTTGTGCCACCGATGCTCGCTGCGTGCGAGACGCAAGCACGCGGACTGGCCGCCACCGAGATCGGCATTGCACTCAGTGCGGCGCAGCGCGAGCTTGATGGCGAACATGCGCGCCTGACCGCGCTCGCCAAGATCAATCCGTCGGTGCATCCGGACGAGATCGACGCGATTGCAAACGAACTGGATGCGCTGCGCGAGGCGCTGTCGAATGCCGCGCCGCGGCTCGATGCGATCCGGTTTGTGTGCAGTGCGGATATTGCGGCGCGCTAGTTGGTCAAGCGAGAGGTGTAGTCGTCCCGGAGAGGGGCAGAATCCAGCACCTGTGTAACCCGATGCCTTGTGGAGCGGCGGCAGCCGCAACGCATTTGTTTGTTGAAGTCATTCAACCCTGCAGGGGAAAACTTGAAAGCATCGAGGTTGCCCCCGCCCACACGAAAATCCATGAGCCCGAAATGCAAGTGATCTCGATCTGATTGATCCGGCAGGCAGGATTGGGCGCAGCGGCTCGCCCGCGCATCGTCCGACTCGATCGCTACGCCGCCCTCGCCTGTTTCATCAACACCGCCAACATGGCCGCGAGTTTGTCACGCATCTCTCGCCGATCGACGATCAAATCGATTGCGCCGTGCTCGACCAGGAATTCCGAACGCTGAAACCCTTCCGGCAAGGTCTCGCGCACGGTCTGCTCGATCACGCGCGGGCCGGCAAAGCCGATCAG
>JBDUED010000067.1:0-11211 GCA_040002595.1 Dokdonella sp. | reverse complement strand
ACTGCCTTCGGAGGGCAGTACTCTATCCAGCTGAGCTACGGGCGCGCAGGAGCGGTTTCTCGCAACGGACTTCCTCCTGATGACAGAGCTCCCCGCGCGAAGACGCAAAGTATAGCCCAGCGCAACTTTGCGCTTCACACCCTCCAGCGGGCGCGCCGGACACGCGCGGCTTCATATTTGCATCTTTGGTGCGATCGCCGGTGAGTTTGAGGTCCGACTAGGTCTGGCCGCATGGACCGATACCGCCTTTTTAGCGGATCGCGATACTGATGGCGTAGATTGCAATCGCTGTTTCCGGGCGCACTCCCATTTGAGGCGGAACTCCGCTCGCTGCCTTCCGTGCCTCGGACCCGACCGCTATACTCGTGCGACTTTTTTTCACGCCGATTGCGCTTGATGCGCGCTCGCGTCTTTGTCCGAGGTGGTTCAGTGAGCAATCCCATCACCAAGACCGATGCGGTCTTTCTCAAGCGTTTTGCCCTGCTGATCGGCTTTCTCGCCATCACCGCCATGTTGCTCGGCGGGCTCGCGATGCACATTTACAGCAATAATCCGCCGCCGCAGAATCCGGACAAGGCGAAGGTTCTGGAGCAGCGTATAGCACCGGTCGGTGGCGTGTATGCCGGCGACACCGGCCGAGCCGCCATGCAGGCCGCACAGGCTGCCGCAGCGACGGCCGCCGCATCGCAGGTGGCGTACGGCGGCACTACCGATGGCAAGACGATCTTCGGCAGTCTTTGCCACAGTTGCCACGAAACCGGTGTTGCCGGGGCGCCCAAAGTCGGCGACAAGACGGCTTGGGCACCGCGCGTCGCCGAAGGCATCGAGACGCTGGTCAAGCATGCGATCGAGGGCTACACCGGCAAGACCGGCGTGATGCCGGCGAAAGGCGGCAACCCGGCGCTGAACGATGCGCAGATCAAGGCCACCGTCGAATGGATGGTGAGCCAGGTCAAATAAGGGCGCCAGAGCGACCGCGCAGGGCGGCCAGCAAAGGCGAAAAACGACCGACGTGAAGGGTTTCCTTGCTACGCCGACTTGGGCAACCCCTGGTTCGCGCGTCGTTCGATCAGATCGATGTATTCAAAGCGTCCATCACGCAGCACGCGCTCGCCGCGCACGAACTCCAGCGGCTGCGCCCACATTGGCATAGCGTGGACGCAGGTGTGGAACTCGCCGTTCTCGCCACACGGATCGCATGCCGCGGGCAACGCGTCGAGCAAGGCGCCATCAAACTCGCGTCCGCACCAATGCGCATCGAGCTGTTGCGTATCGACGCAGCACAGCGTCGCTCGGTAGCCGCCTGAAACGAGCTGCCGTGCAAGCTGCCTGGTGTCTTCACCCCATAGCGGAAATTCGCAGCGCCAGCCGAGGCGGGCAAGCAGATTTTCGCGATATGCGCGCACATCGGTCAGATACAAATCCCCGAATGCAATGGTTGCGATTTCCGGATTGCGCGTGCGTGCGACGTCCAATGCCGCTGCAAACGAAGTTTCGTAGACGGCGTTCGACGCCTGCGCCGGCATTCGTGCTTCGATCAACGGCAACTTCGATCGGCTGGCTTGCGCCTGCAGGATCGAGCGACGCACGCCGTGGATGCTGACGCGCTCGTAGTCGGTCGTGACCGATGTCAGCAGACCTTCGACGCGCCAGCGTGGATCGCACGTGATGCGTTCCAGCGCCAGCGCTGAATCCTTGCCGCCACTCCACGCGAGCAGAATCGGCTTCGTCATGCGCGGCCGCGCTGCCACAATCGCAGACGATTGTTGGCCGGCATCGTGATGTCGTTGAGCAGCACGAAGCCGGCGCCGAGCGCGAGCGCGTCGACTGCCGCGATATCGCGGATGCCCATGTGCGGCGCGCGCTGGCGCAACGAGCCATCGAACGCCGCATTGCTCGCGCTGGTGAACGCGCCATCGACATTGAACGGGCCGTAGATCGCGAGCTTCGCAGCGGCGGTCGTCACCCGCGGCAGCGCGTCGAACAGCGCCTCGACTTCGCGCCACGCCATGATATGCAGCGTATTCGCGCTGAACACAGCGTCGAACGTTGTCGCCGGCCACCTACTTCCAGCAACATCAAGTTCGAGTGGCGGCGGCGTGTTCGGCAATGCGGCTTCACCCAACCATGCGCAAATGCCGGGAATATTTTCGGCGCGATCGGTGGTTTGCCATTCCAGTTGCGGCAGCGCGTGCGCGAAATGCACGGCGTGCTGGCCGGTGCCACTGCCAATCTCGATTACGCGCTGGCGATCGGCAAAAAACGTGCGCAGCACCGCGAGAATCGGTTCGCGATTGCGTTCGCAGGCGCTGGAGAAGGGCTGGTCGGTCATGGCGCAAGTGTGGCGCGCGTATGTGCGCGAATCGATAGGCTATCTCGTTCCTGCAACTCGGCGCCGTGGGGAAACAGCTGCAGCCATTGATTGCTGCCCTATCCCCAATGCAGATTTCACCGTCAACGGCGCCGACCGTCTTCGTCCCACACGGCGCCCAGCGGATCGAGTTCCATCGTTGTCTTCACCGGCGCGCGAGGTCCGAATCCGCAGACTGCGACCGGGCTCTCGCGCAAGGGATCGAGACCGAATGCCCGCTCGATATCGATTTCATTGATCGCCGCAGTGACATAGGCGCCCATGCCGACCTCGGTCGCGGCGAGGTAAATGTTCTGCGAAACGTGACCGGCTTCCAGCACGATTGCGCGATACGCCTTGGGGTGGTTGCGATATTTCCAGAACGTACGCCGAAAACGTGCGACGAGCACCACATGGATGGCGGCATCCGCAAAAAATCCCTGGCCCGCGACGAAGCGCTTCGCGAGTTTCTGCGCTTCATCGTCCGATAATTGCAGCAGCGGCTCCAGTGCGTGGTCGCCAGCATGGTAGTGATACAGGCCCGTTGCAATTCCCTCGGTGCGGCGCACCAGCAAATACGGTTCGAGCGGATGCAGTCCGCCTCCCGATGGATGCGCTTTCTTGAGCCCGCACACGCCGGGAATGACCTCGACTACAGCATGACAACCGAGGACGCGATGCAACACATCGCCGAGCTCGCTGCATGTCAGACTTGCCGAAGGATCGAAATTTCGGCACGTGACGCGTCGGCGAAACAACGTGTCCAGAGCGGATGCCTGCGGTGACGGCAGGTCCAAGCGTTTTTCGGGCGCCACGCAAGCGGTGAAATGTGGCGGTGGCAATCCGTACTCGTCGACCAGATCGGTAATCGAGCGGTGCCGGGTGATCCGCGCATCCTCGTCGACGCCGGTATCACTCCACCGGCTGAAGTAGTGGGCCACTGCGGATAACGGCCGCCAATGTCCCTCGCGCATCGCCTCATCGCGTTCGCGCACTGCGGCGTGCGCTTCTCCGTCGCCGATCAGCAGACCCTTGTCCAGCAGTTGCCCGATGATGAGGGGTGAAGCAATCAGGAACAGCTTCTCCATCGAAAGCCACGGCGTCTCCCCGATGTGCATCAAGGCGAGTAATTCGTCGGCATCCAGTTCGATCTCGGCATCGAGATGAGGGGCAAGCGCAACGCAGGTCATGTGTGACGCAAGCGCGCTGTCCCCGGCAAGAAGGCCGCTCACATCAAGCCGAAGCTGCTCGCGTGGTTCGATCATCAGGACTGCACAACGGCGGGCCCGGCGATGTTTGGTCATGCGTTTTGCACTCTGAAAAACAACAGTTTCGCGCATTCGCGGTCCGCTGTGGCCTGCTAAGCTGTGCCTACGCGTATCCAATTCAACTTTTTATGGAGGTGGTGACAATGAGCACGGCAATCCCGACGCCCGCCCAACTGGATCAGCTGCTGGGACGACTTGGCAGCGACGATGCGTTCCGCGAGAAATACATCGGGGATCCGGTCAGTGCGCTGGCCGAGCATGGGGTACACGTCGACCCGGCCGATGTGCCGGCTGTGCGCAGCCTGCCTTCGAAAGAAACGTTCCGCACGCAAGCCGAGGCGATTCGCGCAAAAGCGGACGGCAAAGTCGGGCTAATGTTTTTCGTGCTGGGCGCCTGACCCATCAACTTTCAGGAACCGCCGCAGCAGCGGCGGTTCGCCTTGCGGATTTTTCCAGGCCGATCGAAACCGCGCCGACAGTGCATGGGCAGCGGCACCGTTGCCGCCCTTTTGCTCAAGTTCGATGGCGCGAACAAGCGCCTCGTCACAGTCCAGCAGGTTCATCGTCCGGCCGGCGAATTCGCCGAGCCATTCTGTCGTCGCCAAACCTCGGTGGTCGATCAACCAGTGCGCCGTCTGCAATGCCTTTTTGTCGTTGCCGACGGCACCATAGGCTCGCAGCAATGCGACCCGTGTCTGGTAGTACGCGCGCTCTGACAAGAGCGCTTCGAGACACTTGATGGCTGCGGGCGCATCGCGTTCGATGTCGATCTCGCACGCGGCGATGCGATAAGGCTGTTCAAGACTGAAGTTTTCGCTTGCTGCCACCTTCGCCTTCAGCGCTTTCAATATTCGTTCTGCGACCGCTTTGTTGCCGTTGCGCATTGCCAGCATGGCTGCGAGATTCAGATGCGTATAGCTGCTTAGATCGTAGGTTTCGGCCACCGCGGACAGACGCAGCAATTCCTGATCAACGTAAGTATCGAGCGCCCGTGTCGCCTCGTTGTCACCCATCGCGAACAGTATGGCCAACGTGGCGAGCCGCGCACGCTGCCGTGATGTTTCAAGCTTCGCCTGGTCGGCCACCTTGGCCGCCTCTTCCGTCGCCTGTCTCGCGGAGACCAGCTCGCCGCGTCCGACATCGATCGCGGCTGTCATCAGGGATCTTTCGACCTCGAAAAAAGGAAAATGACGCGTGTCTTCCTTGGTGAGCGCGACGTCAGCACCGGCCAGGTCACCCCGCGCAACGAACAGACTGACCGGATCGAGGTGCATCTGCGGCGATCCGACCTGGCGTGCTGCCACGTAACTTTTCGCTGCGGCCGCGTCTTGCCCCAAAGCTACCTGGATGTCACCCAGAAACAGCCAGGACATGCCGCGCTGTGGCCGCCGACTGCGTGCGACGACTTCGAATTGTTCTGCGGCGTGCTTCAAATCGTTGTCAAACCACCACAAACCCAGGGCGAGACCCTGATGCGCATCGGGAACATCCGGGTAGAGCTTGATGAAGGTCGACCAGCGGTCGCGCAGTACCTCGGGCTTGTCGAAGAACGCCGCAAAACCCTGCGCCTGCATCTGCTCGCGCATGGTCAGTCGTTTCAGGTTGCGCAAGGCTTTCTGTACGTACTCATGTGCAAGCGCGTAGCGGCCAGTCGAGTAATAGATATTGGTGAGATACAGGTACGCCAACGCGAAGTCGGGATCGAGCTCGGTTGCGCGATTGAACAGTGCAATTGCATCCGTTGCCTTTGCGTCGGCCATCGCCTGGATGCCCAGCGAATACGCCTTCAGGGCATCCAGATTTCTGGTCGTGACATCTGCCAGCGGCGCGCTCGTCTCGCCAATGCTCGCCAGCGATTCGCCGAGCCTTCCGCGCATCTTCTTGAGCAGATCATCCATGCTCGGCAACACGGACGCTTCACCGATGCCATCTACCGAGTCGCTGTAGACCGAGGTCTGCGTGTGCGGGTCGACGACCTCGGCGGTAATGCGCACGTGGCCGCCGATTTCCGCGATCGTCGGCAAGATCACAGCGCGCGCGCCTTCGCGCAACGCAACCTCCGAACCGGTCGCGCGGTCGACCTGGGTCGTTGCAGGGTCGCGCTCCATGCGTTTCAACGCAGCGCGCACTTGCAGATCCGGAACGACATTGACATAGCGTGATTGTTCGAGGCCGATGCGAAACGCGGTTTGCAGTGAATCGTCGAACACCTTTTCGCCGGTGAGATTGTGCAGGTTGCCGACGACGACCCAGTCGCGGCTGGCAAACGCGATTGCTGGCGCCGGGCGGGTCAGGTACCAGATCGGCAGCGCAATCAACACCGCGACGATGGCCAATTCCAGGCCGACACTCAACGGGCGGCGCCAGACCGGCATTTCGCGGTGCGCCTTGCCCGACCACGGCGGCGCTTTCAACGGCGCGATGCCTTCCTCGCCGACTTCGAACACCGGCACCGGATCGGGCACGCCCTTGAAACGGTAGCGGCCATGCGTGCGCCAGCGAATGACGCTCAGCTTTTCGCCAAGCTCACCTTGCGCACGGTGCGCGATCTCGTAGGCAGTGCCGGACAGCAGGATCTGTCCCGGCAATGCCAACTGCATCAAGCGCGCCGCGACCGGTTTGACCAGCCCTTCGACCTCGGTCGGTTTGGCGCCCCGGCGAATGTCGTCCGCTTCGTTGTCCCACACCACCACATCGCCCACGACGATGCCGAAGCGTGTCGCCAGCCTGGATTTTTCGTTGGCGTTCAGTGCAGCCAGTTCGCGTTGATACGCGAGCGCAAAAGCAACCGCCTCGATCGGGCGATCGAACATCAACAGGAAACCGTCTGTCTTGTCGATTTCCTGGCCGCCGAACTGCTGGATCAGCGTGCGTGCGAGACGATCGTGCTTGCGAAACAAATGCGCGGCACGCTGGTCGCCAAGCTGCTCGACCAAGGCGGTCGAATCGACGAGATCGCACAGCACCAGCGTACGCAACAGGGATGTTGCGCGATTCGCTTCGGTTCCGGGAGGTGGAACAGAGGCTCTCACGCTTGACGGCTTCCTGTTGTTGCGGAGTGTGATTCTGACCTTTACGCCAGTTGGATGCCAGTTTGGAAGAGCTTGTCGGCGCCTTCGTCGAAGGAGAGGGTTCGCGCTACTGCGCCGTCGTTTCCTTCAATGCAATCGCGCTGATGCCGTTGTCGGTGAGAGAGCGCTTGGCCGCTTCCAGTTCACTTGCACTCGCGTACGGACCGAGACGCACGCGATGCCAGGTCTTGCCGTTGATCGTCACCGGCTGCACCTGCGCGATGAAACCGGTCATGGCGAGTTTGGCCTTGGCTTCATCGGCAGCTTTCGGATCAGGATAGGAGCCCACTTGCAGGACGTAGCGGCCACTGGCGGCGGCGGACGTCGTTGCTGGAGCGGTCGCGCCTGTCGCTGTGGCGGGATTGGCGTGTGCCGCCTGCTGCTCCGCTTTCGCCTTGGCGGACAACTCCGCATCCGGAATCACCACCTCGGCCTCGGGCAGCACCTGATAGAAGTCGAAATTCTTCTTTGGCTTGGCTTCGGCCACGGGCGCCTCGCTCTCGTGCGGCGCGGTCGCTTCCGGGTTCGGCTGCGGCAGGTTCGGCTTGCGCAACAGAGGCACCCATCCTTTGGCCAGCACCAGCAACATCAAGCCAATGCCGAGCAGCATGCCGATCAGCAGCCACAACCAAGCGGGTTTCTGTGGGCTGCCGCCGCGGGTCGCCTGGTGCCCGTTCTTCTTTGCCGCCATTACATGCTCTCCGGGGCAGATACGCCCAGCAGGTCGAGGCCGTTCGCCAATACCTGGCGTACGGCGGATGCGAGGGTAAGCCGAGCGTCGCGCACATTCGCGTCGTCGACGATGAATTGATGCGTGTTGTAGCAAGCATGAAACGCCGCGGCCAGTTCGCGAAGGTACGTTGCGACCAAGTGCGGTTCGAGATTCTCGCCGGCCGCTTCGATGACTTCCGCATAGCGCGATAGCTCGACCATCAGCGCGTATTCGTGTTCGCTGTCCAGAAGCGCCAGTTGGGCCAAACCATTGTCGCTGTTCCAGGCGAGACCGCGCTCGGCGAGCTGACGCATCACGCTGCAGACGCGCGCATGCGCATACTGGATGTAGTAAACCGGGTTGTCGTTGGTCTGTGCACGCGCCAGATCAATGTCGAAAACCAGTTGCGAATCGGACTTGCGCGCAATCAGGAAGTAACGCGTCGCATCGCGGCCGGCTTCGTCGATCAGGTCGCGCAAGGTCAGATAGCTGCCGGCGCGCTTGGACAGCTTAACTTCCTCGCCAGCGCGCATGACGGTGACCATCTGGTGCAGCACGTATTCGGGCCAGTCCTTCGGAATGCCGGCGTCGAGCGCCTGCAGGCCAGCCTTCACACGCGCGAGCGAGCCGTGATGATCGGAACCCAGTTCGGTGATTGCGCGTACATAGCCGCGCTGCCATTTGCTGCGGTGATAGGCCACATCGGGCAGGAAGTAGGTGTACGTGCCATCGGATTTGCGCATGACCCGATCTTTGTCGTCGCCAAAGTCAGTCGTGCGCAGCCATAGCGCGCCGCCTTGCTCGTAGGCGTGACCGTGCGCTATGAGTTCCTTGACGGTTTCCTCGACCTTGCCATCCGCGTACAACGAGGATTCGAGGAAATACGTATCGAACGCGACGCCGAATGCGCGCAGGTCCAGATCCTGTTCGCGGCGCAAGTACGCGACCGCGAAATGCCGAATCGCATCGAGATCATCGGCATCGCCCGAGCCGACGATGTCGGCGCCCTCGGCATGCACGGATTCGCGATCGAGATACGCGCGCGCGACATCCTTGATGTAGTCGCCGCGATAACCGTCGGCAGGCCAGGTCGGCGCGTCCACTTCGACGCCGCGCGCGCGCGCTTGCACCGACAAAGCGAGGTTGTTGATCTGCGCGCCGGCATCGTTGTAGTAGAACTCGCGCACCACGCGCCAGCCATTCGCATCGAGCACGCGCGCAATGCAATCGCCGATCGCTGCCGCGCGTCCATGGCCGACGTGCAGCGGCCCGGTCGGATTGGCCGAAACGAACTCAACGCCCGCGGTGCGGCCTGCCCCGCGCTCGCTGCGCCCATAGGCGTCGCCTCCCTCGATGGCCGCACGCACTTCGCGTTGGTACGCCGCGGGGCTGAGAAAGAAGTTGATGAAGCCGGGGCCGGCAATCTCGACCTTCGCAATCTCCGTGCGTGACGGCAGTGCGTCTACCAGAGCCTGCGCCAGATCGCGCGGTTTGCGTCCTGCAGCCTTGGCGAGCAGCAGCGCGACATTGGTCGCGAAATCGCCATGTTCACGGTTTTTCGAGCGTTCGACGACGAAGGTCGGTAAGCCATCCGCGGGCAAGCTGCCGTCTGCGCGCAGCGCAGCAATCGCATCGAGAACAAGGGCGTGGATGGGGTCTTTCACGGCGAGCGCATCGAACGAGATAGCCGCATAGTGTAACGGTCGGCGTGGCGTTGCAGAAATCGGAGGCTGGCATTTCTTGGGGCAGGGGCGGCAGCCGCGATGCGGTTCAGGCAGCGTGCCCGGGAGCATCGCTCCCGCCGGCTCTCTCGCAGAAGAAAGAAAGGGAGTCAGGCGACGATCGCTGCGAGGGCGGCCCGGTAGACTGCGATGACCTGATCGCCGTTGACAGGCGCGCCGTTCGTCGCAATGCGCGCGCGCACGCCCAAGCACAAGGCTTTGAGCTGCGGCCCATTGGCCTGCTTGCCAGCCTCGAACGCACGCCGGCCGGATTCGGACTGAAAGCGGTGCAGCTCGAAAAAAAAGCGCTCCTGGCCGTCGGTCAGGAAAAGCAGCACCGGCAGCGCGCTTTCGCCGGCATTAAGCGAGCGGCCGCTGAGCATTTCGCATTCGCGGCACAGGTTCTCGGCAGTCGTGGCGAATTGGCGGAACGACTCGGCGACATTGGCGGTATCCAGATCCGCCGCGACCAGCGCCAGCCGCTGCGCCTGCACGATCAGCGGATCCTCGCGCCAGTGCGGCCGCTGTGCGTCAAGGATGGATTCAAGCCTATCGGCGAGCGCGCCGCCGCTTTGCACCATATCGGCCGCGTTGTAGAGATGGCCGTCCGGCGGCGGGCGCGCGTCGAACGTGCTGCCGGCAATCATAAGCTCCGTCGCTGCGTAGAAATCGGCATCGCCTTCGCGGGAGAAACCACAGACATCGAGAATGCGCTGGGTTTCCTCGATGCTGGCGCGTTCATTGGCGCCGACGCCGCATAACGCATGGCGCGCCTCGCGCTGGCGCAAATCGTGGCCTGCGCCAAACAGCATGAGCGCACACCATTCGCGCAGTCGGAACGCCGACAAGCCGAGTGCGACCTGCAGACGATCGATGCGTCCGCCGCAGATTTCGAGGATGTGTCCTTCATTGTGGTAGGCGTGGAAGTCGTTGCCCAGTTGTCCGTGACGCAATGCGAGACGTGCATGTGCGAGGCGCACCGCGTCGGCTATGCGGGCCAGCAACGCCGCGTCAGCGGCGCTGTGGATCAGCGGCCCCCATCCCTCAGCGCGTCGTGTCAGCAAGGCTTCCAGCGGTGCGGCGCGTTCGCCCAGCAATGCGCGCGCAGAGACAGCGTCAGGCAACGCGCGCTCGGCGTCGTCGGCTGGAAATTCGTGGGTGAACCCGAGTATCACGTTTCGTCGTCCCCGACCCCGTGGCGAGTATAGACACGAACGCCGCGGCGAGCGTGCGGCAGAGCCGCGGACAGCCGCTTCAGATCCAGCCGCGCTGGGCCAGCGACGTCGGCGCGCCCTCGCCGATGACGAAATGGTCAAGCAGGCGAACATCGATGAGTTCGAGCGCTTCGCGCAGCCGCAGGGTGATGGCCCGATCGGCCGCGCTCGGCTCGGCGACACCCGAAGGATGGTTGTGCGCAAAGATCACCGCGGCCGCGTTGTTGGCCAGACAACGCCGAACCACTTCACGCGGATGCACCGAGGCACCGTCGATCGAGCCGCGGAACAATTCCTCGAACGCGATCACGCGATGGCGGTTGTCGAGGAACAGGCAAGCGAAGACTTCGTACGGATAACCGCTCAGGCGGGCTTTCAGATAGCGCGCGCTCAGCGATGGATCGGTCAAGGTTTCGCCACTGCGCAATTCCGCGTCGAGATAGCGTCGGCCCAGTTCCAGCGCACCGAGCAGACGGCACCAGGCGACGGTGCCGAGGCCCGGTTTGTCGTCGCGGCTCTTGTCGAGCAACGATTTCAGGCCGCCTGCGCTGGCAATCAGCGCGCGGCCAAGATCGACTGCGCTTTGCCCGCGCCGGCCGGAGCCGAGAAACACCGCCAGCAGTTCCGCGTCGGAAAGCGTTGCAGCGCCCTGCGCGAGCAGCTTTTCGCGGGGTCGTTCGTTGTCGGGCCAGTCGCGGATGGTCATGGTGACGTCTGATTTGGACATTCGGATCTTCCACGACACGGTAGCGGCGCCCCACGAGGGCGCCGAGCGGCAACCGCCGCGAATTTGAGTAAGCTAGGCCTCTTCCTCGCTGTACGCGCGTACTGGGCGCAAACCCATCGACGACGTCGAACACCGGACGCACAACCGG
>JBDUED010000066.1:0-11309 GCA_040002595.1 Dokdonella sp. | reverse complement strand
GACAACGGTCTCTGACACCGTTAATCTAGGTTCGAGCCCTAGTCCCCCAGCCACACTCGAAAGCCCCGCTCATGCGGGGTTTTTGTTTTATGCCCATGGATGGGCGGTACGCTGGCAATGCAGGAGCAATTGCCGGCGTCGCCATGGATGGGCGGTACGCTGGGTCCGCGCGCGCTCCCGGCGCCCGCGAACACTTCCCACTTCCGTGTGGGTCGCAATGCAGGAGCAATTGCCGGCGTCGCCATGGATGGGCGGTGCGCTGGGTCCGCGCGCTCTCCCGGCCCCCGCGAACACTTCCCACATCCCTTGGGTAGCCATGGCCAGCGCCACTCCTCGTCCTCCCTGTAATCCCTCGCACCCGATTCCCAATTCGGTCGTGACGGGATGTTTGAAAGAGCTTCCGTCTGAACGGTAGGTGTTGACGAACCGGCCAGCCTTTTTGGATGAAGTCGAAAAGGTTGCGTGGTTCCTGCTGCGACCACTTTTTCGAGAAAGGCGTGGCCGGATAACCGGTTTATCGACCTATCCCATCCATTGAATAGGAGAGGATCGATGAATACTCGATTGTTGGTTGCGGCCGTGTCGGTCGCGCTCGGTGTGGTTGGTTCAGTCTTTGCAACAAGCGCCAGTGCTTGCGGAGTTCCTGATTTCAGTCAGGCGGCGGCGCAAGCCATGGGATTGCAAGCCTTCGCGCTGACAGGGACGTCGCTTCCTCAAGCGTCCATGCAAATCACGGATGCGAACTTGGCCAATGTGGCCGCGCAGGAAAATGCCAATGGCGACGATTGGTCGCGAGGCCGCGGCGCGATCGTGGGCATGTGGCTGTTCACGTTCACGATGGACAACAATCCGGGGAACGTTCCTCCGATTCCCGCAGGTACCCAGGTCGACACCGGGTTTCAGACCTGGCACGCGGATGGCACCGAGCTTATGAACTCCGGGGGGCGCGCGCCCGCGACTTCGGCGTTCTGCCAGGGCGTGTGGACGCAGAAGGGAAATTCCGCCTACACGCTAAATCACTGGGCGATATCCTGGGATCCCAATAGCAACTTCGTTGGGCCGGCAAACATCCGTGAACAGGTGACCGTTGACAAGACAGGTAACAGTTTCTCGGGGACATTCTCGATCGATCAATACATTTCCCCACCACCTGCCCCGGGCAATCTGCCGGACCTGACGAACTTGTCGACACGCGTCGCGCATCTGACAGGAGCCGTCACCGGCAAGCGCGTCACACCGTAGACCGAGAGGGGCTGTTTGTTTCCGTTTGTGGCAGCGCGCAGGGACGCGCGCTGCTGCGAGCGGGCGCTCAGCGTTGATCGGCCACCGGCTTGATTGCACGACGTGCACCTGTCGGCAAACGCGAGTGCGCGCAGGCTGCGATCAATCCAAACAATGCAGCCAGCATCCACACCGACAGCGCGGGCACCGGCAACTGCAGAACGGGCGCGGGCAGCGCTTGCTGCTCGAACGCGCCAATGTCTGCAGCGACGCCGTTCACGCGCGGGAAGCCCGTGCCGCGCTGGTCGAACGCGAGGTCGTCGAGGTTGTTACCGGTATCGACGGCCGGGCTGCCGCGCAGAAGGGCGTGCGTGCGCGTGGGACCGCCATTATTGGCGAGCGGCCCAAGCAGCGGATCGGCATTGAGTGTGTCGGGTGGGAGGGTGATATCCGGACCGCTGCTACCGATCAGGTTGTTCGCGCCGCTAATCGTGGTCGCGACCGGACTGTGCAGATTGGCGAAGCCGCTGCCGGCGGTGTTGCCGAAGACAAGGCTGCTTTCCAGTTCTGCGGCGGGTACGCCAAGCCAGATGCCGCCGCCGTCGGTGGCGGCATGATTGGCCGTGAACGTGCTGTTGGCGATCAATGCTGTCGCTGGCCAGCGCAATAACAAACCGCCGCCAATTTCGGTTTGCGCGATGTTGCCGGAGACCGTGCTGTTGGAAATGGCCACGCTGTTGAATGCGGCGATGCCGCCTCCGCGCCCTTGGCTGATATTGGAATCGATGATCGAATTGGCGATCGTGCCGCCGCGCACCGTGATGATGCCGGCGCCGATGTCGTAGCTGGTACGACCGGCGGCCACTTCGTGCACGGCCAGGTTGCCGGACACGGTGCTGTCACGCAGATCCATCGCGTAGACGAACGCGCCGCCGCCGAACGCAGCGGTGCCGGCGTCCACATGCACGCCCTTGCCGGTATTGCCGGACAAGGTGCTGCCGATCATGGTCAGCGAATAGGCGTAGATGCCACCGCCGTATGCACCTTCGCCACCAGCGTAGCAGTCGCGAACGCGGGCAGCATCAAGTACCAGGTAGCCGGCCGATGCGATGCAGCCGCCACCGGCGACGTCGAAACCACTTTCGCGGTTACGCCCGTTGCGCACGGTCAAGGCATGCAGGGTCAAGGTGCCGCCGCGCGCGTGGAAAAATACCCGGTCAAGCGCGTTGCCGTCGATTGCGAGGGCATCTGCGCCAGGGCCCTCGAGGGTCAGATCGTCGAGCTTGATCGGGATCGCGCCGGTCTGCAGGGTGATCGTTGCGCAGGTGAGGCCGGTTAGATCGATGGTGTCGCCACTGCCCGCCGCCGCGACGGCGGCGCGCAGACTGCCGGGGACGTCATCGTCGCAATTGGTGACGGCGATCGTGGTGGCCGCGGCGCTGGTCGTCGCTGCACGGGATGGAGGAAGTTGCGCGAAGATGCGACGGGCCGGATCGGCACGAAACGGCTGCCGCACAGCATCGGCCGTGGTCGCGGCGTGCGCCTGCGACGCGCAGGCGAACAGCACCGCGATCAACGCGGCGGTGAGTGGCGGCCGCCGAAAATGGGTGAAATCAATCGGGCTGTTCATGCTGCGCCGTGCTCCAGAAAGTCGCGCGTTGCGGCGCTGTCGAGCCATGGGAGCACGCGTTTGCACGGCCGTCAATCCATGCGCAGCGTTGGTGTTGTGAGTTGCGCCGTGGTTGTCGTCACTACCGCTGCCGTGATTGCCAGCGAGTCCGTTGGATCAAGCCGTGCAGCCAGTTGCGCGCGAACAACGGGCGACGTCAGCAGACGGAGTGCCGGCGCTGCGGTTCAGGCCATTTCCTCGGCGCCAATCAACACGATGTCGGCCGGGCGCCGTGCAAACAGGCCCACGCTGACGACACCGGCAATCTGGTTGAGTTCGCATTCGAGTTCCAGCGGCGCGTTGATATGCAAGCCGTGCACATCGAGAATCGCGTTGCCATTGTCGGTGACGATGCCGTCCCGCCAGATTGGCTGACCACCGCATTTGATCAGTTCGCGCGCCACGTAACAGCGCGCCATCGGGATCACCTCAACGGGTAGCGGGAAGCGCCCCAGCACCTCGACGCGCTTGCTGCTGTCGACGATGCAGACGAATTTTTTCGAGGCCGCCGCGACAATTTTCTCGCGCGTCAACGCGGCGCCGCCGCCCTTGATCAAGCACTTGTGCGGATCGAATTCGTCGGCGCCGTCGACATACAGATGCAGTTCGCCGACGGCGTTGAGATCAAGTACCGCGATGCCGTGGCGCTTCAACTGCGCAGACGATTGCTCGGAACTTGACACCGCGCCCGCGATGAGGTGCCTGCGCGTCGCCAGCGCATCGATGAAATGCGCGACAGTCGAGCCGGTGCCCACGCCGACGATCATGCCGTCTTCGACATAGCGCAAGGCGGCATTGCCGGCGGCGCGTTTCTCCTCGTCCTTCGTCATTTTTTTCTCCGGGTGGCGCGGATAATAATTTTTGCGGCTGACGAGTCGTCCTGCAGTTCGTGCTCAAGGGAAAGGATCACCGTCCATTGCGCCTTGGTCAGCGGCAGGATCGACAGGCGGCTACCCCGCTGCAACAACATGCAACCATCCAGCCGCGGTTGCTGCTTGAGTTCGGCAAGGGTGACGGTGCGCGCGAGTTTTCGCTTGAAGGCGATGTCGACGAGCATCCAGCGCGGCTCTTCGCGCGAACTCCTGGGATCGAAATAGTGGCTTTTGCGATCGAACTGGGTCGGGTCCGGGTACGCAGTGCTTGCGACTTCGCCGACACCGACCACGCCAGGTTCCGCGCAGCTGGAGTGATAGAGCAGCACGCCATCCCCAAGCTGCATGCGATCACGCATGAAATTGCGCGCCTGATAATTGCGCACGCCGCTCCAGGGTTCGGTTTTCACGCGCGCCAGATCGTCGATCGAGAATGCGTCAGGCTCGGATTTCATCAACCAGTAATGCATGGCGGCGTCGAGGCTAGGGAGATGACTGCATGTGCGACGTTGGAAGTAGGACCATACTCGACGCCGGAACAGCATGTAGCGCGCGCACACCCTTCCATGTGCGGATCACGCTCCCGTCCCGGCCATGCAATCGATCAGTTCGCGCTCGGTCGCAACGTAATCAAGGCGTACGTCCCATGCCATTGCCTTGATCGACGCGACTTCCTGCAACGCGTAGCCGATGCCAATCAGCACCGGCCGCGCCACGCTGGCGCGCTCACGCAGGAAAGCAAAACTGCGATCGTACCAGCCGCCGCCAAAACCCAGGCGTTGACCGGCGCGATCAAAGCCGAGCAGGGGCAACAACACGACATCGAGCTGGTCGGGCGCAACACGTTTGGATAGGGCGCACACCGGTTCGGGAATGCCATAACGATTGGTTGCGAGTGGCATGCCGGGCTGCCACGGCGCAAATATCAATTGCTTTCCCGCGCCCAGCATCGGCAAGTGATAGACCTGCTCGCGCGCGCGCAAACCCTGCGCCAGCGCGGCCAGCGGCAACTCGCCATCGATTGCCCAGTAGCCGCCGATGCGTTGGTCGGTCAGGAATCGGGGTACCTGTTCGAGTGAGTCGACCAAGCCTGCCGCGGCCCCGATGCGATCGGTGGCGGACAACGCGGCACGACGCGCGCGCAAATCGGCGCGCAGGAGCAAGCGTTCGTCAAGCTCGGGTTTCATCGGCATGCTGGCGGCATCCTGCAAGCGACCGGATGCCGCAGCGAAAAAAAAGTGGCGTCCTCCGCCATGTCGGTGCGCATCGAACGACCTTGATCCAGAAGGGATCAGGTGGGAGGGCTGGCGGAACCGTCAGGCTTTCCGCACGAGGCGGACATGCACACAGGTTTTCGCTTCGCAATCCCGGGTCGTCAATAGGAACAAGGCAATATGTAAGAGTGCGCTGCCGGGCACCGCAGAGGACACCTGGCTCTATTGTATGGACGCAGCGACGGCGCGTTCAAGCTTTGTGTTGAGCGCTTGCAGTTTCTCTGCCAAGTTCGCCGAAATGCTCGATTCGCGTTGCCGCTCGCCGAGCAGCTCGTGGCTGATGTTGAGTGCAGCCAGGATAGCGATGCGATCCAGCGGGGCTGAACGGGCGTTGCTGCGCATTTCGCGCATTTTGGCGTCCAGATAGCGCGCCGCA
The DNA here is from genome assembly GCA_040002595.1 of Dokdonella sp. Classification (GTDB taxonomy): domain Bacteria; phylum Pseudomonadota; class Gammaproteobacteria; order Xanthomonadales; family Rhodanobacteraceae; genus Dokdonella_A. The sequence continues at coordinate 5,897 of JBDUED010000066.1, read as the reverse complement.
TCAAGCAGGCTCGCGCGCTCCTCGGGTGTGCAGGCGATCAGAACCTCACGATCGAGAATGTTGACTGCTACCGGTTCACTCGCGCTCATGTGTGGTTTTGCTCCAGCGATTTGAGCCGCATGATCATCGCCTCCACGCGCGACCGCGCCTGCTCGTTGCGCGCCAGCAATTGCGCGCGTTCGCCGGCAAGTTGTTCCTGGCTGTGGCGCAAGCTGCGGTTTTCTTCCTGCAGGTTGCGGCACAGGTCGAGCAACCGGTCGAGGCGGGCGCTGATTGCCAGCAAATGTTGTTCATGGACGGACATGGCGCGAATATAGCGGGAATCGGCAACGGGAAGTAGGGCGCAGACGCCGGATTGCAAAGCCAGCAATGCGTTACTCCGACGTGCCGGGCTCGAGCAGACGCTTTTGCGCGCGTTGGTGCAGGAACGCCAGGCATTCGTCGGGGGTTAGCGGAAACGAAAGCCAGTGGCCCTGGATCTCGTCGCACCTCTGCTCACGCAGATATTCAACCTGTTCGGCACGCTCGACGCCTTCGGCAATGACGTTGAGTCCCATCGAATGGGCCATCGTGATCACGGTCGCGGTGATCGCGTCGTCGTCGGGATCGGTGGTGATATCGCCGACGAATTCCTTGTCGATCTTGAGCGCGTCGATTGGCAGCCGTTTCAGGTAGCTGAGGGACGAATAGCCGGTGCCGAAGTCGTCAATCGTGAGGGTGACGCCGATGGCTTTGAGCCGTCGCAACATCGTGATCGATTGTTCCGCATTCGCCATCACCATGCTTTCGGTCAATTCCAGCTCAAGCAGGTGCGGCGCGATATCGTGCTCGGCGAGCACATCGCACAGGCGTCGGATCAGGTCGCCGCGCAGCAACTGCGCGACCGAGACATTGACCGACATCGTGATGTCTGTCATGCCGGCGTCGCGCCACTCTGCCAGTCGCGCACATGCTTGCGCGACCACCCAGTCGCCGATTTCGATGATCAATCCCGATTCCTCGGCGATTGGGATAAAGACGCCCGGCGACACATTGCCCAGATCCTGGCTGCGCCAGCGCAGCAGTGCTTCGACACCCGTGATGCGCTCGTCCAGCAACGACATCTTGGGTTGATACACCAGTGAAAGTTCGTTGCGTTCGAGCGCCTTGCGCAAGGCGGCCACCGTGGTCGCGCGCAAACGGGCGGCAGCGTCCATCGCTTCGGTGTAGACCATCCAGGTCTTGCGCCCAGCGTCTTTGGCCTGGTACATCGCGGTATCGGCGAATTTGAGCAGGTCGCTCGGATTCTGGCCATGATCGGGATACAGGCTGATCCCGATCGAGGGAGAAATGGTGACTTCCTGTCCGGTGTCCAGTTCGAGCGGTTCCTGGAACGAGGCGATAACCTTCTCGGCGACACGTTCGGCTTCGGCGGTGCTGTCGATATCCTCGAGTACGATGGTGAATTCGTCGCCGCCAAGGCGCGCCACCGAATCGCCTTCGCGCACGATGTGACGCAGTCGACCGCCGACGGCCTTGAGCACCCGGTCGCCGGCTGTGTGGCCTAGCGAATCGTTGATGTGCTTGAAGCGATCGAGATCGAGGAACAGCAGCGCGACCTTGTGCGAACTGCGCCGTGCGCGAATGATTGCGAGGCCTATGCGTTCGCTGAGCAAGGTGCGGTTGGGTAAACCCGTGAGCGCATCGAAATTGGCCAGATAACGCAATTCCTGTTCAGTGCGTTTGCGGTCGGTTATGTCCGACAGGACGCCGACGAAATGCGTGCGCACACCACTGGCATCGCGCACTTCGGATATTTCGATCCAGCTGAGGAATTCACCGCCATCCTTGCGTTTTTGCCACAGCTCGCCGCGCCAGTGGCCACTGCGGGAGAGTTTTTCCCGCATCGTCAGATAATGTTCGGGCGCGTGCTGGGCGCAATTGAGCACGGCGGCCGATTGGCCGGCGACTTCCTGCTGGCGCCAGCCCGTGATGCGCGTGAAGGCCGGATTGACGCTGAGGAAATTGAACTCCAGATCGGTCACCGCGACCGCTTCGGCCATGCTGCGGATGACTTCGTGCGCGATGCGTCGATCGTGTTCGGCGGCGCGCTGTTGGGTCACGTCGCGCGCCGTGCCGGCCATGCGCAGCGGCTGGCCGTCCTCATCGCGTTCGACAATCTTGCCGCGCGCGTGCGACCAAATCCATTCGCCTCGATGATTGCGCAGGCGATGTTCCGATTCGAATGACTCGGTCACCTGGTTGATGTGTTGTTCGAGGCGGGTTTCCACCAACGGAAGATCGTCTGGATGCAGATGTTGTCGTAACCAATCGTAGGGCAGGCAGATCGATTGGCGCGAATCCCCCTTGAACAGATCGCTTGATCCGGTGACGACGAATTGCCCCTTGACCACGTGCCAATCCCAGAAATCATCGCCCGATCCCCATAAGGCCACAAACAGGCGATCCTCACGTTCGCGCAAATCGTGGTGGATACTTGCCTCCTCTTTGCGCTTTCGCCGCTGTGCGTGCCAGAGCATGGCGATCGCGAACGCGCCGAAGAGCACATACAGCGCGCGGGCTATGAGGCTGTCCCACCACGGTGGCATTACCTCCAGCGCAAGCGAGGCGGCTTGTTCGTTCCAGTGACCGTCATGGTTGGCTGCACGAACCATGAAGCGGTAGTGGCCGGGCGCGAGATTGGTATAGGTCGCCTCGTGCCGCGTGCCGGCGTCGATCCAGTGATCGTCGAACCCTTCAAGCTGGTAGGCGAAGCGGTTGCGTTCGGGCGCCGCAAAATCGAGGGCGGCGAATTCAAAGCGGACGATTCGCTCGGCGGCGGCCATGTTCAATGGGCTGCCGTCCATCGCGATCGGCATGGCGCGGGTTCCGACGTGCACGTCGGTGAGCACGATGGGTGCGGCATAACGACTGCCAACGATCGCTTGCGGCGAAAACAGGTTGAGGCCGTTGACGCCGCCGAATGCGAGCGTGCCATCGCGCAATTGCGCGCTCGCGCCGCCATTGAATTCCATGCCCTGCAGGCCGTCCTCCCGGGTGAAGCTTCGGAAGATTTCCGTACTGCGGTCAAACGTGGCAATGCCGCGATTCGTGCTCAGCCACAATCGGCCCATCTGGTCGTTCGCGATTGCGTAGACGGTTCCACTCGGAAGACCGCCGCGCGGTAACCAGCGCGTAAAACGCGCATGCTGGGCGTCCAATGTGTCGAGTCGGTTGAGGCCGGTTTGGGTGCCGACCCAGAGCACGCCGTCGGACGTTTCGTGAATCGCGCGCACAAGATTGTCCGACAGGGAGTGCGGGTCGGTCGGATTGTTGCGCAGCACGCGTACGCTGCCGCTGGCCGGATCGATCACGTTGAGACCGCTGATCGCGCCGGCCCAGATGCGTCCGTCGCGGTCTTCGTGCAGCGCCATCACGCGGTTGTCGCTGAGCCCATCCGTTCCCGAACCCGCCTGCTGGTAGAGGCGCCAGGTGTCGGTGCGCGGATCGTGGCGCACCAAACCGCCGCGCGTGCCGAGCCATAACGCACCGTCTCGCGCAACCAGCAACGCGCGCACATCCGGATCCGGCAGGCCGTGCACGCCACTGGCATCCTCGGGCAGCAGCACGAACGTGCGCTGCTGCGGATCGAGTTCGCCCGCGCCGTAGTTGGTCGCCACCCACAGATTTCCACGGCCGGCGTCGGCGATCGCAAACACGGTCAACCGCGTCGATCGCGCGTCCGTCTTCAGCGCGCGCAAAATCACATCGTTGTAGTAGTCGAAGCGGTTTTGCGTCGCGTCGTAGCGCTTGAGACCGTCACCCTCGGTGCCAAGCCACAAGCCGCCGCTGGTGTCTTCGAACACGGCACGAACATAGTTGGCCGCGGTCCTGTCGTGTGCTGGATCACGATCGACGAGGTAGCGAAACAGCGTTCCGTTCGGATCGACCTTGGCCACGCCGCGTTCGCGCGTACCGATCCAGAGCAGACCCGAGCGGTCGATTCCGAGACAGGCCACAGCCGCATCGGGCAACGTACCCGCCAAGCCAGGCGACGGAGTGAGCCAGCGCGTATCGCCGCTGGCGGAATCAAAAATGGCAAGGCCTTCACGAGGGGTCGCCAGCCACAAACGCGAACGCGCGTCTTCGATAAGCGCCGTCGCGCCATGCTCGCCGACAACGGGCCAGATGCGCTGTGCCGACGCGTCGGGCGCAATGCGATAGACGCCGTTCATCGTCGCCACCGCAAGGCGACCCGCGTGATCGATGAGCACACCGCGCGCGTCTTTGACGAGATTGGAGGCCACGCGCTCGAGCGCAACGGCATCAGGTAACAGACGCAACAGGCCGGCTTCGCTGGCAATCCACAACGTACCGTTGCTGCCGAAGGTCATCTGGAACACCTGCGGTGGACGATGATCGTCCGGCGATTTCGGCACAATCGGCAGCAGGCGCAAGAGATGACCGTTGCGCGCATCGACCAACGCGACCCCGGCATCGCTGGCCACCCACACGCCGCGCGAAGCGGGCAGCAGGGCGTGAACATTCAACATGCCGGGCGTGGTGCTCGCATCGTCGGCGGTCATGCGCGTGAAGCTGCCGTCGGCTGCGGCGCGCCGGATCAGGCCGGCCCCGTTGGTGCCGATCCACAAGTCGCCGTCTTTATCCTCGGCCAGTGCCGACACCGGACCCGCCGGCGGACTGTTTGCGCCGTCGCCGGTATATTCGTAGGTGATGAACCCGTAGCCATCGTAGCGTTGCAGACCGCTGCTCGTGCCGAGCCAGATGAAACCGGTGCGATCCTGCAGGAACGCGCTCACCGAATTCTGCGCAAGGCCCTGTTCGGTGTCGATCGTCTGGAAAAAGAAATCGCGCCGCACCGCCTCAGCCTGCGCGACCGCAGGCAACGCCAGGCAGGCAATCAGCACCAGGCGACGCCAATACGAACGCGCGGGCGAGCGAGCGGCAGGCGACGCGAATCGCTTCATGAGCACGGCAGGCTATCGAGGAGCTGCGAGTGTAGGCAAACACAAGGCTACGCGCCAAACTTTATGGCGCCGCGCTAAACTTGGGCGCACCTGTCAGCAAACCCGGTCAATGCCCGAAAGTCCGACCCATGCCGAAGTGGCCGCTGCGCTGATGACACATCGCGTCGGCGTCAGCGCCAGTGACGTGCACGGCTCCCTGACCGGCTATCTGTGCGCCGGCGGCCGCACCGATGCGCAAAGCTGGCTGGACGTGCTGCAGCTGGACAGCGATGATCCGGGCATTGCGCAAGCGCCCATCCTGCAGCGCTTGTATCGAGCATGCTGTGCGCAATTGGACGAGGGCGACATCGACGTGCAACCGCTGCTGCCGTCGCGCACCTTGCCCGTGGCGCAACGCGCCGACGCACTGGTCGAATGGTGTCGCGGCTTCCTTGGAGGATTCGGACTGGGCGGTGCCAGCCAGCGTGCGACGCTGTCGGCGCAAGCGTGCGACGTGCTGGGCGATTTTGCCCGCGTTGCCGCCGCACGCATCGATCACGCCGACGATACAGAAGACGAAGCGGCACTGGCCGAAGTGCTTCAATTCGCCATCGATGGCGCGGTATTGCTGCACGCGCAAGTCAATGCCGAAGCGTCGAAGCGATCACTGCATTGAACGCGGGATTCCAACACGAATTCATGGCGCCGCCAATGCTGGAGTGTCGAGGAGTGCGATTGAGCCGGCAATTGCCCGATACTAGCCACACGTCTTGCCACTCACCCTCAACTCTACGCCGCCGACGATGATCGAACCAAAGGAATTCATGCGCCGGCGCAAGCAGCTCATGCGCATGGCCGGCAGTGATGCGATCGTGATCGTTGCCGCAGCGCCGGAGCGCGTGCGCAACAATGACGCGCACTATCCGTATCGTCAGGACAGCGATTTCCACT
>JBDUED010000065.1:0-11314 GCA_040002595.1 Dokdonella sp. | reverse complement strand
CGATCATCGGCGGTCGTGCACAGATCGGCCAGGGCTGGCGCATGTTGATGGAATCGCTTGCGGCGGGTCGTTCGATTTCGCTGCCTGCCCTGTCGATTGGCGCGGCGCAACTGGCGACGCGCATTTGCGGCGCCTACGCCACCGTGCGTGAACAATTCGACACGCCCATTGGCCGCTTCGAAGGCATTGAGGAACCGCTTGCGCGCATTGCCGGCCTCACGTATCTGATGACCGCAACACGCACTCTGACCTGCGGCGCGCTCGACGCCGGCGAAAAACCCGCGGTAATCGGCAACATCGCCAAAGCCTATCTGACCGATGCGATGCGCCAGGTCATCTGCGATGCGATGGATATCCGCGCAGGCTCGGCGATCATGCGCGGACCGCGTAACGCGCTCGCGCGCGCGTGGGACGCGGTGCCGATCGGCATCACGGTCGAAGGCGCGAACATCCTGACGCGCACGATGATCGTGTACGGACAAGGCGCAATTCGCTGTCATCCGTTTGTCCACAAGGAAATCGAGGCCATCGCGAACAACGATCTGGCCGCATTCGATCGCGCGCTGTTCGGTCACGTCAATCTGTTCGCAACGCGTGCGATCCGCACCAAACTGCTGGCGTTGTCCGGCTCACGCCTGGCTGGGGTGCCGCACGTGGCCGACATGACGCGCTATTACCAGCACCTGTCGCGCTTCTCGGCCGCCTTCACGATTGTCTCCGACACCGCGATGGGTACGCTTGGCGGCTCATTGAAACGCCGCGAGAAAATCTCCGGCCGTCTCGCCGACGCGCTGGCTTACCTGTATCTCGCCAGCGCCGTACTCAAGCGTTATCACGATGAGCCCAAGACGCGGCCGAACTTCGCGCTTGCCCGTTGGTCGGCCGAGTTGTGTCTGCTGCATATCCAGCAAGCGCTCCTCGGCGTGCTCGACAATTTGCCGGTTCGCTGGGCTGCGGTATTGTTGAAGTTCGCGATCTTCCCGCTCGGCGCGCGCTTTCGTCCACCGTCAGACCGTCTTGGCAGCGAAGTTGCGCGCGACATCCTCGAAGACCGCGACGCACGTCGCACGCTGACCGCCGATGTCTTCGTGCCGCCGGCAGAAGAAGCGGGCCTCGGTGCGCTCGAAGCCGCACTCGACAAGGCGGTGCGCGCCATTCCCGTCGAGACAAAATTGCGCGACGCCGTGCGTGCCGGCGTGCTCGATCGCGCACCCGGCTACATGCTTGATGATCTGGGCGTCGCCGCCGGCGTGATTTCCGGCGCCGAGTACGACCTGCTCAACGAAGCGCGGGATGCGCGCGACGAAGTGATTGCGGTCGATGCGTTCGATCCGCAAACGTTCAAGAATTTGCATTGAGACCCGGCCTGCCACAACCGGTTGATCGCGTGCAAATGTGCTGCCTGCAATCGATCGACATGTTTCCAAGGCAGGCGTGTCGGCGCGATTACCCCTCGCGCGCGGACGTTCCAAATAGCCCCGTGCTACCCGGATGGGTGCTGACCAGATTGCGACCGCCGGATTTGGCGCGATACAACGCCGCGTCCGCGCATTCGATCAAGTCCTCGGCGCTATGCACCTGCAAATCGAGTGCAGCGACACCGATACTGAGGGTTAGCTGCATCTGCAAGCCCGATACCAGCAAGGGCATCGTCTCGACGCGGTTGCGGATGCGTTCGGCGACGACTTGCGCGTCCGCGCTCGAAGCGCCCGGCAACACGATCAGGAACTCCTCGCCGCCATAACGACCGAGCGCCTCTCCTTGACGCAATTCGCCGGCGATTGATACGACGACCGCTCGCAGACATTGATCGCCAGCGCGATGACCGTAGCTGTCGTTGAGCCGCTTGAAATGATCGAGGTCGAGAAACAACACGGACAGCGGCTCGAACGACTCACGCGCGTGGAGAAACGCGGTGCGCAATCGATCGAGGATGGCACGCCGGTTGAGCGCGCCGGTCAGTTCATCGTGTTCGGCAAGGCGATGGGCGACATCACGTTCATGACGCATCGACAAGCTGTAATCGGAAAGACCGAACGCGAGCACGACGCTGGCGAACGCAAGCGCCGCTGGCAGGGCAAATTCAAGCCACTCGGGCAGCGGCCAGCGCGCGATCAACTGCAGTGCGCGCACGATCAGGAAAAGGAGGCCCGGGATCCAGGCGCATAGATAAAATCCACCGCGACGTCCACCGTGTTGCCAGGAAACCACGCCGGCGACAATCAGCAGTGGCGCGACGAACAGCATGGTGAGGGCGAGCGCTTCCTCGACCCACCAGCCGTTCGACAGGGGCGGAATGGCGGCGCACAACGCAAGCGCGCCGAGTGGCCAGCGAAATAGACGAATCAACCGATCCAGCCGCGGCGCGCTGCGATCAAGTTCGAGGAATTGGATGGAGAAGACGATCAGGAAAAACCCACCGGCGGCCGCCGCGACCCACATCGGTCGCGCACCGAGCGACGCGAACAGGTCCAGCGGAAACAGTTCATAGCCGATGCCGAATGCGTACAACTCGTAAACCACGGTGAACCCGACGAGGCCGACAAAGTAGGCGTACATGCGCTCGCGCAGGACCACGAAAAAGCTCAACATGACCAGCAACGTGGCAAGCTGGATCGCGGGGAACAGGACATCGAGGCGGCCGCGCGCGAGATCGCTTACGCGCGCCTGCGTGATGTCATGAATGCAGATGCGCCGCGGTATCGCACGCTCCGGCGCCACACGCAGATAGATCGGTGTCGTCGCGCTCAACGCGGCCGGCAAGATCACCACCAGCGCGTGACGGGTGAAGCCGGCATTGGCCTTGGCGGAGTAGATGCTGTGTACCACTCCCGCATACGTGGGCGGTGCGTAAGCGGTGATGTCAAGGCCCTGCGGATCGAAAATACTGAGTACCGGCGGGCGTTCGGTGCGCCAGTCGCTCGCCAGATGCACGCGATACCACACCGCGCGATCGCGCATTGGCGTCAGCGCGGCGTATGCCTCGGAATGAAATTGGGCAGCGTAGGCGCCGGCAATAACCGCAGCGGCGTCCGTTTGCGCGGGGTCGCGCTCAAGCCGATCGACAGCAATCGGCACGCCCTCGGCCCGCACAAACGCGCACCCGAGCAAGAGCGAGAGAGCGCACAGGCGAACCAGTCTCCTCCAGTGCCGGGATTCCACGCAATTCCAGGGTGAAGTTTTGATACACATCTAGCAAGATGCGCGCCATGTTGCGAGCGCCCTCGCGAAGCCGCGCTGGAAGCCCTTAGCGCTACCGCCCAATTGCGCCCCACAGCGATAAGATGGCTTGATGCGTGCTGGGATTTTACTCAGGGGTTGTGTGGCATTGCTCTGCGTAGGGGTTTGCGCAGGCGCTTCCAGCGTCTATCGATGCACCGGCACGGGCGGCGCGCCCGCGTATCAGGATCGTCCCTGCCGCGGCGGAGAAAAGCAGGTCGTCGTTCCCCTGCACGATGCAGTGGCGACGCCGCCCTCCGATGCGTCGCCGGTGCCGCCCGAGGATGCGCCCAAGCGCGACGACGTTCCCTCTGCTGCCGCACCTGTTGCGCACATCGCGCCGCCGTCGTTTTTTCTGTGCGCGCGCTTTGACGGCAGCCGCTATCTCAGCGACGATGGCATCGGCGGACGCAACGCGGTTCCGCTTGGCATGCTCGGCGTGCCCGAACGCAGCCTGGCCGAGGCCTATGGCGGCCGCAACGGGATCGGTGTTTCCGCGCCAGGCTTGCGTGCGATACCGCAGATTCCATTTGCGCAGGCGCCACTTGCCGGCAGCTATGTGTGGATCGACGACGAATGCCACCACGCGCGGCCCGCCGAAGCGTGCGCGTATTTGCGCGGCGAACTGGCCACGATTGAATCCAGGCTGCGGCGCGCTTTCAGCGACACCGCGCCAGCGCTGAAAACGCAGGCGCAGGATCTGCACGAACGCCTGCGCGGCTGTTGAACCATTGCCCATGTTGCGGCGTGCATGCGTTGGCGAACAATCGCGCAATGCGCCCGACAGCGAGGTTCCAAGCCGCTGACGCGCAATGCTCCACAGACTTATCCCACCGATTGTCCACAGGGGCTGTGGATAAACGTCAGGTGAATGATCCGACCCTGGCGTGACGCTCAAACTAGCCGAGCGCAAAGGTCGCGTGCGGTGTGTGGCGCCGCTCGTGGTCAAGCAACCATTGCTTGATCGGCAAACCGCCGCCGAAGCCGGTCAAGGTTCCGTTCGCGCCGATCACGCGATGGCACGGCACCACGATCGGCAGCGGATTTGCTCCGTTCGCCGCACCCACTGCGCGACTCGCTGCGGGCGCGCCAATGCGCCGTGCAAGTTCGCCGTAGCTGATCGTTTGCGCGTACGGGATGCGCGCAAGTTCGTTCCACACCACTTTGCGGAACTGGGTCCCGCGTGCAGCAAGCACGAGATCGAACGCGTGCAGGCGACCTTCGAAATACGCTTGGAGCTGGGCGACCGCAGCGCCGAGGTAGCGACGATCGCGACGCCAGTTCGACTGGATGCGATCGCCTTGCTGCGCCCGCGGAAAATCGATACGGCACAGACCCTGTTCGTCGGCGACCAGCAGCAGCGAACCGATCGGCGTATCGAGGTAGTCGTAGTCCATCGGTGCGGCACGCACATCGCCCGCCACCACGACGCCCAATGGCATCGGATTCTTGTCGATTCTCATGAACTCCTCCAAAGAAGCATTACTGCGTATGCACGCCACGGCCGCCAGTCTTCACTCAGGATTTCAAGCTCGCGCGTGCTCAACGTACGACCCTGCCCCGCCGAGCGACGCAGAATCAGGTCCGCGGCCGGAAACGCGTCCGGCTGCGCGAGCGCGCGCATTGCAATGTAGTGCGCGGTCCACGCACCAATGCCGGGCAATGCAACGAGATCGCTCTCGAACGCGGCGAGTGATTGCTCAGCGCGAAACGCGACGCGGCCATCGAGTACCGCTTGCGCCAGTCCGCGAATCGACCCCGCGCGCGCTCGCGTGATGCCCAGCGTTTCGAGCGAGGCGTCGACCAACCCTTGCGGTGCTGGAAACAGCGCTGTCAAACCAACGGCTGCACCCTCGGCAAACGGTGTGCCGTACGTCGCTGCCACACGCGCCGCCAGCGTACGTGCGGCTGCGACGCTGACCTGCTGGCCGAGCACGGCGCGTACCGCAAGTTCGAAGCCATCCCAGGCGCCAGGCAGGCGCTGACCAGGCCAACGGCGTATCAACGGTTTCATTATTGCACTGCGGCGGAACGCGACGCCCAGCGCGCGCGGGTCGGCGTCGACATCAAACATGCGCTTCGCGCGCGCGGCGATCAAGCCAAGCGCACTGATCTTCGGATGATGCACGCGCAAGGCGAGTGCGCAATCGCCCGCCATGGGCGCAACCGCGAACCAGCCAGGCACGCCGTCGATGACCACGCTGCGCCGGTAGCCGTCCGCGTCGACAATCTCGACGCCGGGAATCGTGCGGCGCGAATAAAACTCGAGCAGATGCGCGAAGTCGTAGGGCGCGCGGTAGGGCAGGCGCAATACGAGTTCGTCCGTGAATGCGCCATTCGCAGTCGATGCGCGGCCTCTACGGATCTCGCGCGGCGGCTTGCCATACGATTCCCTGAACGCGGCGTTGAAGCGACGCAGGCTTGCGTAGCCGGCTGCCTGCGCGATTGCGGTCATCGGCAATGTGGTTTCGCCGAGCAGCTGCTTGGCAAAGAGCAGACGCCGCGTCGATGCGACATCGAGCGGACTTGCACCGAGCTCATCCGCGAACACGCGCCGCAGGTGACGTTCGCCGACACCGACGCGTTGCGCAAGCTGCGGTAGCGAACCGTCGTCCAGCGCTCCTTGTTCAATGAGACGCAACGCACCAGCAACCAGATCGCTCTTCGCGCGATGCAGCGGCGAACCCGGCGCCGCTTCCGGACGACAGCGCAGACACGGTCGGAATCCCGCAGCGGCCGCAGCAGCGGCGCTGTCGTAATAGCGAATGTTGTGTCGCTTTGGCGACGGCGCCGGACACACCGGCCGGCAATAGATGCCGGTGGAAGTGACCGCGATGAAAAACAAACCGTCAAAGCGCGGATCGCGCGTCCGACGCGCGCGGTCGCAGGCGCGGTGATCGAGTTTCGGGATGTAGTCGGTGTCCTGCATGCGCAGATGCTAGCGCGGATCGAAAGCGGAGACTCGCCGTTTTCGGCTGTCAGTGTCGCGAGGTTCCAGCGCCCTGATGCGGGCGCGCGCTCACACGCAGGAGGGCTGCCCGGCTCAAAACCCGTAGCGCAAAAACCCGCCATCCACCGCAATGCACTCGCCGGTGACATAACTTGCCGCCGGCAGGCACAGGAACGCCACCGCGGACGCCACTTCTTCGGGCTCGCCGATGCGCCCCATCGGCGTGCGTTGCAGGACGTCTTCGAGATAGTCGATGTCGGCGAGTGGACCTTCAGTGCGTTGCGTGCGGATGTACCACGGTGCCACCGCATTGACGCGGATGCCGTCCTCCGCCCATTCGCAGGCGAGGTTGCGCGTGAGTTGATGCAGGGCGGCTTTGGCGAGTCCGTACGGGACGCCAGTGCGCACATGGGTCAAGCCCGACACCGAGCCGACATTCACGATCGCCGCATTGCCATGCTCGGCCAGCGATGCATGCGCGAGGCGACACATCTCGAATGCGCCGAGTACGTTTGTCTCCAGCAGCGCACGCACTTCGTCGAGCGTGTAATCGAGCACCGGTTTGACGGCATTGCCGCCCACATTGTTGACCAACAGCGACAGTTCGATATCGAGGTCGGCGATCCAGTCGAACACTTCAAGGCGTTGCTCGTGATCGGCGACGTCCGCTGCACAATAGAGGATCTCGCATTCGGGAAATTCTTCCGCGAGCTCGACGCAGGTCAATTCAAGGTGGCTTTCATCGCGCGCGACCAGCAGCACATCCGCGCCGAGTGACGCCAGCTCGCGCGCGCAAGCCAGACCGATGCCCCTGCTTGCGCCGGTGATCAGGGCGGTGCGGCCATCGAGTCGCCAGCGTGACGGATTCGTCATCGGCGTTTTCTCCTGCTTGTCCGGATCGAACGTGCGGCGCAGACTTTAGCCGATACGCACAACCTGGGGTACGCCATGTTTCGCTCGATCGTGATTGCAAGCCTGATTGCCGCCAGCGTGGTCGCACTTGATGCATGCGGCGACCACAACACCACCGCCGACGTGGACGCGGACGCCACCAAGGCCGCAGCGCCTGTGCCGGCGCGCCAGAAAACCGTGTTCGACGATCAATTGAAAGCGCTGGACAAGGCGAAGGCGGTCGAGAAACAGTTGCAGGAAGACAAGGAAAAACGCGACAAGGCGATGCAGGATCAAGGCGCTTGAGCTCGCCATCACTCATCGTTGCGCACGATCTGCGCAGGAACGACGCTATCGGCACAAGGGATGGTGCAGCGCACCTTTGCGGCGCGAACACGCGCGACTAGTCTCGCGCTCGACCGCTACTTTCAGCGTTTTCAGCCTGGAGGCTGAGGTGCAGCCAACCGATATTCGCGATCCCGCCTACTTTCACAAAGTTGTCGATTGCCAATGGGCCTGTCCGGCCCATACACCGGTTCCCGAATACATCCGCCTCATTGCGGCCGGGCGCTATTCCGACGCGTACATGGTCAACTGGAAGTCGAATGTGTTCCCGGGAATCCTCGGGCGCACCTGCGATCGCCCGTGCGAGCCGGCCTGCCGCCGCGGCCGAGTCGAGGAAAGCGGCGGCGGCAAACCCGAACCGGTCGCGATCTGTCGGCTGAAACGCGTCGCCGCCGACCTGAAGGACGACATTACCGATCGCCTGCCAAAAGCACCCGCCATCAAGAACGGCAAGCGCGTCGCCTGCATCGGCGCCGGCCCCGCCTCGCTCACCGTCGCACGCGATCTTGCGCCGCTGGGCTATCACGTCACCGTGTACGAAGCCGAAGCGAAAGCCGGCGGCTTCATGCGCACCCAGGTGCCGCGCTTCCGTCTGCCCGAGGAAGTGATCGACGAGGAAACCGGCTACATCCTCGGGCTCGGTGTCGAATTCGTCAGGGGAACCCGCATTGATTCGATGAAGGCGTTTCTCGCCCAAAACCACGACGCGGTATTCGTTGGATGCGGTGCGCCGCGCGGTCGCGACCTCGATCTGCCGGGGCGGCGCGAAGCCGCCGCGCACATCCATATCGGCATCGACTGGCTCGCCTCGGTGTATTTCGAACACGTCAGCAAGGTTGGCCGGCGCGTGATCGTGCTTGGCGGGGGCAATACCGCGATGGACTGCTGCCGCTCCGCACGTCGCCTCGGCGGCGAAGAGGTGAAGGTGATCGTGCGTTCCGGCTTCGAGGAGATGAAGGCCTCGCCGTGGGAGAAGGAGGACGCGACGCACGAGGGCATCCCGATCCTCGACTACCGCGTGCCGAAGACATTCGAGCACGACAACGGTCGTCTGATCGCGATGACGTTCGAAAAGGTGCGCGCAATGCGTGACGCAAACGGTCGCCGCACATTGGTGCCCAACGGCGAACCGGACGAACGGGTCGAATGCGACGAAGTGCTGATTGCGGTTGGCCAGGAGAATGCATTTCCGTGGATCGAACGCGATGCCGGCATTGCGTTCGACGCGCAGTGGGACATGCCAGTGGTCGACAAGACCACGATGCAGTCGAGTCTACCGCGCGTGTTCTTCGGCGGCGACGCCGCGTTCGGACCCAAGAACATCATCTGGGCCGTCGCGCATGGCCATGATGCGGCGATTTCAATCGACAAGCTGCTGTCCGGCGAGAACGTCGGCGAGCGTCCACCGCCGATGACCAACCTGGTCTCGCAGAAAATGGGCATCCACGAGTGGAGTTACGACAACGACATCTCGCCCGACGAACGTTACAAGGTGCCATGGGCCGACGCAGCCAAGACGCTCAAGAGCATCAAACTCGAAGTCGAACTCGGCTTCGATGCGCAAACGGCGTGGAAGGAAACTCAGCGCTGCCTCAACTGCGACGTGCAAACCGTATTCATCGACAAGCTGTGTATCGAATGCGATGCCTGCGTCGACATTTGCCCGATGGATTGCATCACGTTCGCCGCAAACGGCGACGAAGCCGATCTGCGCCAGCGCCTGTCGGCGCAGGCGTCGAATACCGGACAGGATCTCTATGTATCAGGTGAGCTGAAGACCGGTCGCATAATGGCCAAGGACGAAGACGTCTGCCTGCACTGCGGCCTGTGCGCCGAACGCTGTCCGACCAGCGCCTGGGACATGCAGAAATTCCTGTTGCAGATGACGGATGCGGGGCCGGCTTGCCACACTTCGACGCCGGAAAACGCAGCCACATGAAACCGCTCGCCGCCACCAACGACTTTGTCGTCAAGTTCGCCAACGTCAACGGCTCGGGTTCGGCATCCGCGAACGAGCTGTTCGCCAAAGCGATCCTGCGCATGGGGGTGCCGGTCAGTCCGCGCAATATTTTCCCGTCGAACATCCAGGGTCTGCCAACCTGGTACGAGGTGCGCGTCAATGAGGCCGGCTGGCTCGGACGGCGCGGCGGCGTGGATCTCATGGTTGCGATGAATCCGCAAACCTGGGATGCGGACCTGAAGGAAATCGAGCCGGGCGGCTATTTGTTCCATGACTCCACACGGACACTGCCGCGTTCCAAGTTCCGCGATGACGTGCACACGATCGGCGTGCCGCTGACCGAAATCTGCAACCGCACCTATACCGATTCCCGCCAGCGTCAGTTGTTCAAGAACATCATGTACGTGGGCGCGCTGTCGACGCTGCTGGATATGGATGTCGACGTAATCGAGCGCCTCATCGGTGAGCAGTACAAGGGCAAGGAGAAACTGCTCGACGCGAACAAGACGGCGCTGCATCTGGGCCGCGATTATGTCAAGGAACACTTGGCGCATCCGCTCGGGCTACGCGTCAAGCATGCCGATGCGGTCGGTGAACGCATCTTTGTCGATGGCAACACCGCAGGCGCGCTCGGCTGCGTCTATGGCGGCGCCACCGTGTGTGCTTGGTATCCCATCACGCCGTCTTCGTCGCTGGCCGAGGCGTTCCAGAAGTACTGCATGAAGTACCGCGTCGATCCCGCCACTGGCGCGAACAAGTTCGCGATCGTGCAGGCCGAGGACGAGATCGCCTCGATCGGCATGGTCGTAGGCGCCGGCTGGAACGGCGCGCGCGCGTTCACTACAACCGCGGGACCTGGCATCTCGCTGATGACCGAGTTCATAGGTCTGGCCTATTTCGCCGAGATTCCCGTCACGATCATCAATGTGCAGCGCGGCGGACCCTCGACCGGCATGCCGACACGCACGCAGCAATCGGACCTGCTCTCCTGCGCCTACGCCTCGCATGGCGACACCAAGCACGTATTGCTGTTTCCGCAGGACCCTCACGACTGTTTTGAATTCTCCGCGCAGGCGCTCGATCTTGCCGATCGTCTGCAGACGCCGATCTTCGTGATGAGCGATCTGGATATCGGCATGAATCAACGTCTGTGCGCGCCGTTCGCATGGGACGACGCCTGCGAATATGACCGCGGCAAGGTGATGAGCGCGGAGGAACTCGAAGCGGGGAAGGATTTCGGCCGCTACAAGGACGTCGATGGAGACGGCATTCCCTATCGCACCTACCCGGGCACACATCCAAGCCGCGGCGCGTATTTCACGCGCGGCACGTCGCGCGATGCCTACGCGCGTTACTCCGAGCGCGGTGCGGACTACATCTACAACATGCAGCGCCTGGTGCAGAAGTTCGACAGCGCGAAGGCACTCGTACCGCAACCGTTGCTGCGTGAGGCGAAGCAGGAAACAGCGTATGGCGCGATCTATTTCGGTTCGACCAGCCCCTCGATGGACGAAGCGATCGCTGCGCTCGAATCCGCTGGACTTTATCTCGATACGCTGCGCATCCGCGCATTTCCATTCGCCGATTCCATCGCGGTCTTCATCGCCGCGCACGAACGCGTGTTCGTGGTCGAGCAGAATCGAGACAGCCAGTTGCGTTCGATGCTGGTCAACGAATTCGGCATCGATCCGGCACGACTCATTCCCATCCTTCACTATGACGGTACGCCGATCACTGCGCGCTTTATCGCCAGCGCGATCAGCGTGCAGGTGACTACTTCCAGCGGAAGTGGCGTCAGGCGCGATGGTGCCGGTAATCCCTCGAGAAACATCGCGCCTTCGGGCGCTCCCGCAACGCTGCAGCGCACACACGCATGACCTACATCACCAAACCGAAACTGCATCACCCCACCCTCGGCTGCAACGCGATCGGTTTCACCCGGCGCGATT
>JBDUED010000064.1:0-11347 GCA_040002595.1 Dokdonella sp. | reverse complement strand
TTGGCCGGAATCGCATTCGGATCGCCGCTGAGGAAGCGGTGACCATTGATCAGCACCAGCGTGCGGGCTGAACCGAGGCCGCGCAGACCGATCGTTGAACCGCCGGTGCCACCGCTATTATTGACCTGCGGGTTGCTGTTGGGGCCGGTTACGGATGGAAGCTGCTGGACCAGATCGCCCAGGGTCAGCTTGCCGGTTTTCGCGATCGCGGCGCGATCGATGGTGACAACCGGATTGGATGTTTCGATATCGACGCGACGGATATTGGAACCCGTTACGGTGATCGTTTCAAGCTTTTGACCGCTTTGGTCTTGCGTCGTGTCCTGGGCCAATACCGTACCGGCAGACAAGCCGACGGCGGCAGTAGCGCCCGCATACAACGCAAAGCGCACGGCTTTGAAAAGCTCGTTGCTCATAAGATTCATTTCACTCTCCAACGTCAGAGTTGTGTCACAGCTCGGGACAATATGCTCTCCCATTCCCTGGGAACGACCAAATACGGCCCACCAAAACCCTCGGCAGGTGGCGATACTAACAAGATTCTCACGCTTTGGGAATCCCCGGCGACAGTCTTAACAAGTCAAATTATCTTTTAATTATCAACTGGTTAGACGACAGACGACTTTATCGCGCTGCGCTGTGCAGGCACTTGCGCAATAATTCAAGGCGTGCTGGGAAAGGAAAGGGAAAGAAAACGCGCGACTGCAGCCCCCGCCCCTAAGCGTTTCATTGCAACGCGGAATCAGTCGTAATCGCGGCAGACTGCTCCGCTTTTCGAGGGAAACGTCGCGGGCCGACAGGCCGGGACGATCGAACGTCTGGCGCGCCGGCCTAGAGATCCTGGCGATACTGGATGTATGGCGTGCGGGCTTGCGAGCTGTCCGCGTCGCGCGGAGCGTTGATCGGCGCCGACCAAAGATTCTGTGCGCCGACGCTAAGTTCGCCATTCCACGGCGTGCGCCACGAGACCCCTAGATCAAGGGTCGTCCAGCGCTTGCCGGCAAATGCCGGATCGTCGCTGCTCAGGACATGGCCGACAATCGCTCCGCGCAAGGAGCCCGCATCAAGTCCCAGACTGAGCGAAAGCTGGTCCAGATCGATACCGGACGCCATTGCATTGAAAGCGCCAATGCCCGCGGCGGGCGATGCCAACGCAGACGCGTGACCACGCCCGTAGCTTGCCGCCACATCGAGCGCCGCACCTTGTTCAAAGCGCCAGCGGCCGCGGGCGTACAGCGCTGTTTCGTCATTGAGCGAATACGGCAGCGAACCGGGTAACGTCAACACCGGCACCAGAACCGAACCTGCAACCGCGTTGCCGAATGCAACAGGATTGCCCTGCGCCTGCAACCATGACAGGCCATACGACAGATCAAGGCCGCTGTCCGGCGTGCTCCAACCCATGCCGAGTAATCCGGTCAACGTGGATTGCGACCACCTCGGCGCGGCTGCATCGCAACCGCTTGCGTTGCAGGACGCTGGCATCGTCGAAAGGTATTGGCCAAGCAGCGCATCGGCGTGCAGACCACTATTCGCCTGCCAGCGCAAGCCGGCATTCGCGGTCAACGTGCTGCCAGCCAGACGCCATGTCGAGGGACCGGCGTAGTCGGGCGTCGGATCGATCGGGGCGTTGGCCCATGCGCGCGGCAAGGCAACCACGGCAAGCAGGCGCCCGTTGGAAGCGGACCAGATAGGCAGCACCGGCATGCCCTGCGAAGGCCACGCATCGCGGGACGAATCGAGCGCAAGCAACTGTTCGACCAGCGGCATGTGCCTTGCATTCGCGGGGGTCACCAGGGTCGGCAGCGTCTGTGCCATCCCCAGTAACGGGAATAGCGAGAGCAGCAATGTGGCAAAACGCAGGCGCATGACCATCAGGCCGCAATAGTGGGTCCGGGCTCCCTGCTAGAGAGTTCGCAGGTGGCCACGAGTTCCGTTGAAAACACAACCACGATAATAGCGGAAATTACAAAAAACTAACAGGCCAGTTCGGCCGCCGAATGACGAGCGTTGTCACGGAGTCAGGTAGCACAATCCAGAAATATTGGGTCGACGAAAGCGCAGGCAAGCGTCACGGATTCCGGTCTGATGACGCGAAGCAGGTTCCGCACGCGGGAAGGCCGTCCGCATCCGTGCCAATGGGAACGTTTGCGCCTTGCGGTTACGCCGTCCTGTGGGCCAGCCAGGTCGCGCGCGGAGCGGGTTCAAACGGCTGCTAAGCTGACGGGTCCGGCGTGGCCTGCGCCGATGCAGCGAAATTTCGTTTGACCACCTGGGTTCCTCGCCATGGTTTAGTGCGGCGCATCGCGCGCGCGACGGCGTGGCCGCTCGGCATTGCCATCTTGCTCAGCATTCTCGCGGTGCTGAGCCTGCGCTTCGTCACACCGCTGACGTCGGCGGTCATGCTGGAGGATTGGCTCGGGGCGAAACTCGGCGGCAACCACAGCTTCAACCTGCAGTACCGCTGGACACCCTGGGAGCGCGTCTCCAAAAGCTTGCCGATCGCGCTGGTCGCTGCCGAAGACCAGAAATTCCCGTTTCACCACGGCTTCGATTTCGACGCAATCCATAGCGCGATTGCCGACGCCGACGAGGGCGAACGCTTGCGCGGCGCCAGTACGATCAGCCAGCAAGTGGCAAAAAACCTGTTTCTCTGGAACGGACGGAGCTTTGTGCGCAAGGGGCTGGAAGCGTATTTCACCGTGCTGATCGAATCGCTGTGGCCGAAGCGGCGGATTCTCGAGGTGTATCTCAATATCGCGCAGTTTGGTGACGGCATTTATGGCGCGGCCGCCGCCAGCGAGCGCTTCTTTCACGCCACCCCGGCGCAGCTCGATGCGCATCAGGCGGCGCTGCTCGCCGCGGTCTTGCCCAACCCACTGCGTTTTCGCGCGGATCGACCGAGCGCATATATGCAGCGCCGTGCTGGGTGGATCCAGCGCCAGGCAAACCAATTGGGCGGCGCGGACTATCTGCCGCGTTGAGCGGCGCAGGCAATCACCGGACCGTATCATTTATTGGAGTCGAACCTCAGCCAATTTTTCCTCATTCCCAGCGGGAGCAGGGTTCCTGAGGGCACCGGGATTTCCAGTTGAGTTTCGACGCCAATCAGGTCGCGTCATGCCCGTCGCAGAACAGCCGCGGCAGGCACAGCAGCGCCAGCGTGGCGCCGGCGGTCTGACCAAGCCAGAACAGCGGCACGTCAGCCATGCGGATTCCAGCGAAACTGTCGGATAGCGCGCGCGCCAGCGTGATCGCCGGATTCGCAAACGAGGTCGATGCGGTGAACCAGTAGCCGGCCGCGATGGTCGCGGCGATGGCGGCAGCCGCGCTCTCGGTACTGCGCCGACGCGTCGCGTGGATGGCCAGCAACAACATGAAGGTCGCGACCGCCTCGCTCAGCGCTTGCGCCGCGCCTGCGCGAGCCTTCGTCGATGGCAGCCACGCGGGCAGACCGAACATCGCGTGCACCAGCAAAACCGCGCCGAGCATGCCTGCCACTTGGACCAGTACATAGACCAGCGCATCGCGCGCCGGCAACTCACGTCGCAGCGCACACGTCAGTGTGACCAGCGGATTGAAATGAGCGCCCGATATCGCCGCGAATGCAACGATCAGCGCATACAGACCCGCCGCAGTGGCGAGCGTATTGGCCAGCAGCGCGACGGCGACATTGCCACCGGCCAGACGCTCGGCCATCACGCCCGAGCCGATCACGATCGCGGCGAGCGCCGCCGATCCAAGCGCCTCAGCGGCCGCGCGTCGCCGCAGCGCAATCATTCGTGGGCTCTTGGGTCAACGGGAATCGCGCGCAGCGCACTTTCTTGCGCGAGGCGATCAAGCTTGTCGAGCGGCAGGGCAAGCAGTAGCTCCACGCGCCGACGCAACGTGGCGCAGGCGTCGCGAAATGCCGCGCGCCGTTGTTCTTCACTGCCCTCGACCGCCGCGGGATCGGGTACGCCCCAATGTGCGCTGATCGGCTGAGCCGGCCAGATCGGGCACATCTCACCAGCGGCGTTGTCGCAGACGGTGATGATGAAATCCATCTTCGGCGCGCCATCAACGGCGTATTCATCCCAACTTTTGCTGCGCAGTTTTTCCGCCGGATAGCCAAGGTTCGCCGCAAGTTCCGCGGCAAGCGGTTGCACGCGTCCGCTCGGGTGACTACCGGCGCTGTACGCGACAAAGCGGTCCTTGCCAAGCACGCCGAGCAGCGCCTCGGCGATGATGCTGCGCGCAGAATTGCCGGTGCACAGGAACAGTACGTTGAATGTCATGGAGAAGGACCGGCTCAGCCGCACAACAAGCACGAATGAAACGCGGGGCTCACATCGAGATCATTCACGTTGGTGTCTCCATGGAAACGTTTCACGGGCGCGCTCTGGCTTTGACGGATTTTGTCGGCTTGCAGTCCAAGGACGCCGCACAGGCCGAGGCGTCGCCGCAGCAGTTTTTGGTGAGGAAGGCGAGCAGCGCATTCATCTGCGTATAGTCGGCGTGGCAGATGATCGATCGGCCCTCGCGCGTGTCGACGATCAGGCCGGCGCGACGCAACGCATGCAGGTGATGGGTCAGCGTAGCCGACGGGATATCGGTGCCCGAATGCAACTCGCCGACACTCGCGCCGTGCGGACCGGCCTGGACCAACAGGCGATACAGCGCAAGCCGGCTGCCGTGGGCAAGCGCCGAGAGCGCGTCAACTGCGGCCTTCATTTCCATGATTCCAATATCTTGGAATTGATATCCGAACGCAAGTCACGCCTGTGCCGATGTCGCACGACCGCCCTGGTCGGCTAGGATTCGTCGGTCACCACGCAGTCGCAAACGCCATGTCGAAACTGACCATCGTCGTGCCCGCCTACAATGAAAGCGAAGGGCTGCGCGATTTCCATGCGCGCCTCGCGGCCGTGCTCGATGGCATCGAAGGGCAATCGGAAGTGTTGTACGTCGACGATGGCAGTCGCGACGACACCTACGCAATCATGTGCGCGCTGCGCGAGAGTGATCGGCGCGTGTCGACGCTTAGGTTGTCGCGCAACTTCGGCAAGGAACTCGCGCTGACTGCCGGGCTCGATCACGTCGATGCGGACGCGGCGGTGGTGATCGATTCGGACTTGCAGGATCCGCCGGAACTGATCCCGACTTTCGTGGCGCATTGGCGCGAAGGCTACGATGTCGTCTACGGCACGCGCGCGTCGCGCTCAGGCGAGAGCGGTTTCAAGAAGATGACCGCGTCGGGGTTCTATCGGGTGATGGAACGTCTTTCGGCAACTCCGATTCCGCGCGATACCGGCGACTTCCGTTTGATGTCGCGGCGCGTGCTGGATGCATTGAAACAAGTGCGAGAACGCCAGCGTTTCATGAAAGGCCTGTTTACCTGGGTCGGCTTTCGCCAGCTTTCAGTCGTCTATCACCGCGATCCGCGCCACGCCGGCCAGACCAAATGGAATTACTGGCGCTTGTGGAACTTTGCGATCGAAGGTATCACTTCGTTCTCGAATGCGCCGCTCAAAGTCGCGACGTATTTCGGACTGCTTGCGGCGCTGCTCGCGTTCGCGTTCGGCTTGTGGGTGCTCGGCAAGGCGTTGTGGTTTGGCGACCCGGTGCGCGGTTACCCTTCACTGATGGTGGTCGTGTTGTTCCTCGGCGGAATCCAGTTGATGGCGCTGGGCGTGATCGGCGAATACCTTGGCCGTCTCTATGTCGAATCCAAGCAACGACCGCTCTACCTGATCGACGAATATCAACCGCCTCGCGCGGCGTGACGCGGTCGCGCAGCCTGCACTGAACAACCAACGAGCAGGCAACTCCCCACGGCGCTAGACTGCGCCTTGCGGCAGCATTGGCCGCGCTTGCTAGTGGAGGCCAACATGCTCCAGGTGAAGCATCTCCTCGCGGAAAAGGGTAGCCAGGTCCACGCCATCGGCGCAGATGACCCGGTGCTGGCGGCTATCCAGACGATGGCCGATCACTATGTCGGCGCGCTGCTGGTGATGCGCGGCGACGAACTTGTCGGCATCGTTTCCGAGCGCGACTACGCGCGCAAAATCGTGCTCAAGGGTCGCTCATCGAGCGCAACGCCCGTGCGCGACATCATGACCGCTCCCGTCATCACGATCGGGCCGACCGACACCGTCGATACCTGCATGCGCCTGTGCACCGACAGTCGCGTGCGTCACTTGCCGGTGGTCGAGGGCGGCAAGGTCGTTGGCATCGTGTCCATCGGCGATCTGGTCAAGGCCGTGATCAGCGAACAGAGCGTTCAGATCGAGCAGTTGCAGCGCTATATTGCCGGCTGAAACGGGAGCGCATCTGACGCCTTCATCGTTCCTGCGCTGCGGGTCTACCCCGTCGCATCCGGCTGCTTCTCCGGCCGCGCCGCATCGAATGCCGGCAATGACAAGCACTGCGCGTTGATGCGACCGATGGTCGGCAACAGCGCCATGTCGACACCAAAGCGGGTGGCGTTGTAGACCTGCGGAATCAGGCAAATGTCGGCCAACGTCGGCGTGTCACCGTGGCAATACGCTCCAGTCGCCGCGTCGTCGGCGAGGATTGCCTCGAACGCGCGCAACCCTTCCTCCATCCAGTGCCGCATCCAGCGTTCGCGCCCGTCTTGCTGGACGCCGTAATCGCGCTCCAGGAACTGCATCACACGCAGGTTGTTGAGCGGATGGATATCGCATGCGACCAGCAGAGCGAGCGAGCGCACGCGCGCGCGATCGCGCGCAGTCGTCGGCAGCAGGACTGGGGGATCGACAAAGGTTTCATCCAGATATTCGATGATCGCCAGCGATTGGCGAACCACGCGTTCGCCGTCGGTGAGCACAGGCACGGTTTCGTGCGGATTGAGCAGGCGATGCGCTGCGCTGTGCTGCTCACCGCCGTTGTCGAGCAGATGTACTGACTTGCGCTCGTAGTCAAGGCCTTTGATGTTGAGCGCGATGCGTACGCGATAGCACGCGCTTGAGCGCCAATAGTCGTAAAGGGTGAGAGTGGAATTCATCGACATGCAGTATCCCCCGATTGACAGTCCAATCGTACCCCTTCGCCCGTCGCAGTGTTATCAGGCGCGGCGCGCATGGCAGACCGGCGCACCGACCTTGTCTGACTCCGTCATCTTTGCCGACGCAGACGTCACGTTCAGCCCTTCGAATTCTGCTGCGTGACGACCTGCTCGATCGCGCCAAAAATGCTCTTGTCGGCGGCATCGGTGATGTCGATGCGCACGCTGTCGCCAAATTTCAGGAATGGCGTCGATGGTTTGCCGTCGCGCAGGGTTTCCACCGTGCGTTGTTCGGCCAGGCACGAGGCGCCCCTGGCCGTGTCTTCGTTGGCGATCGTGCCCGAGCCCACCAAGGTGCCGGCGCTGAGTGGCCGCGTTCTGGCAGCATGCGCGAGGAGATCGGCAAAACTGAATTGCATGTCGACCCCGCACTCGGCCGCTCCGAACCATTTCCCGTTGATCCACGTGCGCATCGGCAGCAGCAGTTTGCACTGTTGCCACGCGGCGCCCAGTTCGTCCGGGGTAACGAACACCGGCGACAATGCCGATCGCGGCTTTGATTGCAGGAAGCCGAAACCCTTGGCGAGTTCGCCTGGGATCAGGCCGCGCAGGGACACGTCGTTGACGAGACCAATCAACTGGATGTGCCGCGCAGCATCGGCGGCGGAGACCCCCATCGGCACATCGTCGGTGACGATGACGACCTCCGCTTCCAGATCGACGCCATAGTCTTCGCTGGCCACAAGCAAGGGATCGCGCGGGCCGGAAAACCCTGCGCTGACGGCCTGATACATCAACGGATCGGTGTAGAAACTTTCCGGCACTTCGGCGCCACGTGCGCGACGCACGCGCGCGACATGCGGGAGATAAGCGCTGCCATCGAGAAATTCGTACGCGCGTGGCAGCGGCGCGGCCAGCACCGCGTCATCCAGATCAAAGGCGCCCTCGGCGCGATCCTCGTTCAATGCCTGCGACAGCGCATTCAATCGTGGCGCGGCGTTAGCCCAATCTTCCAGCGCGCGCTGCAGGGTGGGTGCGATCGATGTTGCGCGTACTGCACGCTGGAGATTTCGACTGACGACGATCAGCGTGCCATCGCGGCCGCCTTCCTTGAGACTTCCAAGTTTCATTCTGTTGTCCGCTCATCAGAAAACGTGAATCGCCTGCTCAAGCCACGCCAGCAATCCTGGTAATCGACCTGCAATTGCGGCATATCAAGCGCTTGCCGCGTCGGATGGATCACGGCACGCGTTTCGAACATGAACGCCATCGTATCGACGATGTGATCAGGCATTGTCGTGTCGCTTGCGCTCGCCTTGTCGAAGCTGGCCGCGTCGGGACCGTGCCCGCTCATGCAATTGTGCAAGGAGGCGCTGCCGGGCACGAAACCACCCTGCTTCGCATCGTAGGCGCCGTGGATCAAGCCCATGAACTCGCTGGCGATGTTGCGGTGGAACCACGGCGGCCGGAACGTGTTTTCGGCCACCAGCCAGCGTGGCGGGAAAATCGCGAAATCCATGTTCGCGGTACCGGCTGTATCGCTTGCCGAGGTCAGTACGGTGAAGATGGATGGATCGGGATGGTCGTAACTGATCGATCCGATCGTGTTGAAGCGGCGCAGGTCGTATTTGCAGGGCGCGTGGTTGCCGTGCCAGCCGACCACGTCAAGCGGCGAATGATCGATGGCGGCGGACCACAACGCGCCCTGGAATTTCGCGATCAGCTCGAAGTCGCCTTCAACATCTTCATACGCCGCCACCGGGGTCAGGAAATCGCGCGGGTTCGCCAATCCGTTGGAACCGATCGGACCGAGCTCCGGCAGACGCAGCGACGCGCCGAAATTTTCCGCGACATAGCCGCGCGCCAAGCCGCCCCCTTTCGCGGCGCTCGAACTTTGATTTGCATCGCCATCTGGCAATTCGACGCGAAAACGGATGCCCCGCGGTATCAACGCAATTTCCTGCGGTTCGACCTCGAGCATGCCAAGCTCGGTTGCGATACGAAGACGACCTTGTTGCGGGACGATCAACAACTCGGCATCGGCGTTGTAGAAAAACCGTCCCTGCATCGATCGGTTCGCGGCATAGACATGAATGCCGCAACCGGTCTGCGCCACGGCCCCTCCGTTGCCTGCCATGGTGAACAAACCGTCGATGAAATCGGTGGGTGTCGTCGGCAGCGGAAGCGGATCCCAACGCAACTGATTCGGTGAAGTGGGCACTTCGTCGAACCGATTGTGGAATCGCGCATGCGCCAGCGGAGTAAACGTCCCGTGCACGGCTGCCGGGCGGATTCGGTACAGCCAACTGCGCCGGTTATGGTGCCGTGGTGCGGTGAACGCGGTGCCGGAAATCTGCTCCGCATACAACCCGTGGGCAACATGTTGCGGAGAATTGCGCCCAACAGGCAGCACGCCGGGAACGGCCTCGGTCGCAAACTCGTTGCCGAAGCCCGATTGGTACCCGTTCGATGCCATGGCGTTGCCTCTCAAGAGCGCTTTCTCCCGACGGGATCGGACTTCAGATTACAGCACTCCGCGCTTGATCTGATCGCGCTCGATGCTTTCGAACAGCGCCTGGAAGTTGCCTTCGCCGAAACCCTCGTTGCCCTTGCGCTGGATGATCTCGAAGAAGATCGGTCCAATCGAGTTGGTGGTGAATATCTGCAGCAGCTTGCGCTGCTTGGTTTCCAGGTCGGCGTCGATCAGGATCTTGTTGCGCGCGAGCCGCGGCACGTCTTCACCGTGATTCGGCACGCGTTCGTCGATCACTTCGAAATAGGCGTCGGGCGTGTCGAGGAACGTCACGCCGGCGTCGCGCATCTTCTCCACCGTGGCATAGATGTCGTCGGTGAAGCAGGCGATGTGCTGGATGCCTTCGCCGTGGTAGGCGTCGAGGTATTCGTTGATCTGGCTCTTCGGATCGTTCGATTCGTTGAGCGGGATGCGCACGATGCCGTCGGGCGCGGTCATCGCCTTGGACACCAGACCGGTCTTGGCGCCCTTGATGTCGAAGTAGCGGATCTCGCGGAAGTTGAACAGGCGCTCGTAGTAATCCGACCACTTCTGCATGTTGCCGAAGTAGAGGTTGTGGGTCAGGTGATCGATGAAGGTCAGGCCAAATCCGCTCGGGTTCTGCTCTGCACCCGGGATCGGCAAGTAGTCGGTGTCGTAGATGCTGCCGGCGCTGCCGTAGCGGTCGACCAGATACAGCATGCAGTCGCCGATGCCCTTGACGACGGGCGCGTCCACCGCCTTGCTCGCCTGCTTGTGGTCGATCGCTTCGCCACCGTTGGCGAGCACGGCTTTGAGTACCTCGGCAGCCGGTTTCTGAAATCGCATCGCAAAGCCGCACGCGCTCGGTCCGTGTGTTGCGGCAAAGTCGGCCGCGAAGGAATCGGGGTCTTCGTTGAGGAGAAAGTTCACCCCATTCTGGCGATACACGGTGATGGGCCGGGACCTGTGTTTCAGCACCGCGCTGAAGCCCATGCGCTTGAACAGCGCGTGCAGCTCAGCGACCTGATCCGCCGGCGCGGCAAATTCGACGAATTCGAATCCATCGATGCCCATCGGGTTGTCAAACGTGGTGACCTGCATGCCGAGATTGGGTTTGACGTTCATGGGGTTCTCCGGCAGGAAGTGCGTATTTGAAAAATGCGGTCATGGCGGACCGCCTCCAGACTTTGCGTGGTCATGGACGGTCGCGCAGAAAACCCTTTATAGTTACATATGTAACCAATTGCAAGGCGCTCCGCCGCATGGCCGATCACATCCCGCTCGAACTGGAACACTTCCTGCCATATCGTCTGTCGATCCTGTCCAACCGCATCAGCCAGGCGATTGCACGCGAATATCAGGGCCGCTTCGGTCTCACCATGACCGAATGGCGCGTGATGGCTGTACTCGCGCGTTTCGACGACCACGGAATTTCCGCGCGCGAGGTCGCCAGTTGCACGGAAATGGACAAGGTGGCGGTCAGCCGCGCGCTGGCGAGCCTGGTCGCGTCAAAGCGGGTCACCCGGCGCATGCACGAGGCCGACAAGCGACGCTCGGTGCTGCGGCTGTCCGCTGCGGGTTGGAAAGTACACGACAAGGTCGCGCCGCTGGCGCGTACGCACGAGCGCGAGATACTGGCGGCACTGAGCGCCCAGGAGCGCCGCATGCTGGAACGCATTCTCGACAAGCTTGCGCCGGTGTGAAGCGCGGGAAGCGGGAATCAAAAGAGCAAAATTCGCGCCCTCGCGCTCGACAATTTACGATTGACTCGCCGCATCCTGCGGCTCGGACCTCCGATTCCCGGCTCTCAACGCACGCCATGCATCAACTTGTTGATCAGCGGTGCA
>JBDUED010000063.1:0-11436 GCA_040002595.1 Dokdonella sp. | reverse complement strand
CCCATCGAACTGCACCGCGCGATGCGCTACGCCGTGCTCGGCGGCGGCAAGCGCCTGCGACCGCTCCTGGTCTATGCGACCGGCGCCGCTTTTACTGAAGCGGGGCTGGAAAAATTCGACGCCGTGGCGGTGGCGGTCGAGTTCATCCACGCCTATTCACTTGTTCACGACGATCTGCCGGCGATGGATGACGATTCACTGCGCCGTGGCCGCGCAACCTGCCATGTCGCGTTCGGCGAAGCGATGGCAATCCTCGCCGGCGATGCGCTGCAAGCCCTCGCTTTCGAAGTGCTGGCGAACGATCCCCTGCTCGATGTCGCTGCATCGACACGCCTTGCCATGCTGCGCACACTGGCGACAGCTTGCGGTTCGCAGGGAATGGCCGGCGGCCAGGCATTCGATCTCGCTGCGGTCGGAAAATCGCTCGATGCGATCGCGCTCGAACGCATGCATGTGTACAAGACCGGCGCGCTGATACGGGCGTCGGTGCGACTGGGTGCGCTCGCCTCGGGCTGTACAAACACGTCCACACTCGCGGCGCTGGAAACCTATGGCCATGCCACAGGATTGGCATTCCAGATTCGCGACGACCTGCTCGATATCGAGGCCGAAACCGCCCAACTGGGTAAAACCGCCGGCAAGGATGCGGCGGCGAATAAGCCGACTTATCCTGCGATCCTCGGCCTCGACGCCTCGCGCGCGCAGCTCGCAGCACTCACACAACAGGCATTGGCATCCATCGAATCGCTTGGCGTAGAAGCCGATGCCTTGCGCGATCTCGCGCGCTTCGTGGCCCAACGTACCACTTGACGGTCAATGCAATCCCGCATTGACCGTATCTGACTTGCTGCGCGCCCCGGCTAGGCCGGCATGCGCAGCGTCGGCGCCATCGCGCTCAGTGCACCAGCCGCAGTGTGAACGGATAGCGGTAATCAACTCCTTCATTCGCCTTGATCGCCGCGATGATCGTGAACACGATCCAGGCAACGAACAGCGCCAACCCGAGCGGGATCGTCAGCAGAAAGCCGATACCCAGCGTGATGAACGAGAATATCCACAGCGCCATCGCAATGATCGCGACCGTGATGTTGAAATTCAGCGCTTCTTTCGCCTGCTCTGCGGCAAACGGCAGCGTATCGCGCTTGATCAGCCACACCACCAGCGGGCCGACGATGCCGCCGATGCCGCTGACGAAAAAAGTGAAAGCGGACAGATGGCCGATCAATGCCCAAGTCCGTTCGTCGCTCGACAGTGACGTCGGGGCCGAAATTTGCGGCGGCACGGGGCCTTCGGTTTCGGTTTCGTTTTCGCTCATGATCGCGCTCCATTGATTGACGCACGCACTCTTGCGCACGCGCGCGGCCCCGTCAACCGCAGGAAGTCATAGCTCAGGCGTCACCGGCGATCATCATGCGCTCGATCAGGATCGATCCCGTCAAGATGTGCGAGCGCTTGTCGACATCGCTGCCGACCGCGGCGATATTGGCAAACATGTCGCGCAGATTTGCCGCGATCGTGATCTCCTCGACCGCATAGGCGATTTCGCCGTTCTCGATCCAGAATCCGCTCGCTCCGCGTGAATAATCGCCTGTGAGCAATGAAACGCCCTGCCCCATCAGTTCGGTGACGAGCAGTCCGCTGCCCATGCGTTTGAGCAGCGCAGCAAAATCATCGTTACCCGAACGCACAACGACGTTGTGGATGCCGCCGGCGTTGCCGGTTGAGGCCAACCCAAGCTTGCGTGCCGAATAACTGCCGAGGATATAGCGCGCCAGCACGCCATCGGTGATGAGATCGGAATCGCGCGTGGCGACGCCTTCGGAATCAAACGCCGTCGAGCCATGCCCGCGCGGGATGCGCGGACGCTCGACAATCTGCATCCAGTCGGGGAAGATTTTCTTGCCGACGTGATCGACAAGGAAGCTCGCGCGCCGGTACAACGCGCCGCCGCTGACTGCCGAAAGAAAATTTCCGATCAGACCGCGTGCGACTTCCGGCACCAGCAAGACCGGGCATTCGCGCGTGCCGATGCGCCGTGCGCCGAGCCGCGCAATGGTGCGTTCGGCCGCCTTTTGCCCTATCTGAGCGGCAGGCATGAAATCGACGGCCGCGCGCACGCTGTCGTACCAGTAATCGCGCTGCATGCCGTTGGCGTCTTCGGCGATCAAGGCAACCGACAGCGAATGATGCGTGCCGCGTTCGGTGCCGACAAAGCCCAGCGAGTTTGCGTACGCCGTCAGTGACCCGCCGACCTGCACGGAGGCACCATCGGAATTGTCGATGCGCGGATCGAAACTGCGTCCAGCGTCCTCGATTTCGATGCCGAGGCGAATCGCGTCCTCGGGACCGATGTCCCACGGATGCCACAGGTCGAGATCGGGATGATCCTTCGCCAGCAGGGCCGGATCAGCGAGGCCATTGGCAGGATCTTCCTCGGTGTAGCGCGCGATTGCGCACGCATGCTCGATCGTCTGCTCGACCGATTTGGGATCGAGGTCGGCTGTGCTGGCCGAACCCTTGCGCTTGCCGAAGTAGACAGTTACCGACACACCGCGATCGCGCGTGCGTTCAACCGTCTCGACCTCGCCCAGCCGCACTCCGACGCTGAGACCGGTGTCGATACTGGCGGCGACATCGGCT
Source organism: Dokdonella sp. (assembly GCA_040002595.1). Classification (GTDB taxonomy): domain Bacteria; phylum Pseudomonadota; class Gammaproteobacteria; order Xanthomonadales; family Rhodanobacteraceae; genus Dokdonella_A. Next base: position 8,796 of record JBDUED010000063.1, on the reverse strand, counting down.
TCGCTGGCGCCTTTCGCCCGACAACGTGCAATCACGTCCTCGGCAATCGCGGCGAGTCGGTCCAGATCGGCCAGACTCGAATCGTGTGTGGTCATTGCTGCGTTCACGTCCTATCCTTCCTTCACTCCAGCATCTTGCGATACTGCGGTTCACACCGATTTATTTTTGATTCCCGCCCACGGGGAAAGCGCTTTACAACAGCAGTAGCGGGTCAACCTTTCTGAATTTCCGCGAAAAGACTCCATGAATTCGTGCTTGGCCATTTACGCTATCGGGAAATGCTACGCGGGAATGACGGCATCCAACCTTTGAGCTCCATCACCATGCAAGACACCGATCTGCACGACGAACCGCTTGAACCCAGTCGCAGCCAGTTGCGTCGGGACGCGCTCGACATCTTCAAGTTGGCCGAGGCACTGGTCGCGCTTGGCGGCGCCGAACTTGCGCGCGTACCACTGATCGACGACGTACGCCGCGAGGTACTGCGCACCCAGCCGATGACGGCGCATATCGCGCGAAAACGTCAGACCCAGTTCCTGGCCAAGCAGTTGCGCAAACTCGACGAAGACGACATCGAAGCGATCCGCAGCGCGCTCGGATCGGATCGCGACAAGGCGCATCGCGAATCCGCCGCGATGCACCGCATTGAAACGTGGCGCGAGCGCCTGCTCCACGAAGGCGACGATGCACTCGGAGAGTTCATCGCCTTGCACCCAACCGCGAATCGACAACATTTGCGCCAACTCGCGCGCAACGCGCTCGCCGAGCGCAGGGCAAACAAGCCGCCGCATGCGTATCGTGAACTGTTTCGCGCCTTGCGGGAAACATTGGAAATCGGGAATCGGGAATCGGGAATCGAATGAAGCGTCGAAGCCTCGTGGACCCATCGCGGTTCAGGCTTCCCCATTCCTGGCCCTTCACGCCGCCGTTCCGCCCACTGTCATCGAGTCGATCTTCAAGGTCGGCTGGCCGACGCCGACCGGCACGCTCTGCCCATCCTTGCCGCACACGCCAACGCCCTCGTCGAGCTTCAAGTCGTTGCCAATCATCGATACGCGCTTGAGTACCTCGGCGCCGGAACCGATCAAGGTCGCGCCTTTCACTGGTCGAGTGATCTTTCCATTCTCAATCAGATACGCCTCGCTGGCCGAGAACGTGAACTTGCCGTTGGTGATGTCGACCTGGCCGCCACCGAAGTTGACTGCATACAAGCCGCGCTCGACCGAGGCGATGATTTCGCCCGGATCACGCTCGCCCGGCAGCATGTAGGTATTGGTCATGCGCGGCATCGGCAAATGCGCAAACGATTCGCGGCGCCCGTTGCCGGTGGTCTGCATGCCCATCAGGCTCGCGTTGAGCTTGTCCTGCATATAACCCTTCATCACACCGTTTTCGATCAGCACCGTGCAATGGGTCGGGGTGCCTTCGTCGTCGATGCTGAGGGAACCGCGTCGCCCGGCTAGCGTGCCGTCGTCGACCACGGTGACCCCGGATGCAGCGACTGTTTCGCCCAGCATGCCGGCAAACGCGGAGGTTTCCTTGCGATTGAAATCACCCTCGAAGCCATGACCGATTGCCTCGTGCAGCAACACGCCGGGCCAGCCAGGACCGAGCACGACCGGCATCGTGCCAGCCGGCGCGGCGACTGCTTCGAGGTTGATCAGCGCGACGCGAACCGCCTCACGCGCGAATGCATGCGCGCGACCGTTTTCGAGCAATTCGGGGAGACTGTAGCGACCGCCACCGCCACTGCTGCCCGATTCGCGACGGCCATTTTGTTCGGCAATCACCTGCACATTGAGACGCACCAATGGACGCACATCGGCGGCGAGCGTCCCATCTGAATGCGCGATCAGGATGGTGTCGAGCGTTGCGCCAATGCTGACGATAACCTGACTGACGCGCGGGTCGCTGGCGCGACATACCGCATCGACCTCACGCAGCACGGCGATCTTGGCTGCGTTGCTCAGCGTATCGATTGGATCAATAGCCGGATAAAGGGCGTGTCGGCTTGCGAGCGCCAGCGGCTTGCCGACGCCGTATGCGCCTGCCTGCGCAATCGCACGTGCGGAGCCGGCCGCTTCAAGCAGCGCGGGCAGCACGATCTCGTCGGAATAGGCGAAGCCGGCTTTTTCGCCGGACAGCGCACGCACACCGACGCCCTGCTCGATGGAATGCGAACCGTCCTTGACGATGCCGTCCTCAAACACCCACGACTCGCTGCGCGAATGCTGGAAATACAGATCGGCCGCATCGATGGATGGTCCCATCAGGCGCGTGAACACGCCATCGAGATCGCCTGCAGCAAGGCCGCCCGGGCGCAACAGGCAGTGCTCGGCTTGAGTGATGAGGTCGGTCATTGGCTCGGGATTCGGGTTCGGGATTCGGATGCTGGATTCGAAAACGCCTGAACCCGTCCTCCCACATGGGGCCGCGCATGCTGCGGCACAATCACGCTCAGCGCAAATCGCGAGGTCCCGTGCTTTCGCACGTACCGAGTCCGCACTCCTACTGTTGCTCCTTCGATTCGTCGTTTTCGACTGCCGATTCGCGGCCTTTTCCAGTACCCGTCCTCGCAAGCTGCGTGATCTTCGGCTTGTCCCATGAACCGGTCACCGTGTAGCGGCGCGCGATCGCCTTGCCCAATGGCTTGTTGAGAATGCCTTGCATGACCAGTCCCGCAGCAGCGCCAACGGGGCCTCCTGCAATCGCGCCGACGATCGCCAGCGTCGAGCCCGCATGCGGCGTCACGTTCATCTGCTGGTCGTAGTCCTTTGCGCGCAGGCCGGTGCGCCCCGTCACGACGATTTCCGCAGCTGGACTCTTGATCGTCAGATCGTCGGTGTACGCATTTCCATCGGCGAGCCGGAATGTGCCTGTGATCGAATTGAAACTCAAGCCGGACTGGAAGAAGTCGCTGAAATCCAGACTCAGCCGGCGCGGAATCTCGGTCAGGGAAAACAAGCCGAAAATGCGACCCGCCCCCGGATGTACATCGAGGATGCGCCCTTCGGCCACATCCAGCGACAGCGTGCCGTCAAGCTTGGGCAGCGCAAATGCGGACGGCGGTCCGTCAAACGTGGCATCGATTTTGGCGTGCGTGGCACCGCCATCGATCAACCCCGGAAAACCGAGCGCGTCCATCATGTGACCCAGATTTTGAGCTGAAAGATCAATTGCAAGGTGCGAGCGGTTGTCCTGCGCCGTGCCGGTCCAGGCGCCGCTCGCCTGCATCGTGATGTTCGGCGAATGCGAGGTCAGCGTATCCACCTGCATGCCCCCGGTGACGGGGTGGCTGTCAAACTGGGCTGAGCCGAAACTCGCGCTGCCAAGCTGAAAATCACCCACTGAAATGTGCAGCGGCGGGACCGATGCCGGCGCCATATCGGCGAACGCGTTCGCATCTGCGGCATCGGGCGGCGTCTCGGGCCAGTGGATACGCTCGAAATCGGCGTGGATGCCGCGGCTGACCTGATCGCTTTTTGGAATCGCCAGCCGGCCCTTGAGTGGCGCACCGTCAAACGTCAGAGAGGTTGCATCTGCGAGGTTGTCGAGCCCCAGATGCAGGTCGGGAAAATGCCGGTGGGCAAACACGAAATCATCCACATGCAGATCGATTGCTTGCACCAGCGCGTCGTTGACTCCGCTTGAGCCGTGTTCCACGCGATCAAGCCAGGCGCCCGCTTCGAGCGTTTTGACACGACCACCGATCGCGATGCCGCCCGCAGGCGGTTCGCCCGCCGTCTGCGCACCGAAGTCGATGCGCGCGCCAAACAGTTTTCCGTTGCCGGGCAGGCGTCCCTTGATCGCCGCGATATCGCCCAGTTGCGCACTGAAAACCTGTCCGCTGTAGGGCAGGTCCAGATCAAGATGGAAGGGCATCAACGCTTCGGCGGATTTGGAAAATGGCGCTGGCAGGCCAATTGCCGTACCGCGCATGTCGCTGTCCAGAGAAAGCGCGCTGCGATTGATTCCATTGAGGGCATTGTCAACGCCGACGTGTGCGGTCCAAGTCGATTCGCCAGGAAAATCGCCCAGCATCGGCAGCAGCGCCGGGACATCCGCAAACACGCTGGCGATCGGAAAACGTCCGCTCAATGAGGCCTCGAACGCGTGCCGCGGATCGCTCACGAAACCACCGATCGCGAGCGACAACTTCGCCGCGCGTTCGCGAAACCCGACATCGAGCTGATCGGCCGCAAATCCATTCTGGTTGAAGCGCAAGTGACCCGTCGCATCGATGAAATGCAGGTTGAAGGCGTTGTGATCGATTTTGGCACCCGTGATCTCGGCGCTACCGTCAACGGTCAAGGTTTCGATCTGCTTGATGGGTAGATTCAAGGTGAATGCGACCACACCCTTGCCGCCGATCGCCAGATCCTTCAGTTGTTCCTGATAGCGTTTGCCGATCGGAGTCGCACGCAGAAAGCCCAGCAAGGTGGAGCCGCTGCCTTCGACCTTGGCCGACAGATCGAGAATGAGCGGCCCGAAATCCGCGATCGCCGCGTGCGCCTCGGCAATGCGATTGCCCATCGACTCTCCTGCATCCACATCCAACCCAAGGCTGTCGTTGAGGAACGTGACCCGCGCGTCGATTTTTTCTGCGCGCGGCCACTCGTGATCGTAGTCAAGCGTCATGTCGGCGATCCCGGCGCGCGCAACCATGCGGCCTGAGCGGTCGTGAAATGGCCAATCGGCAAGGTCGCCACGCAAGGCGATACGTCCATCGATCAGATGGCCAGCGACCAGGGCACGATCGAGCCATTCGATCGCCTTGGGCGGCATCGTGAGCGTGGGCCAGAACAATTTCGCGGCAACCACGTCGGCGTGGCTCAGCGCGGCATACATGTCGACAAAAGGACGCTGCCCGCCGTGCAAGTCGACCGTGCCACGCAACTCGCCCCCGTAACCCTCGCCTTCGAATCCAATGCGATCGGTTTCCAGTCGCCATGCATCATCGACGCGGCGCGCGATCACGTCGCCGCCAAATTGAGTGAAACGAAACGGCTTGCGGAACACATGCGGGTAATCAATGCGCAACGCCTGCGCTGGAATCTGCAGCAGGATCGCTTCGGCGTCGCCGTGCAAGTCGATGTTGATGTGTTCGATACCCGGAACAACATCGGCATTGGCCAGATCCACGTCGCGCAATTTCGCGTCGATATCGTAATCGAGGGCGCCTGCCCAGCGCACCTGAGCCGCGGCAATCGTGCCGCGTGGATGCGCGAGATAAAGCCAGTGGCGCAAGCCTTCGGGCACGCCGTTCGCGAGCATGGCCAGATTCCCAAACGGTTCCAGCGCCACTGCCTGCGCACCCATTCGATAGAGCCCATTCGCTTCGTCGCCGCGGCGCTCGACCGTCACTCGCGCTGGCGAGGCCGTCAACGCGCTGTTGGTGACAAAGTTGGCCAAGTCAAAATTCCAGCCTTCGGCCACACGTTGCCAGCGCGCGGCAAATGCCACGCGATCGAACGCCACGCGCGACTCGACTTCGGTTTTGGCGTCAACCGCGAGTGGTTCTGACGCACCAAGCTGCACGCCGGTCAGCGCGACGCGCACACGCACGTCATCCGGCTGCCCCGCGTTCAACCGCGCCCACAGTTGCAAACTGCCGCGTCCGCCATCGACCTTGATTCCTCCGAAGGATTGTTGCGCACCAAGCCAGTCCAGCTCGATGTCGCCGCCGCCAACGTAAAGACGGCCGGAACGTGCGTTGATGTCGAGGTCGGCCACTACATCGAGCGGCTGCGATACCGCATCGGGCAAACGCACGCGTCCAAGCACGCGCGTGATGCGACCACGGTTCAAAAACCGCAGCACCGGCGTGTCCAGCACCACATCCAGCCCACGCGTCGCGTCCTGGATGTGAAGTTTAAGATGGCTGATCTCGATCGCGCCCAGCGCGCCAAGCGAAAACGATTCGCCGGCCGGGGCCGAAGCGCCGAAATCGAGTCCATGCAATTGCCATCGACCCGCTTCGTTGACCAGCGCCAGGTCGAGTCCGGAAACGCGAAACTCGGTCATCGCGCGGTTACGCTGGAACAGCGCGTACAGATCAAACGCTAACTCGGCGTGCGGGATCGCCCATGGCATCTGCTTGGCATCACCGGCGCCGATCTGCACGCCATCAAGGGCGAGCAATGGACCGCCGCCAACCCAGTTGCCGCGCACCTGCGCGATCTTAACCGGGCGATGCAGGCGCGCCGAGAGCCAGTGCTCGACATGCTGCGGATGATGTTCCAGCCACGGCATCGCCAACTGGGTCAGGCCGGCAAGAACGCCGGTCACGATGACGCCCATCGCGAGCACACCGAACAACGCCAGGCGAATTTGGCGCAGATGCGCGCGCCAGCTCCGGATCATCGGCGCACCACCCGCCCGCGTCTGCTACAACAGCACGACATCGTACTGTTCCTGCGAATAGTGCTCTTCGGGTTGAAAACGAATCGTCTTGCCGATGAATTCTTCCAGTTCCGCAACCGCAACCGATTCTTCTTCGAGAATGCGGCTGACAATCTTGGGGGAGGCCAGCACCAGCGTCTGGTGTGCCTCGAACTGGCGCACCGCGCGAGTGATCTCGCGAAAAATTTCGTAGGTGATCGTTTCGGCGGTCTTGAGACTGCCGCGTCCGCTGCAGGTCGGGCATGGTTCGCACAACAGGCGTTCGAGGCTTTCGGTGGTTCGCTTGCGCGTCATCTCGACCAGACCAAGCGGCGACATGTCGTACACGGTCGCCTTGGCATGATCGCGTGCCATCGATTTTTGCAACTGGCGCAATACCTGGCGCTGGTGGTCGGCGTCGATCATGTCGATGAAATCGATGATGATGATGCCGCCCAGATTGCGCAGACGAAGTTGTCGCGCGGTCGCCTGCGCCGCTTCGAGGTTGGTGCGGAACACCGTTTCCTCGAGGTTGCGTGAACCGAGAAACGCGCCTGTGTTGACATCGATCGTGGTCATCGCTTCAGTTTGATCGACAATCAGGTAGCCGCCGGATTTAAGTGGCACATCCTTGCGCAGTGCCTTCTGGATCTCGTCCTCCACACCGTAAAGGTCGAAAATCGGGCGCTCGCCTGCGTAATGCTCCACGCGCTCAGCCAACTCGGGCATGAACTGGCGCACGAATAGGTGCGCACGCTCCAGCGTCTCGCGCGAATCCACCCGCACCTTTTCAATCGAGGGGCGCATGAGATCCCGCAACGCGCGCAGCGGCAGGTTCAAGTCCTCGTAGATGCGCTCGCCGACGTGCGCGTTGACGATATTGTGCTGCACCGTCGCCCACAGCTTGCCCAGATACGCCACGTCCTCGGCCAGTGATTCCGCCGATTGGCCTTCGGCGTTGGTACGCACGATGTAGCCCACGCGCGTTTCGCCAAGCAGCTCGGCGAGCATGTCCTTGAGCCGCGCGCGTTCGGTTTCGTCCTCGATGCGCGTGGAAATACCGAGCACCTTGCTGTACGGCAGCAGCACCAGATAGCGCGACGGGATCGAAAGATGCGTCGTCAGGCGGGCGCCCTTGGTGCTGATCGGGTCTTTCACCACTTGCACGACAATGTCCTGCCCATCGCGCAGCAGCTCGCTGATCGGCGGCGTGGTTGGCACGGGTGATGGCACGCCGTCGCCATTTTCCCCGGTCGCGGTGAGGTGCGGGCGCATGATGTCGGAGGCGTGCAGGAAAGCCGCGCGATCGAGGCCAATTTCTACGAATGCCGCCTGCATGCCAGGCATCACGCGATTGACCTTGCCTTTGTAGATGTTGCCGACATAGCCGCGTCGGCTCGCGCGCTCGACGTGGAGTTCCTGCAGCATTCCGTTTTCGACCAGCGCAACGCGCGTCTCGCGCGGGGTTACGTTGATCAGGATTTCTTCGGACATGGTGGGGATTGGCAAGGAAGACGAGGGCACTTATAGCCGCCCGAATGCGTCATTGTCGACGATCGCCGTCGCACCGCGGCAAAACATGGCAAAACAAGGGTCGCCGATGCCGTCAGACCACCTCGAAACGCCGCAGCAAAACCGCGGTCTCGTACAAGGGCAAGCCCATCACCCCTGAATAGCTGCCTTCGAGGCGTTGCACAAACGCCGCGGCGCGCCCCTGGATCGCATAGGCGCCAGCCTTGCCGAACGACTCGCCCGTGGCGACATAGGTGGTGATGTCGCTGTCTGACAGTTCGCCAAACTCGACCACTGACACGCTCCTCGCGCATTCTTCGCGTCCGCCACTCACCGCCCACACCACCGACACGACCTGATGGATGCGTCCGGACAAACGGCGCAGCATGCGCGACGCATCCAAGGCGTCAGCCGGCTTGCCGAAAACCTCGTCATGCAGGATGACTTCGGTATCCGCGCCAAGCACAACCGCATCAGGCAGCGCGACCACCTGCAGCAAACCCGCGCCCGCTTTCTCGCGCGCGACGCGACTGACGTACTCCGCGGCCGCTTCGCCCGGCAGCCGCTGTTCGGACACGTCGATGTCGAGCACGTCCGCATCAATACCCAACTGTCGGAGCAAGTCGCGGCGTCGGGGAGATTTCGAAGCAAGGAACAACATGGCAATCATCTGCCGCTTGAGGACACGTACATCGTGCCTGCCTCCCACAATCCAAAGCAATGTGCGGCGCTGTCCGGTGCAAGCCGCTGCGTAGTCGCGCGCACCAGGCGGTCGCCACCGGCCCGGTTCCGGGGTTCTCGATAATCGCCCCGGTTCATGGATCGCTTGCGAGCGAGGAATGGCCGTTTTCGCGCTACAAGTCGCGCGCGATGCGAAATCCCACCCGCGCGCTGCGCGTGTCG
>JBDUED010000062.1:0-11647 GCA_040002595.1 Dokdonella sp. | reverse complement strand
AGCATCGCGCCTGCCGGCGCTCCCACACAAGGAGAACCTTCGCGCATGCTCGGTGCGAGCAAAGCATCGCGCCTGCCGGCGCTCCCACACAAGGAGAACCTTCGCGCATGCTCGGTGGGAGAACTGTCTGTGGGAGCGGCGGTAGCCGCGATGCTGTTGGGCTACGGAACTTGTTCTTCCTCGCGTTGCGCGGATTTACCCCCGACCAATCCGAACACGATCAGCATCACCGCGCCGACGCAAATCGCCGAATCAGCAATGTTGAACGCCGGCCACGACCAATCGCGGTAATAGACCTGGATGAAATCGGTGACCTGGCCCGCACGCACTCGGTCGATCAGATTGCCGAGTGCGCCGCCGATGATCAACGCAAGCGGTGCGGCATTGCGCCAGTCGGCGCGTGGCGTGCGGCGCAGCCAATACGCGAGAATCACGCTGACGCCGATCGCGAGCGCAGTGAACAGCCAGCGCTGCCAGCCATCCGCACCGGCAAGAAAGCTGAATGCGGCGCCGCTGTTGAACGCCAGCGTCCAATTGAGGAAGCCGGGAATGACAGGATGCGCGAGCAGCGGTTGCAGCTGGCTCAAGGCGATGATCTTGGTCAATTGATCAAGCAAGATGACGAGCGCGGACAACAACAGCCACACCAGGGCATTCGGTTTGGGATTCACGAGCAATCTCCCCGGCGCACGTGCGCAGCGCAAGGCGCTAGCGCGATCGAAAGAGACCGCGTCATGGCATGTACATCCCGCCGTTGACGTGCAGCGTTTCGCCAGTGATGTAGGCCGCCGACGGCGATGCGAGAAACGCGACCGCCTTGGCAATGTCGTCGGCTGCGCCCAATCGACCGAGTGCGATCTGGCCGAGCAACGCAGTGCGTTGTTCGTCCGGCAACGCGCGTGTCATGTCGGTGTCGATGAAGCCGGGCGCGACGACATTGACCGTGATCCCACGTGAGCCGATCTCGCGTGCGAGCGATTTGGAAAACGCGATGATGCCCGCCTTCGCCGCAGCGTAGTTCGCCTGACCCGGATTGCCGGTCAGGCCGATAACCGAGGCAATCGAGATGATGCGACCTTTGCGTGCTTTCATCATGCCGCGCAGCACGGCTTTGGAGGTGCGAAAGACTGAACTGAGGTTGGTATCGATCACTGCCTGCCAGTCTTCATCCTTCATGCGCATCAGCAACTGATCGCGCGTGATGCCGGCGTTGTTGACGAGGATGGATATCGCGCCGAATTCCTTGCCCGTAGCTTCGATCAGTGCATCGATCGCCGCAGCATCGGTCACGTTGAGCGTACGTCCCGTGCCTGCATGCGCGGCAAGGCGTTCGCCAATCGCCAGCGCGCCGGCATCCGTGGTCGCGGTGCCGATGACCTTCGCGCCGAGCGCTGCGAGTTCATCTGCAATCGCGGCGCCAATGCCGCGGCTAGCGCCGGTAACCAGCGCAATTTCTCCTTCCAGCAGCCTGCCCATCGCGCGCGCCTGTGCAAAAGATCCGAGGGCGCGAACCTTACACGCAATAACGAGTCACGCGTAGCCTGGGTTCGCGCAGTGCAGCTGGCAACGTGATCGCCAGTATCACTCAAGCGTGTGAAGACGCTGTCCCTCCAGCCTGCTTCAAGCGCTCCACCAGCGATTCCAGAAACTGAATCCAGCCGCCGCGATGATCGTCAGCAAGCGCCTCGGTCGGCAGACCTGCATGCGTCAAGACCAGTTCCGTCTGCTTGCCACGCGGCGTCAGTTCGATGGTAACGACCGACTCCTTGCCCTGGGTGCCTTCGCTGACCCACGTGAACTCGAGCAGGCGCGGCTTTTCCACGCGCAGATAGCGGCCGTAGTGCGGATAGATCCGTTCTTGCCACGGCATCTCGATATAGAACAAGCCATCGACACGCGCATCGACACTTGCGTTCTGACCGCCGGCCAGCCATGCCCTGACGCTGGCCGGGTCGGTCCACGCGGCAAACACGCGCTCGGCACTTGCGTCGTAGACACGCGGAACGCGCATGCTGAACGGGCCCATCGCTTTTTCGTTGCGCTCAGCCATCGGACCTGTCCTCTTCGTTTGTGCTTGCAAGAAAATCACCCAGGGCATCGAGACGCTGGGTCCAGAAACGTTCGTAGTGCGACGTCCAGCGCGCGACTTCACGCAACGGAATCGCGCGCAGGCGCAGGTAGTGCTCACGCCCAATCCGTTGACGTCGCACAAGCCCGGCACGTTCGAGCACCTTGACGTGCTTGGACACCGCGTTCAGAGAGATGTGGAACGGCAGTGCCAGATCGGTCACGCGAATTTCGCCACGCGTGAGGCGGGCAACGATTCGCCGCCGGGTCGGATCGGCAAGGGCAGCGAAGGCGAGATCAAGCATCGACATGGCAATCCTAATTCAACCGCATGGTTGAATAATACGCAAACCCCAAGAAGCGTCAAGTGCGTGATCGTGATAGTTCCGAAATATCGCGGAGTGTGTCGGTGCGCGGATTAGCGCCAGGCGGCGAGTGCAGCGTCGAAATCGCCCGGCAGACCCAGCGCACGGCCATCGAGGGCCTTGTCGATGCGCTTGACCAGACCGGTCAACACCTTGCCCGGTCCGCATTCGCCCATGCGCGTCGCGCCAGCGGCGACCAACGCTTGCACGCACGCGCTCCAACGCACAGGCAAATAGAGCTGGCGAACCAGCGCGTCGCGGATTGCGGCAACGTCAGCGTGAACCTGCGCGTCGACGTTCTGCACCACCGGAATCTTCGGCGCCTGCCACGCATACCCATTCATTGCTTCGGCAAGCCGCAGCGCTGCCTCGCGCATCAACGGCGTATGCGACGGAACACTCACGCTGAGCTTGAGCGTCTTGCGCACGCCACGTTCGGCCAGCATTGCCAGTGCGGCTTCAACCGCCGGCGCATGGCCGCCGATCACGATCTGTCCGGGCGAGTTGTAGTTGGCGGGCGTCACCACATAGTCGCCCGAGGCTGCGCGGCACACGTCTTCGACGACTGCGTCATCGGCACCGAGTACCGCGGCCATCGCGCCGACGCCTTCGGGTGCAGCCTCCTGCATGGCTTGGCCGCGCAGGCGCACAAGCTTGGCGGCGTCGTGCAAAGACAATGCGCCGGCCGCAACCAGTGCGGTGTATTCGCCAAGGCTGTGTCCGGCCAAGTGCGCCGGCAAAACTCCACCGGCCGCATGCCAGGCACGCCAGACCGCTACGCCCGCCGCCAGCAAGGCCGGCTGCGTGTATTGGGTGCGATTGAGCATCGCTTCGGGTCCCATTTGGGTCAGCGACCACAGATCGACGGCGGCGCCTTCGGATGCTTCTTCGAAGGTTTCACGCACGCACGCGTGCGCCTGGGCGAGTTCGGCCAGCATCGACAACGACTGCGAACCTTGGCCGGGAAAGACGAACGCTAGCGATGGAGACTCGACACTGAGGACAGACGACATCGGCAACTCGCAAAACAGGAAACGCTATTGTAGGCCCCACCCGCACCGCGGCCGACGCTTCACGCTGTCGATTCAATACTTCAGCAACGCGGACGACCAGGTAAAACCGCCGCCGAATGCTTCAAGCATCACGGTCTGGCCGCGCTGCACCTTGCCCGAGCGCACCGCTTCATCGAGTGCGAGCGGCACCGAGCCGGATGAGGTGTTGCCGTGGCGATCGACCGTCACGATGACACGATCCATCGACAACTTCAGACGCTTTGCGGTCGCTTCGATGATGCGCAGGTTGGCCTGGTGCGGAATCAACCAGTCAACATCGGATTCGCGCATGCCGGCGGCTTCCAGCGTTTCTCCGACAATGCGGTCGAGCGTCTTCACGGCGACCTTGAACACTTCGCTGCCGGCCATCATCACGCGCACGCCGTGATTGGGTTCGTCGCGAAAGCCTGCGGAAACACCCACCGGGTTGTACAGCAGATGCTTGTAGGCACCGTCGGCGTGCAGTGTGGTGGTGATGATGCCGGGCTCGTTCGACGCTTCCAGCACCACCGCACCGGCGCCATCGCCAAACAACACGCAGGTCGCGCGATCGGAAAAATCGAGCATGCGCGTCAGCGTTTCGGCACCGACTACAAGCGCCTTCTTAACCTGGCCGCCGCGAATGAACTGGTCTGCGATGCCTAACGCGTACATGAAACCCGAACATGCCGCATTGACGTCGAATGCGGCGCAGCCGTTCGCGCCGAGGCGATGCTGCAGCAAGCACGCGGTAGATGGAAAGATGATGTCGGGTGTGGTCGTGCCAAGCACGATCAGACCAATATCAGAACCCTTGACGCCCGCCGCTTCGAGCGCGTGAGTGGCAGCATAGAACGCCAGATCGCCCGTAGTCTCGCCAGCGGCAGCCATGTGACGCTGACGGATGCCGGTGCGCGAAGCAATCCACTCGTCGGTGGTGTCGACGAGTTTTTCCATATCGGCGTTGGTGACGACTTTTTCCGGCAGATAGCTGCCAGTGCCGGCGATGCGTGAGTAGATCAGAATCGTTCCCCGGTCAAAGGATTGCGCTGAGCATGAATCCCGCGCTTCGGGCAGCTTCGCTGTGCAAAACGGCAGTCCTGCCGTGTTGCCACCCGCAGTAAAAAAAGACCGCCTTACTCGGCGTCGCGAACCTTGGTCTTCGATTCGATGACCTTCTTGCCACGATAGAAGCCGTCCTTGGTGACGTGGTGACGAATATGCACCTCGCCCGAGGTTGGATCGGTCGACAACTGCTTGGCCGTCAACGAATCATGCGCGCGGCGCATGCCGCGACGGGACGGGGTGGTACGACTCTTGGCAACTGCCATGACGCTCTCCAGTGAAATGTTTGGTATCGAACAATCCAGACACGTGGTCCAAATCGTCTGATCAACCCGGCCCTTGACACAGCCGGGTGAAAACTAGTGTTTCTTCAGTCCCTGCAACACCGCGAACGGGTTGGCAGGCTGTAGTTCGATTTCGTCCCCTGCCGGAACTTCCTTGCGGGCATCCGGCGCCGTCGGGTCTTTCCATTCCAGCGGCTCGCCGGGTTTGAGCGGCACCACCGGCAACGCGAGAATCAGTTCGTCCTCGATCATTTCCGCAATGACCAGTTGTCCGCTCGGCGCCAGCAGCGGCTCGTACCCCTCCGGCAAACCCGCTTCTTCGCTTTCCTGCGCGATCACGCCCAGCCGCTCGTCGATTGATACCGGATAGGCAAAGATTTCCAGTGTGCGCTGGCATACCAGCGGAAGATCCGCCTCCACCCGCAGCGCGACAAACGAAATCCCGAAACCATCCTTGTCGAACTCGACAGTGTAACGCGCCGAGCCTTCGGTCGAGGCGAGGCTTTCGCCCAATCGACCCATCGCAGCCAGTGGCAGCGAGCCTTCGTACACGCGTCGCGCCTGCACTTGGCGTGCGATATCCACGCGGTCTGGCAGGGCTTGAGACATGGGCGCGCGATGGTAGGTGCGTACCCCTTTCATGTCAACCCGAACCCATCCATGCTCGGATCAGCGCGCAGGCGATCACACTGGAAACGAAGCACGGGTTACAGGGGTTATTCTGACGCCTGTCCGCCTTCCTCGCGAGCCTTAAATGGAGCTGGTTTTCCCTTCGCGGCGGGATCGAAGCTGCGTCCAGCGGCTGAGGTCGGCAACGAGAGAATGAAAAACTGTCCGAGTATCAACGCCAACCCAATCCGCCCTTGAAGAAGTGCCACCGTCTTTGACCATTCTCATCTTCCTCCTTGCCGCACTCGCGATCCTGACCATGCTGTTGGCGTGGCTGCGCGAACGCCGCCTTCACCGCCGCTCGGTGCTGCTGGCACAAATCCTCGATCTGGCTGACGCGCTGGAGCGCGAGTTGCTCGAATGTCGCGCACGCTTGCGCGAAATTCCGGCGCTTGCGGCAGCGCTGTCGCCGGCCGAACACGTATCGGCGCGTGCGACCCTCGCCGCCGAGCCGCAGGTGCAAGATGCCTTGCGCGATCTGCTCGCCCACCGATTGTGGCTCAAAGATCATGCGTCGACAGCATCCTTCGACGATTTGACTCGTGCACGCGATGCATTGATTGCGACGCGGATGGCGCTGGCCGACCAGCTGGCGCGGCTGGCGAGCGCGCGCGCCGAGGTCGAACAAACCCGCGCGGCACAGCCATGAATGATCCGACGTCGCACACGCATGCAGCCGAAGTCGATCTGGTGCTGGCCTCGACTTCGCCTTATCGGCGGCAATTGCTGGAGCGCCTGCAGTTAAGGTTCCGCACCTTGGCGCCGTCCGTCGATGAAAGCCCGCAGCCGGATGAGGCACCGATCGCACTGGCGCGACGACTGGCAAACGCCAAGGCACACAGCGCCGCGCGAACGTGTCCCGGCGCACTGGTCATCGGCAGCGATCAGGTTGCGCAAATCGAGGACCGCGCGCTCGGCAAACCCGATAGCGCCGAGGCGGCGCGCGCCCAGTTGGCGGCGGCCTCGGGCAAAGCAGTCCAATTCCATACCGCGCTGTGCCTTGTCGACACACGCGGGCAGATGTGGCACGAACAGTGCGCGCTCGATACCACGCGCGTCACCTTCCGCTCGCTCACAACCGACGAAATCGCCCGTTATGTCGCGACCGAGCAACCATTGGACTGCGCCGGCAGTTTCAAGGTCGAAGGTTTCGGTATCACCCTGTTGGAACGCGTTGACAGCGCCGATCCAAGCGCATTGATTGGTCTGCCGCTGATCGCCCTGACACGCCTGCTGCGCGGGGCAGGCCTCGCGCTGCCATAACACCTGCCCTTTCCATCGTGCTGCCGCGCTCAGCGGCCGCTAAACTCGGGACGCCTTGCATCAAGGCGTCGCGCATCCACATTCCTGCCATGATCGAATCGCCCAACGCAGCCCTGCCCGCCGAACTGCGCGATGCGCTGGCGCGCGCGATCGCCCAAGTCAATACCGTCGTGCTGGGCAAGCGGCGCGAGGTGCGCCTCGCTTTTGTCTGCCTGCTTGCCGGCGGGCATCTACTGATCGAGGATCTGCCAGGCGTCGGCAAGACCACCCTTGCGCATGCGCTCGCAGCAACGCTGGGACTGGGTTTCCAGCGCGTGCAGTTCACCTCCGACCTGCTGCCATCGGACATCATCGGGGTCGGCATTTACGAGCGTGAGGCGAATCGCTTCAAGTTCCATCCCGGACCGCTGTTCACGCAATTGCTGCTGGCCGATGAAATCAACCGCGCCATGCCGAAGACGCAAAGCGCCTTGCTTGAGGCGATGGCCGAGGAACAAGTTACCGTCGATGGTGTCACTCACCGCCTGGCACCGCCGTTTTTTGTCGTCGCAACACAAAATCCTCTCGATTTCGCCGGGACGTACCCGCTGCCCGATTCGCAGCTTGACCGCTTCCTGCTGCGCATGAATCTTGGCTATCCCGATCGCGATGCCGAGCGCACGATGCTCGGTGCGATCGATCGTCGCGAGGTGCTCGGTGCGTTGTCGCCTTGCCTTGCGCCCGAACAGATCATTGAACTGCGCCACGCCTGCACAGCGATCTTCGCGAGCGCCGCGCTGATCGATTATGTGCAGGCGCTGCTGGCAGCCAGTCGAGAACACCCGGAAATCCGCGTGGGCCTGTCGCCGCGAGCGGGCCTAGCACTGCTTGGCGCCGCGCGCGCGCACGCGCTGCTTGCCGGTCGCGCCCTGTGCTTGCCCGAAGACGTGCAAGCGGTGTTTCCATTTGTCGCCAGCCACCGCCTGACACCCAGCGCTAGCGCGCGCGCCAGTCGCGACAAACTCGCCTTGCAGGTACTCGAGGCGACCGCGGTTCGGTGACGCCCGCATCTAACGCAAGGCAGCCGTGTTGCCGGGACGCCTGTTGATTTGGAACGCGCAAATGGCCCAATTCAATTCCCTTGACCTTCGCCCGTCTCCGCTGCGGCACGGGAAGCAAATCGGAGGGCGCGCAAACCTGTTGCGTGTCGCATCGATACGATGACCTCGCTGCGCACGCGCATCCTCGCCGTCGCCGAGCGCAGGCTTCCGGCGTTGACGCGGCTGCGCCACGCGGAAAAGTTGCCGATTCATCTCGATCGCCGACGCATCTATGTTGTACCCACCCGCTTCGGCCTCGCGTTCAGCGGTTTGTTGTTCGTGATGTTGCTCGGCGCGCTGAACTATTCCAACAACCCCGCCTTGCTGTTGACGTGTCTGCTCGGTGCTGCCACCGGCGCCAGCGTGTTCTTCGGCTTTCGGACGGTGAGCGGGCTTGCGCTGATCCAGTTGCGCGCGGATGAAACGCACGCGGGCGATACCTTGCGCGTGCACCTCAAGTTCGCACCCGGCACACGCGCACGACCGAGTTTGCGCATCCGGCGCGAGGACGCGAACCTCTCGTTCGCGCTGCCGCTTGGAGGCAATCGAGAAATCGTGCTGAACGTGCCCGACGTGAGGCGTGGCTGGTTTCGACCCGGTCGCCTGCGCCTTTGGACGGATTATCCATTGGGACTTTTCCAGTTGTGGAGTTGGCTCAATCCCGAAACCCGCTTCATTGTATATCCGGCACTGGAAACGCCTGCGCCGCCGCTGCCATCCAGCGATGGGCGCGAGGGCGACTACGCCCGCGCCGGCGCCCGCGAGGAAGATGCCGGCTTGCGCGACTACCGACCGACCGACGCGACGCGTCTGATCGCGTGGAAAGCATCGGCGCGCCACGACACCTTGCTGGTGCATGATGTGGAACGTCATGCCGGCGCTGCACTGACCCTCGACTACGCACGCCTGGGTTCGCTCGATCACGAGGCGCGCATTCGCCGTCTCAGCGCCTGGGTGATCGCAGCGGAAGCTGCACAGCACACCTATCTTCTGCGTCTGCCCCATGCGGACATCGGTCCGGGTCTGGGCGGTGAACAGCGCCGTGCCTGTCTGCGTGCACTGGCGCTGCTGCCGTGAAACCAAGCGTGCGCGACGCCACCGAACGTCTGGCCAACCATCCATTTGAATTGTTGTGCGCAACTGTCGCCGCCGCGCTTGCGACACACCTTGCGCATTTGCCGCTGTGGCTGTGGCCGTCCATCGCGATCATGCTCGGTTTGCGCGTGTGGACGCGGCGACGCGGCTTGCTGGTTGGCGCCGCGATCCGCCTGCCACTGACCGCGCTGTTATTTGTTCTGGTCATGGTGACGTTCGGCAATGTGTTCGGTCGTGAGCCGGGCAGCGTGCTTGGCTGCGGACTGCTTGCGCTCAAGTTGCTCGAAACCGAACGTCCCCGCGATGCGCGCGTCGCGCTGGGATTTTCCGCGTTCGTGCTGATGAGTGCGTTGCTGTTCACTCAGACGATGCTGTTTACCCTTGCCATCTGCCTGGTGTTGATCCTGCTTGTTGCAACCCTGAATTCGCTGCAGCCCGCTGCCATCGATCACGGTCATCCACTGCGCGCGCAGTTGCGTCTGGCGGCTCTGCTGCTCGGCGCCGGCCTGCCGCTTGCCGCGGCGGGGTTCATGCTGGTGCCGCGGCTGGCTTCGCCCCTGTGGGGCTCTCCCGGCAACGACAGTGGCGCTCGCACCGGTCTCAGCGATCGCATGGCACCGGGTTCGATGACCGATTTGCTGATCGATGACACGCCCGCGATGCGTGTCGACTTCGCCGTTGACGTGCCGCCCCCTCCACAGCGTTATTTTCGCGCCGTGGTGCTGCAGGATTTTGACGGGACGACATGGACGCGCAATCGTTCCAGCAGTTATTCACGCGTGGAAGAATTGCGTCCCAAGGGCCCAATCCTCGATTACACGATTACGCTTGAGCCGACCGAACGGCGCTGGCTGCCCTCGCTCGACATGCCGCTGGCTGCGCCGGAGACGACACGCCTCGGCGCCGACCGCACGCTGATGGCCGACGCGCCGGTCGACCAGCCACGCCAATATCGCGTGCAATCGGCGCCAACCTACTTGCTTGCGCCCAGCTTGAGCGCGGCGCAACGTGCGCGTGCACTGGCGCTGCCGGCCGGATTCGATCCGCAGTCTCGCGCGCTGACCGAG
The DNA here is from genome assembly GCA_040002595.1 of Dokdonella sp. GTDB lineage: Bacteria > Pseudomonadota > Gammaproteobacteria > Xanthomonadales > Rhodanobacteraceae > Dokdonella_A. The sequence goes on along the minus strand of JBDUED010000062.1, from coordinate 1,662 downwards.
CGTTGGCTTGCGCAGGGCCTGGACCAACTCGCGATTGAACGCGCGGTGCTCGATTTGTTCCATGCGCAGTTCACCTACACCTTGGCGCCGCCCCTGCTTGGGCGCGATTCAATCGACGACTTCATGTTCGTCACCAGACGCGGATTCTGCGAACACTACGCGTCCGCGTTCGTGTTCCTGATGCGCAGTGCGGGCATCCCGGCACGCGTCGTGACCGGCTACCAGGGCGGCTGGTGGAGCAAGACGAACCGTTACCTGCTGGTGCGCCAATCGGATGCGCATGCGTGGGCCGAGGTATGGCATGACACGACGGGCTGGCAGCGCGTCGACCCCACTGCAGCGGTCAGTCCGGCGCGCGTGGAGCTGGGCGCCGCGGCCACCAACGGAAATCCAGGCTTGATGCAATCAGACTGGTTGCATGGGCTGCGCAACCAGCTCGATGTAGCCAGCCGATTATGGACCGAAGGCATCGTAAGGTTCGATGCGCTGCGCCAGAAGAGCCTGCTGACTCCGTTCGGCGTCGAGCACGCGAATCAGGGCGATCTGCTGCTTGCGCTATCGATCGTGCTTGGCGTGTTGATGGTGCTGGCAACGCTGTGGGCGATCTACAACAGCTCACGCCAGGAAGGGGATGCACTGGATCGCGCGTGGCAGCAATTGACCTTGCGTCTTGACCGAGCAGGCGTTTCGCGGCGCATGAACGAGGGTCCTTTGGACCTGTTGCAGCGTGCGCGCGCCGCGGTCCCTGCCAGCGCTTCCGCGCTTGAGCCACTGATCCGTGACTACGTGGATCTGCGCTATGGCAGCGATGCTCCCGTGCGCACGCGCGTCGACGCATTCACGCGCGCCGTGCGATCAGTGCATCTGCAGCGGCTGGGCAAGCGAGGATGTGCGACGATCAAGCATTCAGCCGCGTCCCATTAGCATCGTGTTGCAAGCAACCCCGCGGCCGTGCCGAAACTTTGTAATTTGTCGAGGTTCCCATGAAAAAGCCGTTCGCCATTGTTTTATTCAGCGTCGCCCTCGCCTCCTGCGCCAGTATCCCGACGCCGCTGCAGGGCCAGTTTTCGACTGCGATGCCGCGCGATGCCGGCAGTGCCGCCAACGGCGAAGCCGTGCGTTGGGGCGGCGAGATCATCAAGGTGGAACCGAAGGCGGATGCGACCTGTTTCGAAATCCTTGCGCGCGAACTCGATGCCAGCGCACGACCGACATCGCGCGACGACAATGGCGGGCGCTTCATCGCCTGCCGCAGCGGCTTCCACGATCCGGAAACGTTCGCGCATGGCCGTGATGTGACGGTCATCGGCCACGTCACCGGCACCGACCACGGCAAGGTCGGCGAATTCGACTATGCCTATCCGCATGTCACTGCCGACGCAGTTTATCTGTGGCCCGAACGACCGCTGTACCCGCGATCGCCGTATTACGATCCCTGGATGTGGGGCTACGGCGCATACGGTTTTGGCGCCGGACCGTTCTGGGGCGGCCCGTATTGGGGCGGCGGCACGATCATCATCCGCGACCATCACCATCACGGCGCGCCGAGACCCGGCCACTGAAGGGAGACGCCTAAATCGGGCGTTTACGCGAACACCGACAAGCATCGCGGCTGCCGCCGCTCCCACGAGATTGGTGGGAGCGCCGGAAGGCGCGATGGCT
>JBDUED010000061.1:0-11935 GCA_040002595.1 Dokdonella sp. | reverse complement strand
CTGAAACGCATCGCGCCTGCCTGCGCTGCCACAGGGAATTGCCGCCGCAATGCATCGCGCCTCCCGGCGCTCCCACAACGCTGAGAAGCTACAGTCGCTCAAACGATGCCTCAGCGCCGCTCGATCGATTCGACCAGCATCAGTTCGCAGGCGCCGTTGCCGCTGTCGTCGCGGCGCAGGGAACTGGTCCAGCGAAAACCATTCTTGCCGCGCGCCTCGACCAATCGTCCGCGCATCGCGACCAGTTCGCCGACGCGCACGTTGGCAAGCTCGCGCGCAGCCTGTGCATCGGCGGGAATCATGTGCATGTTGGCCGCCGAGCGCACGATCTCGTCGGCTGGAATGGGCGGCGCGTTTTTCCAGCGATACGAAAAATAGCGAGCCGATTGCGACAGGTCGAGCTGGGCGATGACGGCGCTGTCGGACATGCGTCCCCAGCCGACCGCGAGATCCGTCGGCGCCAGTGCGCTGCCACCATCGAACGAATAATCATGGCGCGACAGCACTCGCGCTTGGATCGCGTAGTCGGCCAGCGGCTTCAAGCTGTAATCGCCGTGCTCGATCAACGCATCGTTCGCCGGCTCCGTCTGCTGCGGCTGGTCCGCAACCAGCAAGCCCGCGGGCTGCGCAATCGGGCGATGGCGATACCAGTGCGCTGCGCCGAGCAGCGACAGCGCAAATGCGAACGCGGCCAACCGACGCACGAAAGGCGCGCCTAGCCGTTCGCGGTGTTTTGCAGGCGGCGCAGGAACACGCTCATTTCCTTTCCCGCCTGCTCGTCGCCACGCTCGCGCGCGACGCCGATGCCGTGTTCGAAGGCGGCAATCGCGGCGCTCCTGTCGCCTGCATCGCCGAGCGCGCGGCCAAGCATTTTCCATGCCGCCGAATAGTGGGCATCGAACGCCAGCGCCTCGCGAAATGCGGTCACGGCGCCAATCGCATCGCCGTGCCCAAGCAGCGCCTGACCTAGCGAAAAACGCAACATCGCGCCGTCACGTGGGCCGCCCAACTGGGCACGCAGGCGCTCGATGAAATCGGCATTCATGGCGACATCATCGCGCGCTTTGATCGTGCGCGCAGCAGGCTTTACGTTCTACCCGTGACCCGGCGGCGTACCGTCTGCGGCGAAAGGTACCCGGCCAGCGATCCCGCAAAGCCCAGGTCATTGCATATGCCAGCCATGGCTGACAACGAGACTCTGTCCGGTCAGCGCATTGGTCTGGAAGCCGGCAAAAAACAACGCACACGCGGCCACGTCATCAAGCGTGGTGAACTGACCGTCGACGGTGTCCTTGAGCATGATGCTTTTCACCACCTCATCCTCGGAAATCCCGAGCGTACTGGCTTGCTCGGGAATCTGTTTTTCGACCAGGGGCGTGCGCACGAAGCCCGGACAAATCACGTTCGCGCGCACGCCGTGTTCGGCGCCTTCCTTGGCCACGACCTTGGCCAGCCCGATCAGCGCATGTTTCGCGGCGACGTACGGCGCCTTGAGTTTGGATGCCTCCTTCGAATGCACCGAGCCCATGTAGATGATGGCGCCGCCGCTGCCTTGCGCATACATGTGACGCAGGCATGCGCGCGTGGTCAGGAACGCGCCATCGACGTGGATCGCCATGAGTCTTTTCCAGTCTGCATAGGAAAAGCTTTCGAGCGGATTGACGATCTGGATGCCGGCGTTGGAGACCAGGATATCGACGCGACCCAACTGCCTGACGACGGTGTCGATACCGCTATCGACTGCGTGCTCATCGGTCACGTCCATCGCCACGCCGATGGCCTTACAGCCTGCATCGACAAGTTCATTCGCCACCGCATTTGCGCCAGCGAGATTCAAATCCGCGATTGCAACCGCCGCGCCCTGTTGCGCATAGATCTGCGCGATGCGCTTGCCGATGCCACTGGCCGCGCCGGTCACGATTGCTACCTTGCCATCGAGTCGCATGGATACTCCGGGATTGGGGATGGGCCTGCGCAGGGAGGAAGCCACGGCGAACAGCGCCAAAGCGGCAGGATAGCCGTTTTGAACGGCGAAGCTGCCCGCAGGCCGCGCGCCAAGGATGGTGCGGAGTCAGGAATTCCTGATTCGGGTTTGCAGCTAGACTTCGCGCATGCCGCCACGCGGATCGATATTCAGATCCTTGAGCTTGCGGTAGAGATGCGTGCGTTCCATACCGACCGCCTTGGCAAGCCGTCCGACGCTGCCGCCTGCCTCGTTGAGATGATGCAGAAGGTAGGTTCGATCAAACTGTTCACGCGCCTCGCGCAGCGGAAGATTGAAATCGATGCCGGGGGCGAACGCTGGCGCTGTCGGCACGCGAGAAGTGGCGACATCGAGCGCCCGCTCGACCTCCTCGACACCGACGTCGTCGGCGCTGCCCAGCACCAAGACGCGTTGCACCAGATTGCGCAACTCACGCAGATTTCCGGGCCACGCGTAATGGCGCAGCCGGTTCTGCACGGCGACTGGAAATTTGCGGTACGGCAACGCATCGCGGTTGGCGAAATAATCCGTGTAGTAGCGCAGCAGTTCCGGAATGTCGTCACTACGTTCACGCAGCGGCGGGACCGCGATTGGCACCACTTTCAACTGGTAATAAAGCTCTTCGCGGAAGCGTCCGGCGGCCACCTGCGCATCCAGATCCTGCGCGCTGGCGGCGACCACGCGCACGTCGATCGCCACCGGTTCGTGGCCGCCGCAGCGGATCAACGCGCGTCGCTCGATGACGCTCGAAAGACGCAATTGCGACTCTGAATCGAGATCGGTCACCTCATCGAGAAACAGCGTACCGCCGTTGGCCTGCTCGATCAGGCCGTGCTGCACGCCATTGGCATCCTCGACGCCGAACAACGCGAGCGCCGCGTGATCGCGTCCGATCGCCCCCGCCGCCACTGTGATGAATGGCCCGTTGCGCCGCGTACTGCGTTCGTGCAGCGCGCGCGCCAGAGTCTCCTTGGCCGTGCCGGGCTCACCCAGGACCAGCACGCCGGTGTCATGTGCGGCGATCTTGTCGAGCTGCGCGCGCACGCCCTGCATCGCCGTGCCCGAGCCGACTAGCTCAACCGGTGCTGGCAATTGGCGGCGCAGCCCATCGTTCTCGCGTTGCAAGCGCCCCGCTTCCAGCGCATGCGCGACGACCAGCAGCAGCTTGGCCAGAGAGAGCGGTTTTTCGATGAAATCCCACGCGCCAAGGCGCGTCGCCTCGACCGCGGTTTCGACCGTGCCGTGTCCGCTGATCATGATGACCGGACACGGCAGCCCGCCGCGTTCGCTCCATTCCCGCAACAGGCTGATGCCGTCGAGATCGGGCATCCAGATATCAAGCAACACCACGTCCGGGCGCTGACGGCGCCGCGCCTCGCGCGCCGCTGCAGCAGATTCGGCGACATCCACGACATAGCCCTCGTCTTCGAGGATGTCCTTGATCGTCTGCCGGATATCCGGTTCGTCGTCGACCACCAGAATCGTTGCGCTCGCCATGCTCGCACCGTTGCGAAAATGCAACTGCAACCATAGCGCAAAGGTTGGCGTGCGCGGTAACCGTGCAAAAGGACGCGCTGGCGAGCAGCAGCGGCGCGGGGACACGGCGACTGCCGAAGTCGGAAATCGATCACTTGCTAGAATCGGTATCTTGGGCTGCCCTCTCGTCTCGCGCGATCGTCCAGCCAAGCGGCAAGTTGCGAGATCGAACACCCCGACGTTTGCCCCCTCACCGTCCCGACGCCTTCCCCCAAAATGCCATCGAATCGCCGGACCGCCGAGCCCCTGACGCCGCTGCTGATTCGTTTTGGACGTCTTGGCGACATGGTTCTGCAGGAGCCGCTGCTGCATCTGCTGCACCAGCGCTATGGCCTACCTTGCCGCCTGCTAAGTCGGGGAACATGGGCCGGCCACTTGTACGACGGGCATCCCGACGTGGCTGAAGTGTGGCAACTCTTCTGGCGCAACATGCCGGTATGGCTCAGCCCCGAACGCTGGCGAATGATTGCCAAAATGCGTGCGCACGCCGGGCCCATCTATGTGAGCGAGGACACACGCGTATCCTTGAAACGAATCCGCCTGCTGCTGCGCCTGGCGCGCGTTGCGCACGAACGCTGCGTGTTCGTGAACGACAGCGTCGTCAACGCGGACGAACACTGGATCGATCAATTGCTGCGTTTCGGCCGGACGACGCCGGTCGCGTTCGCGGCGGCCGACTATCCGTGGGATGAATCGGATCTACACACTGCACCGCGACTTTTCATCCACGATGCGGATCGCACCGACGCAACAGCATGGATCCGGCAGCGGGGCTTTGCCGACGCACCGATGATCCTGTTGCAACCGGGCAATTGGAAGGTCAAGAAAAAATGGGGCCACCGCGACGACGATCCAAAGTCGTGGCCACTCGATCATTGGGTCAAACTGCTGCATGCGATGCATGCCGACATGCCGACTGCCCATCTCGTTTTGTGCGGCTCGGCGGTCGAATCGACGGTACTGGAGACGATCCGGCGCACGACGAATCTGGACAACGTCGAGGTAGCGACGATGGATCTTCCGATTCGCCGATTGCTCGCGGTGCTCGAACGCGCGCACAGCATGGTTTCGGTCGACACCGGTCCGGCCCATCTCGCGGCCGCCGTCGGTTGTCCGCTGGTGGTCCTGTACGGCTCCTACTCACCCGCACGATGGGATCGGCGCAGTCCGTTTCACAAACCCATCATCAACCTCGGCGGGCCGCCGCGGGTCAAGAAGGTTGGCGATATCACGCCTGACGACGTCATCGCCGCGTGGCGGTCGCTGCGAGATCAGCAATCGGCGCGCCAAGCCGGGCCTTGATCGCTTTCGCGACGCTCACGTGACTGCGTCCTGCTCCAGCGGCAGGCGCAGCGTGAACAGCGCGCCCCCCTGCGCGCGATTTTCCGCGCGCACGCTGCCGCCGTGTTCCTCTACAATTTTCTTTACGACCGCGAGGCCCAGTCCGGTGCCGCGCGCCTTGCTCGTCGTATACGGCTCGAACCAGCGTTCGCCGAAGTCAGCCGGAAGTCCCGGGCCATTGTCGGCAACAGACAGCTCGATCCAATCCTGCTCGCTGTCATGCACAACCTGCGTCGCGATGAGAAGATGCGGTTTGCGCGTATCGCCGATCGCCTCGAGCGCGTTCTTGACCAAATTGTGCAGCGCCTGGCGCAACCGCCCCGCATCGACGCGCACGCTCGGTTCGCCTGCGGCACGCTGACGCGTCAAGCTGATACGTTGATCGTTCTCGTACAGATCGAGCACCTCATCGAGCAGCGCATGCACGGCGATCGGTCGGATCGACAATTGCGGTGGCCGCGCGTAGTCGGCAAACGCGTTGACCATCGTCTTCAGCGCCTCGACCTGGGTCACGATGGTGTGCGTGGCGCGATCGATCAGCTCGCCTTCCTCCGGAGGCAAACGGCCGAGGAAGCGCCGGCGCAGTCGTTCGGCGGCAAGCTGGATCGGCGTCAGTGGATTGCGCACCTCGTGGGCGAGACGTCGCGCCACTTCGCCCCACGCCGCGTCGCGTTGCGCGCGGTTGAGCACGGTAAGGTCGTCGAACACCGCAACATAGCCGGCGCCATCGGGAAGCGCGGTTCCGCGCAACATGAGCATGCGCTTGCCCGCCGCCGTGTCGATCACGACTTCCTCGCGCCATTCGCGCACGTTCTCGCGCAGATGCCGCGCCAGCGGGTCGGCAAAGGAGGCCAGATCCGCGCGCTCATGCTTGAGTTCGGCGAGACTGCGACCAAGATAACGCGCCAGCGTTACGCCAAGAATGGCCTCGGCGGCGCGATTGGCGATGCGCAAATGGCCGTCGTGATCGAAGCCGAGCACGCCAGCCGACAAGCGTTCGAGCACCGCTTCGAGCCACGCACGTTGCTGTTCGGTTTCACGCGCGCTCTTGTGGGCGCGCGCACTGGTAAATTGCAGTTCACGCGTCATCTGCGCAAATGAGCTGACCAGGAAACCCAGTTCATCGTCGCTGGAGTTCGGCAGCGGTGTGTCATAGCGACCCGCGCCAATCGCGCGCGTGGCGGCGGCAAGTCGTCCGACCGGCGCAACCAGCCGGCGCGCAGCGCCGAATGCGGCAAGCACAACCACCAGCACCGACAACAGCAACACGAACGTCAGGATCAGGGCAAAGGTCAGTTTGAGGGAACCGCGCAGGAACTTCAGGCGCTGGAAATCGAAACTCGCCCGCTCGATGCCGCGTGTCAACGGTTGCAGGCGCGCCGGTAGCGGAAAAATGCCTTGCAGCAAGCGGCCCTGCAGACCCGTCTCCCCTGCGGCTGAGTTCGCCAACGGTTGCACAACCCGCAACGCCAGCGCATCGCCAAACGGCTCCGCCGCAGCATAGCGGCCGTCGCGCTGCAGTCGCAGGAGCAGCGCGCCATCGGGGATTGGCGGGTTGAGATAGCGCGGATCGGAACTGGCGGTCGCGAGCACTCGGCCATCCTCGCCGAACACGGTCAGTTCGATGGCGCCGAGCGAATCGATCGTCTCGTCGAGCGCCGCTTGTGCGGACGCCGACGGCTCCGCGACGAGCCGTCGGGCAAGATCCGCACTGGCGCTTTCGGCGCTGTGCAGGTGCTCATCGACGACGATACGGCCAATCTCGAGCGCGTCGTCGAGTGCCTGTTCCAGCCGCACGTCGAACCAGTTGTCGATCGTCGCATCGACAAAGCGCAAGGCAAAACCGTACACGACGATTGTCGAAGGCAACGCGAGCATCACCAGCACCAGCAGCAGACGCCGGCTCAAGCGCGCGCCGGGTGCGGCCCGGCGCAGATCCGTGCGCAAGCGCCACAGGCGCTGGCCGATGATCGCGACCAACACGGCGAGCGCGAGCGCGGCCGCGCCCAGCACCCAACGGTAATGCGCGGCAAAACGATCGCTGTTGCCGGCCACGTCTTCGGCGAGTTTCAGCGAGGCAAGCAGCAGCGCCGCGACCGCGAGCGCCGGCAGTGCACGTCGCAACAGGAAATTCAACGTGCCGCGACGGTCCACGCGTAGTCCTTCGCCGCAAGGCGCCAGGCCGGTTCGAACAAGGCGGGCAAACGCAAGGCGCCGGGCAAAGCGGCGACGTCAATCGCCACCGAAACGCGCAAGGGCGTCGCTGCCGGAAGCGCGTTGAAGGCGTTGGGCAAGCTCACGCGCAATGCACCCAGGGCTGCAACCAGCGAGGCCGGAGTGGCGAAATTGCGCACGTCGGTCGCGTTCATTTCGCGCAGCTGATAGCGTCGTGTCAATGGAAAATAGCGCAGCTCGATGTGGCGTTGCGCGGACGCGATCGTCTTGGGCCAACGACCCGCGCGCGCATCGATCTGCAAGGTGATCGGAATGCCATGATCGAGCGCATCCTGCATGGGTCCGGACAGATGGCAATCCAGTCCCAGTTCGAGTGCCGACGCGGTGCCCGCTGCGACAACGCTCGCGCTACGGACGGTCAAGGTTCCGGGCGCTTGTTGCGCGAGCGCACCGCACGCGCCAAGCAAGGCGCAGAACAGGAGGACGAAAGCGCGATCGAAGCGGCTCTTCCGGGGCGCCGCACGACTCAAGCATTTTGCACACCCAACTTTGTGCTTGACAGTAAGGGCTTTTCCCATCGGCACGGTAAGGCCTTTCACGTTCATGGGGTGCGAGGAATTTTTTCGAGAGCCGCATAGAAGAAACCATCGCCGGCGCGATCCCCTGGCAGGTTCTGACGGCCAGCCCCGGCAACGTGGCCAAAGGACGGCGGCACCTGCAGCGCGCGCGCATCATTATGTGCGGACAGGAAATTGCCGACCACCGATTCGTTTTCCTCACGCAACACCGAACAGGTTGCATAGACCAGTCGACCACCTGGCGCTAGCAAGCGCCACAGCGCCGCCAAAAGGCTGGCCTGCGCATGCGCCAGTGGCGCGATATCGGCAGCACGCCGATGCAACTTGATGTCGGGTTGACGGCGGATGATGCCGGTCGCCGAGCACGGTGCGTCGAGCAGGATGCGCTCGAACGGCTTGCCGTCCCACCAGGTATCCGGATTTGCTGCGTCGCCTGCGATGACGCTTGTTGCCACAAGGCCGAGTCGAGCAAGATTTTCCTGCAGGCGCGGCAGGCGCGACACATCGCGATCGAGCACAACCAGATCGAGGTCTGCGCGTTCGAGCATGTGCGCAGCTTTTCCGCCCGGCGCCGCGCAGGCATCGAGCACGCGCAGTCCGTCGTGCAGATCGAGCAGGTCGACAACGCACTGCGCAGCCCCGTCCTGCACCGAGAACGCGCCGTCGGCGTAACCGGGCAGACGTGTCACGTCGGTACTTTTCTCCAGCAATATCGCGTTCGCAAGATCCGCGGGCGCAACACCCGCGACACCTGCCGCACCCAGTGTCGCGAGGAGTGCATCGCGGGTGCCGTGGCGACGGTTCACGCGCAAGCTCAGTGGTGCTTCGCAATTGTTCTGGGCAAGGATCACCGCTGCATGGTTCGGCCAATCGTGCGTGATCGCATCGATAAGCCAGCGCGGATGCGCATGCCGGGTGACGGGCGCGCCATCGAGCGTCGATTCGATAGCTGCGCGTTCGCGCAGGAAGCGCCGCAATACCGCATTGACCAGACCGGCGTAATGCGGGTGGCCGAGCACACGTGCCGCATCGACGCAGGCCGCGACGACGGCGTATTCGGCCAGCCCCACCACGGCGACTTGCACAATGCCGATGACCAACAGCGCACGCACTTCGCGGGCTTTTGGCGGCAACGGCTTTTCGGTGAGTGCATCGAGCGCCGCGTCGTAACGCTGCCACCAGCGCGAAGCCGAAAACAGCGAAGCGGCGAGCAGCGCGCGATCGCGCGGATCGGCGACCCGCGCGTTTGCATCGGCCAGCGCCTTGCGCAGCGACGCGCCATCGAACACGACGCGCGCCAGCACCCGCGCAGCCTCGGCGCGCAAGGCAGCGCCAGGCGCCGGTGGCGGCGCATTTTTGTTGTCCGGCCGACGCGTGTGCGCCGGCTTTCCCGCCTTTGGCGTCATCGACTTGGCCCGTCGCGGCGCGCGTTGAGCCAATCGCGCACAGGCATGCGCCGGCCACCTTCGCGCTGCAATTCACGGATGCGCAATACGCCATCGCCGGTTGCGATGTCGATCGCATCGCGATGGGTCGCGACGCGGCTACCCGGCGGTGCGTTGGGAATGACGGCGATCGCTTCCGCCGACCAGATACGCAGCCGTTCGCCCTCGAGCTGCGCTTCGGCCACCGGCCATGGATCGAATGCGCGCACCTTGCGCGCAAGGGCGCTAGCCGCTTCCTGCCAGTCGAGGTTGGCCTCGGCCTTGTCGAGCTTGCGCGCGTAGACGGCGCCTTCGTTCGTCTGCAGGGTCGCCACGAGCGTTGCGCCGTTCACTACGGTAGCCAGACCCTCGGCAAGCGCGTCGGCGCCAAGCTGCGCGAGGCGATCGTGGAGCGACCCGCCAGTGTCGTCCGGAAGGATGGGCGTGCGCCGTTCGAGCAGGATAGGACCGGTGTCCAAACCCACTTCCATCTGCATCAGGTCCACGCCGGTTTCGGTATCGCCAGCGAGGATAGCGCGCTGGATGGGCGCGGCGCCGCGCCAGCGTGGCAGCAACGAGGCGTGCACGTTCCAGCACCCCAGTCGTGCCAGCGCGAGCACCGATTTTGGCAGAATCATTCCATACGCGACGACGACGATCAGATCCGGTGCGTAGTCGCGCAGGCGCTCGCGTGCCGCCGCATCGCGCAGGGATTGCGGTTGCTCGACGGTGACGCCGGCGCCCCGTGCAGCGTGTTTGACGGCACTCTCGCCCAGCTTGCGCCCACGCCCAGTCGGACGATCAGGCTGGGTGTACACAGCGACCACGTCCGCCCCGCTGGCAAGACACGCGCGCAAGGACGGCACGGCGAACTCCGGCGTTCCGGCAAACACGAGGCGCAGCGGTCGGGGCATCGGCGGGAACGATTGAAAACGGCAGGCGATTGTAGACGCACGCAGCACGCACCACCGCGCGTTTGTGGCGCGACATCACAAGGCGTCATGCGCCGGCGAGCTGCACCCTCCGCCCGATCGAGGCGTGCGTCAGGCAAATCGTGGTTTAACGTTGCGGGGACGAACGCGCGTGCGCGTCAAGGAGCCCGTTTGTTGGCGCTTGACAGGTGGCGCGCCTCAGGCGCTCTGGCGACGCTTCTTTTCCATGCGCTTGAGCAACAACGCACGCTTGAGCGGCGACAGGTAATCGACGAACAGCTTGCCAACAAGGTGATCCATCTCGTGCTGGATGCATACCGCGAGCGGGCCTTCCACATCAAGCTCGAATGCGTTGCCCTCGACATCCTGCGCAGCGACTTTCACGCGCAACCCGCGCTCGACGTCGGCATAGACCCCCGGAAAGGACAGGCAGCCTTCCTGATAAATCTGCTCGCCGCTTTTTTCGAGGATGCGCGGATTGGCCAGCACCAAGGGCTGGTCGGCGTTTTCGGACATGTCGGCGACCAGCAACTGCCGGTGTACATCGACCTGGGTCGCGGCCAGACCGACGCCGGGTGCGGCATACATCGTCTCGAGCATGTCGGCGACGAGTTGCTTCAGCGCAGCGTCGAATACGGTCAGCGGCTGCGCCTTGGTGCGCAGGCGCGGATCAGGATATTCGAGGATGTCGAGGAGAGCCATGGCGGGACAGATCAGGGCGCGTGGACGCCGTTACAAGGCCGAATCACGTGATTTTACGCGATTGGGCGCGGGGCGTCGCGCGGCTCTCAGCACGCGGGCGTTCCTTCAGACATTCTCAGCGGTCTGGGCGGCGACCTACAAAAAAGTGCCCAGCCTTCCATCGTGGCAGGCTGGGCAGGTGACGCTGGCCCCGGCTTGCGCCGGAGCCACAACACAGTGCATCAGTGCGCCGTGTGCGCGAGTGCGAATGGACCGGCTTTGGCCAGCGTCACGTCGAGATCCTGCGCAGTACCGACGAGGATCAACTGCGTGCCGCTGTTGCCAAGCGCAAGCATCGCACCGCCTTTGCCTATCGCGCTCCATGTGCTGAACTTGTCGGCGCTCGCGCCGTGCGCGACCAGCCGCAGCCAGACTTCGGTGCCAATGCGGATCGCCTCGACGCGGAACATGCCGTCCGCGGCCCGCGCAATCGTGGTGACGCGCAACGAGGCCAGCGCACTCCTGGTCACGTCGAGAGCGACATGGCCGGTCGTGTCGAGCGTCGCGGAATTCGCGCCATCGAGTTCCGGATCGACCGCCTGCGCACCGTCGCCGCCCTGCTCGAAGCCGTCGCGGAAGATCACGATCTCCGTGGTATCGGTCGCCGTGACCGCGCCATCCGGACCGGTCGCGCTGATCGTGTCGGTGATCAGGTCCGAACCGTTGCGGTTGACATTCGCATTGAGCAGGTAGATGACGCTGCTGTGCGCGGGCAAGCTGACCGTGACGCTCAAGTCGCGCGTAGTCACCGGCGCGCAAGTCGCCCCGTTGAACGACATGCACTGCCAACCGTCACTGCCGACATCGAGCTCCGGAGGCAGCACATCCGACACGGGAACCGCGCTCATGTTCGAGTCGCCATTGTTGCCAATCGTGGCGACGATGGTCAGCGAGTGATCGAATTGCACGTAGTCGCGATTGTCGGTGATCGTGACCTGCAGCGCGCCTGTTGCCGCAGCGCCTTCGGCGGTGAAGGTCACCGATCCGGTCACACCCGCCGCGGTCGCGGTCACCGTGTTGGTGCCAGGCGTCGCGTCGAGCATCCAGCCGCCAAGCGTCGCGATGCCGTTCGCATCGGTCGTCTGCATTGCACCGCTCAGCGTGCCACTGTTTGCAGCGGCAGCGAACGTGACCACGACGCCTGAGACCGGATTGCCGTTCGCATCGGTCACGATGACCGACGGCAGCGGAGGCGCCAACGCAGCACCCGCGGTGCCGCTGAAC
>JBDUED010000060.1:0-11999 GCA_040002595.1 Dokdonella sp. | reverse complement strand
CTGCTCGGCCATCGCCATCCGCGTATCGTCGCGGCGCTGAAGGATCAGCTCGACAGGCTCGACCACGTGATGCTCGCCGGCTTTACCCACGAACCCGCGATCGAACTGGCCGAGGAACTGGTGCGCATCACGCCGAGCGGACTCGAACGCGTGTTTTACGCCGACAACGGATCGAGTGCGGTCGAAGTCGCGCTGAAGCTGAGTTTCCACTACTGGAAAAATATCGGGCGCGGCGAGCGCACACGCTTCATCGCCTTGACGGGCGGCTATCACGGCGAAACGCTGGGTGCATTGTCGGTGACCGATGTCGCGTTGTATCGCAGCACCTACGCGCCGCTGCTGCTGCATCCGATCTTCGCGCCCTCCCCCGATGCCTACCAGCGCGCACCCGGCGAGAGCGCCGCCGACTGCGCGCAACGCCGGCTCGGCGAACTGCGTGACATTCTCCAATGCCATGCACACGAAGTCTGCGCCATCATCGTCGAGCCGCTGGTGCAGTGCGCCGGCGGCATGCGCATGTACGACGCGTCGTACCTCAGCGGGCTGCGCGCGCTATGCGATGAGTTCGACATTCATCTGATTGCCGACGAAATCGCCGTTGGCTTCGGCCGCAGCGGTACTCTTTTTGCGTGCGAGCAAGGCCATATCGCGCCGGATTTCCTGTGCCTGTCGAAGGGTCTCACCGGGGGCACCTTGCCACTGTCGGCAGTGCTGACGACAGCCCAGGTCTACGATGCGTTCTACGCGGACTATTCTGCCGGCAAGGCGTTCCTGCATTCCCACAGCTACACCGGCAACCCGCTCGCCTGCAGCGCCGCGCTGGCCACCTTGTCGGTATTGCGCGACGAGCCGGTGCTCGAACGCAATCGCATCCTGTCGGCGCATCTTGCCGCGCGGATAGCGCCACTCATCGATCATCCGCACGTCGCCGACGTGCGCCAGACCGGCATGATCGCCGCAATCGAACTGGTGCGCGACAAGCCGACGCGCGATCCGTTTCCCGCCAGCGAACGCCGCGGCTTGCGCGTCTATCGCCACGCGCTCGAACACGGGGCGGTGCTGCGTCCACTGGGCAACGTCGTTTATTTCATGCCGCCGTATTGCATCACGCCGGACGAAATCAATTTCATGGTCGATACGGCAGTCGAAGGCATCGAACGTGCGGTCACTTGATCCCGCTTCCCCGCCCTCTGCATTCTGGAGGAGCGCCGGCCGCCATGCTGTTTTGCGTGGCGACCTCAAAGCATCGCGCCTTCCGGCGCTCCCACAACACGAAACAACGCGAACTCAAGATTCTGTGGGAGCGGCGGCAGCCGCGATGCTGTTGGCGTGGGGACCGCAAAGCATCGCGCCTTCCGGCGCTTCCATAACACGAAACAACGCGAACTCAAGATTCTGTGGGAGCGGCGGCAGCCGCGATGCTGTTGGCGTGGGGACCGCAAAGCATCGCGCCTTCCGGCGCTTCCATAACCAATCTAAACTGAGTGCATGCGCATTCCCCGCATCTACGTACCGCAACTGCTGACGCCTGGCTGCGAAGTTGAGCTTGCACCGCAAACGGGTGAACACATCGCGCGCGTACTGCGCCTCGAATGCGGCCATCCACTGCGCCTGTTCAACGGTGATGGACGCGAATTTTCCGGGGAAATCGTCTCGCTGACCAAGCGTGTGGTGATGGCACGCGTGCTGCAGCCGATGTCCTTGCCGGATCGCGAGAGTCCGCTGCGCATTACGCTCGGTCAAGGCATCGCGCGCGGCGAAAAAATGGACTTGATCCTGCAGAAAGCTACCGAGCTCGGCGTCGCGCGGATCGTACCGCTGATCACCGTGCGCACCGAAGTCAAACTTGACGCGCAACGCGCCGAACGCCGCTTTGCGCATTGGCACGCGGTGATCGTATCGGCATGCGAGCAGTGCGGGCGCACTCGCCTGCCGCATCTGGGCAAACCGATCCGTCTGGCCGACTGGGCCGCTGCACTCGACGAATCCGCCGGCGTGCGTTTGTCACTCGATCCGCACGGCGATATCGCGGTGCGCGAGTTGCCGCCAGGCGAAAACGCAACGTTGGCGGTGGGACCCGAAGGCGGTCTTTCCGATCAGGATCTGGCCGTTCTCGCGCAAGCGGGTTTTCGCGGTCTGCGCCTCGGGCCACGCATACTGCGCACCGAAACCGCTGGACTGGCCGCGCTGGCGGCGCTACAGGCGATCCACGGCGATCTCTGAGCCCGATCGCCGTTCACGCCCGCAAATACGATTCAATCGATGCCATCTCAATCGAAACCATCGGCAAAGATGCGGTCGAGCATGGCGGATGGATCGCTCCACAATCCGTAGCCCTGCATGGTCGCGTTGACCACGACCGGATTGCCACTGACGAAATCGAAGCGGCTCAATTGCATCGGTCCCGGCGTAGTCGCGTCGCGAGTCAGGGCAAACAACGCGCGCGCCGCGCCGCTTCCATCGATCGCCGCAGGACCCGCGGCGGCATAGCAACAGGTCGCTGGGGCGCTGCCAATCGGGGACAGGCTCGCCGCCGTGCCGGGCGTTGACCAGGTGACCTTGGCCAGGAACGTGAAGCCGAGCACGCTGCGCGCCAGCGCGTACACGCTGGCGTCCTGCGGATCGACGGCGAGTGCGACAACCTGATCGCCGCCGGTAATCGGGTAAGCATCGGGCAGCGCCGTGCCCACGCCAAAATCGAAACGCAGCAACTGATCCTCGCTGTCGCCGCTGCGCCGACCGATCACCAGCAAGTCCTGCGTTGGCGCTCGCCATGCCGCGACACCGCTGTTGAAACGGCAACAACCCGTCAAGGTGTCGGTGTAGGACGGCGCGCCGAGCGAAGCGCCGCTATTGGTCACGACCGTGAACACTAGCGCCACAGCAATGTTGGTCGGATCGGCAACGATGCCGACGAGGCGCGACGCAGGTGCATCGAACGCCAACACGGCGAAGTAGCGCCCGACCGGCGCCTGCACACTGCCAAGCGGAACCGGCATGCTGCCATAGGCGTTGACGAGAAGCGCCGCTGGCGTGCCGGCCGCCGGTCCAGCCGGATCGGCATTCGCTGCGACATAAAGGAGATCGTGATCGGGATCGGCCGCCAGCACGCCTGCCTCCACCAGCAGTCGTCCTTGCGCACTGGTCAGCGTACTGGCAGCGACATTCCCGTCGAACGCATCCCGCACGATCGCAGTGGTGTCGCTCTGGTATGAAAGCGTGAGCACGCGCGCAGAGGCCGGTACGGCCAGCAACGCAATCACGAGACCCGCCGCGGCAACGCATGGGGGAGACAATCGCAACATGGCGTGCTCCTCCTTTATCGATCGCGATGGCGGACGAGATCCTCCAATTCGCTCAGGCGCGATTCCAGCGCCTCGATGCGCTGGTCACGCGCACGTACTTCCTGCTGCAATGCCTTGACCGAGGCCAGCGCAACACCGGCGACGTCGTTTGGCGCCACGAAATGATCGCTCGGACCCAAGCCAAACGCAGCGTGAAAATCTTCCGCCACCGGTCCCAGATGACGGTCTCCCGAATCGGCGCCGCGATAGTTCCAGGTGCTGATCGGCAACGCATCGAGTTTGGCCAGCACGAGCTTGCCATCGATCTCGGCGAAATGTTCCTTCGCCGTGCGGCTGGACAATTGCGAGATCGTGCCATGCACCAGCATGTCGCCCATCACATCAAGCTTGGCCGCGGGCGACGCGGTGCCGACGCCGACATTGCCGCTCGCCGCAATATCGATACTCGATGTCGGGGCGCCCGGACGAATGCGAAACGGCAGGCGCGAGCCGCCGGTCAGATCGCGCACAAAGAAGTTCGCCTCGTTGGCGCCAATGTCCCAACTCTGTGCCGTGAAGCCGCCACCGTTCTGGTCGAAGCGAATCGCGGGCGTGTCGCCGGTATAGATATGCAGATCGAGTTGTGGCGTGCCAGTACGCAAGCCAACGCGGCCACTGGCGTCGACGAACAAGGCATTGCTCGGGGCACTGCCAAGCACGGTAAAGGGAATCGTGGCGGCGGTTATGTCCTCGATGGAAAACTTTTCCAATCCGCCGCTGCCGCTGTCGTTGGCGGTGAGCTGCCAATTGTGATTGGCAAAACCGGCGGATGCCGACGTGTCCATGAACCGAATGCGCGTATTGTTTTCCTTCAAGCGTAAGGTGTCGAATCCGAACGACTCATTGTTGACGCAGTCCAGGCCGATGCACGCGGAGCCTTGCACGATGATGTCGTCGGCCGTCACCGCATCGTTGGGTGACGGCGCATTGGGATTGTCGCGGCGCGAGACAGATGAGCTATCGGTCGCGTTGCGCACAACCACCTTGGCGGCGGCTGAAGCGGGCTGGGCATTCGCGGCGCGGCCGTCGGCGCCATCGGCGCCTGCTGCAAACGCGGCGCCGGAAATGAGCATAAAACCAAACAGACCGATGATCGTGTGGCGAGGAAATACTGGCGACATGGTGACTCCCCTAATGCAGACGATTGCAACAAAATGTGGCGGATACCAGACCCGGACGCGGGCCGAACACAGCGATCCCTTGGGTAGGAAGATACCCCAAGTGGAACGGGCAAGCGCGGACCCGAATTTTTCTTGAAATCGTCTCGCTGGCCAAGCGTGAGGAAATTGTCTCGCGCCCCGCAACGCATGGCGGGGCCGACTTGCACATCGTGAAATTCGGCACGCTGGAGACGACGTAGCGCCGGCTGGGTCTACGTCGCGGCAGCCACTGATCGGCATAGCTTGCGGATCTCGCGCTGCGATGGACGCAAGTCGCCGATGCGTCACTCGAAACCCAGTCACTTCTCCTGTGCTTTCGCAGGTGATGACGGAGTCCCCAGCATGTGTCCGTTGATTTCGGTGCCATACAGCGACATTGGCGTGTCGTGAAATTTAGCGCGGGTCGCGGCGACGTCGCCGGTGTAGCGCGGGTCTTGCGGGCGCTCGTGCGAATTCATGTACTTGGCCACGTCCACCGCGTCCTGGTCGCTCAGCGTGCCACCGCGGCTGAACGGCATGTTGGCCTTGATGAAGGCGGCCGCCTTGTCCAGCTCGTGCATGCCGGCGCCCCAGTTGAACGACTGCGCTCCCCACAACGGCGGAAACACATTGCGCCCGGCGACCTGCTGGCCTTGGCCGTCAGCGCCGTGACACAACGCACACTGCGCGGTGTAAACCTTTTCCCCGCGTCGGTAATCCGCCGGCTGCGGCGGCTGGACGCCCTGCATCGGATATCCGGCGCCCTTGAGCTTCACGCCCAGCGGGGCGCCCTTGCTTAGCCACCACGCGTAAGTTTCCAGCGCCACCATCTCGGCGCTGTCGAGCGGAGGCGCGGTGCCGTTCATGCTGTAGCGGAAGCAGCCCTGCACGCGTTCGCCGAAGGTGTTCACGTGACCATTCTTCTTGCGGTACTGCGGATACATCCCGTAGGCGCCCCAAAGCGGGGACGAGTTGGCCAGGCGCCCGGCGTCGATATGGCAATTGCTGCAACTGAGCCCGTTACCCACATACGCTTTCGCGTGATTGGGCGTGTCGACAAAAATGTCGCGGCCTTGGCGGATGACTTCCCCCTCGGGACCGCCGGGCATGTCCGCATCGGGCGGCGGTGTGAACGATGCTATGGGATTAGCGGGTTCCACGGCCGGGCCGGGGGAATGCGCGGGTGGCACAGCCACTGCGTTAGCGTTCGCGGAAGTAGCCCGGGGTGACAGCGGCACGTGCGCGGGATCCGACTTGCCGGTACCGCTGCCCGATCCGGACAGGGCGGCGCCCAACAGCGCGACAGGTAACCAGGACGTCGTATTCATGGCGTGCCCTTCGGTGTTGCCGTCAGCGGTTGCGCAGCGAACCAGTTGGCCACGGCTTCGATCTCGGGTGGCCTGAGCGCGCTGGAGAGGTGCTGCATCAGCTGCAGTGGATCGTTGTGCCGCGTGCCCTGCTGCCACGCCTTGATCTGCGCGGCGATGTACGCGGCGGGTTGCCCGGCCAGCGGTGGGAAACCCGCGCCGACACCGCTGCCTCCCGGGCCGTGGCACTGCGTGCAGCCGGGTACGTCGCGGCTCCAGTCACCGCGCGTGGCGAGCACGGCACCGATGCTGTCGGCGGCCGACGGCGGCGTGGCTGTCTTGGCCAGCGCGACGGGAATTGGCAGCTTCGCGTAATACTCGGCCAACCCCTGGCGCTCGCTCTCATCGAGCGCCGCGGCGACCGGCTGCATCACCGGATTAGCGCGGCTTCCGCTGGTGAAGTCATCGAGCTGCTTGCGCAGATAGCCGGCGTCGAGTCCGGCCAGACGAGGATAGCCAGCGGCTACCTGACCGCCGCCGTCGATGCCATGACAGGCCACGCACGGCGCGGCGCCCTTGCCATTGCCCTGCTGGACGATCGCAGCCACATCGGCTGCCGCCGCACGCGGCAGTCCGAGAAACACCAGGCCGGTGAGGAGGAACAGGTGGCGCAGGAACACTCGGCGGGTCATGACGATGCCTCACGCGGGCGGCTGGAAGCCGTATTTGCGGTAGATCGCCTGCGCAGTCGGACTTTGCATGAACGCCATGAAGTCCCTGCCGGCCTGGGCGTGGGGTGAATCCTTCAGGCGTGCGGCGGTGTAGGTGGCCGTCGCATTCTGCATTGCCGGGATTGCGATTGTCTCGACCGGGTGATGCAGAATCTGTTGCTGGAAATACGCCTCGGTGGACCACACCGGCGCGGCATCGGACTCGCCCTGCAGCACACGCAGCGGCGACTGGCGGTGGTGGATGCGGGTCAGAAAGGTGCTGCCGTCCTTGACCTTGCTGACCATGATGGTGTGATCGAGGGCTTCGCCACCAGCCTTGCGGTAACTTGCCTCGATCTGTTTCGCAATGCCTTCCCAGGCCGGGTTCGGCATGCTGACGCGCACGTCGGCACGGCCAAGATCCTTGAGACCTTCAACATGTTTCGGGTTGCCCCTGGCGACCAGGATCGCCAGTGGATTGCGCGCATAGTCATGGGTGTCGGCGAACCAGTCATGCTGCTTTTGCAACTCGGCGATGGCGCCCTTGCCGGCCGTATAGACGTCCGGTTTCAACGTGATGCGCAGGTTGCCCATCACCAGCACGCCCCCCTCGATCTGTTTGGCCAGGATGCCCGGCGGCAACGTCTCGACGAACACGCGCTGGTAATCCGGATGCGCCTGCTTGAACGCCTCGATCAGGTCATGCACGACCATGAACTGGTTTCCGGCAAAGAACACCACCAGTTGCGGATCGACGATGTCGCCATGCAGATCGGCCACCGCATCGAACGGCGGCACGCTGAACTGCAGTCCGTCCGGCGGCGGATTCCACGGCGGCAGGTAATCGGTGCTGGAGGCCGCCGCGGCAACGCCGCAAGCGCTCAGGCTGGCAACGAGCAGCAGCGTCCATGATCGGTGCGTGGGCATGGAGTGGTCCTCCTTCTTGATCGGGAATATGGGCCTCTTACATCGGTATCAGCGCATAACCCTGTTGCTGCAATTCGATCATCGTGGTGAGAGCAGAGAGCGCCAGGGTGACGCGCGGATCGACCCAGTCGTTCTGGAAGTCGTGTTCGGCCAACGCCTGCCCGCAGACCGCAATATCGACACCTACCTTGCGCAGTTCTGCAATCACCGGCAGGTTTGGGTTGGCGACGCCGAATTTCTTGCGGTACTGCTCGTCGTTCAATGCGATCGGGGTTGCCGTGCCGGACGCGATCGCGACGAACTTCAAGTGGCTGAGCGGCACGCCGGCGTGGGTGTACAGGTTCACCGTACGTGCGACGCGCTCAAGGCCCGGGTTGATCTGGCTTGGCTGCTCGGCGCCCTTGGTCAGACCGAATATCGCCTTGTAGGTGGCGCCGCGAACCGGCTGATAGGCTGCGTGGGGCAGCGCATGGAATGCGCCGGCGCTGGCGATTGCGGGCGCTGGAGCGGCGGGCCCTGCTGCAAACGCGGTGGTGGACACGAGCAACAAAGAGGTCAGAAGAGAAGCTAGGACACGGATCATGGCGGGCTCCGGCAAACGTCGACGCCACGCTGGCGTCGGGCCAATGCTACGCCCGCGCCCGGGTTCTCAGTCCAACCAATTCTCATGTTGAGGTTGATAATGGCTATTTATCGATCCTTTATCGGCAGCGAGCCGGTCGGCCGCTGGAGGTCCGGCCAGCACGCCGTCCGGCGCAGCCCCATCAGCCCCTACTTGAAAATCTCCTTGTTCTTCGCATAACCACTCGCCTGCTGGCGCGTGACCAGGCCGCGCTTGACCATGTCCTGCAGGCACTGGTCGAGGGTTTGCATGCCGTGCTGGCTACCGGTCTGGATGGCCGAGTACATCTGCGCAACCTTGTCCTCGCGGATGAGATTTCGGATTGCCGGAATGCCAACCATGATTTCGTGAGCAGCCACGCGCCCACCGCCGACTTTTTTCAACAGCGATTGCGAGATCACGGCGCGCAAGGATTCGGACAGCATGGAACGCACCATCGGTTTTTCACCCGCGGGAAACACGTCGATGATGCGGTCAATGGTCTTGGCGGCCGAACTCGTATGCACTGTTGCGAATACCAGGTGGCCGGTTTCCGCGGCGGTCAGGGCAAGGCGGATGGTTTCCAGATCGCGCAGCTCGCCGACCAGGATGTAGTCCGGGTCCTCGCGCAGCGCCGAGCGCAACGCCTCATTGAAGCCATGCGTGTCGCGATGCACTTCGCGCTGGTTGATCAGGCATTTCTGCGAAGTGTGCACAAATTCGATAGGATCCTCGACCGAGAGGATATGGCCGTATTCGTTCTTGTTGACGTGGTCGACCATCGCCGCCAGCGTGGTCGACTTGCCGGAACCCGTAGGCCCGGTAACGAGGATCAGGCCCTGCGGTTGCGAGATCAATTCCTTGAAGATGCGTGGACAGCCGAGATCTTCCAGCGTCAGCACTTCGGACGGAATCGTGCGGAAAACTGCGCCGGCGCCTCGGTTCTGGTTGAACGCGTTGACGCGGAAGCGCGCCAGACTCGGGATTTCGAAGGAAAAGTCGACCTCGAGGAATTCCTCGTAATCGCGACGTTGCTTGTCCGACATGATGTCGTAGATCAGCGTATGGATCTGCTTGTGATCAAAGGCCGGAATGTTGATCCGGCGCACGTCGCCATCGACGCGGATCATCGGAGGCAGACCGGCCGACAAGTGCAGATCAGACGCCTTGTTCTTGACCGAAAAGGCCAGCAGCTCGGCAATATCCATAGCTCTCCCCTGAGAATGCGGACGCCGCGGACGCGCCCGGTTGGGGCAGTATAGCCCCGTCAAATCCAGCCAGTGCGCGCCTTGCGATGAATTTCCGCGAACCTCCGATAGCTTCCATCAACGCGCGCATCGCCGCCAGCGCCGGCGCCACCGGGTACGCGCAAACGCCGATCCTGCTTGCGGTTTCCAAGACCCAGCCGCCTGCGGCAATACGTGCCTTGGCGCTGCTGGGGCAATGCGCGTTTGGCGAAAACTACGTACAGGAAGCGCTGGCCAAACAGCGCGAGTTGGCTGATCTGCCGTTGCAATGGCATTTCATCGGGCCGCTGCAATCGAACAAATGCCGCGACGTCGCGCTGCATTTCGAGTGGCTGCAGAGCCTTGATCGCGCCAAGCTGATTGCGCCGTTGTCGCGCGTTCGCGCTTCTGCCGCCACGCCGCTCAATGTGCTGATTCAGGTCAATATCGACGACGAAGGGAGCAAGTCCGGCTGCGCGCCGCAGGACGCCCAAGCGCTGGCGCGTCAAATTGATGCAGCGCCGGGCCTGCACCTGCGAGGCCTCATGGCCATCCCGGCGCCGGCACCGGACTTCGCGCAACGGCGCATCGCATTCCGGCGCATGCGTACCTTGTTCGAAAATCTGCGCGCGGCGCATGCAGGCATCGATACCCTGTCGATGGGCATGTCCGACGATTTCGAGCTGGCGATCGCCGAAGGCGCGACGATGGTGCGCGTGGGCACATTGCTGTTTGGATCGCGGGGGCGAAGGGATTCGGGATTGGCGAATCTGGAACCCTGATGGGCGATGCTCGATTGCCGCCGCGGTCGGACCGCTTGCTATGCTTGCGTGCTTCCAGCCAACATCTTCGCGCGATGTCGTCCAATCCCGAATCTTCCCGTGCGCATTGCCGCCGAATCGCCTTTGTCGGTGGCGGCACCATGGCGCGCAGCCTGATCGGCGCGTTGATCAATGGCGGTGCACGTGCGGACGCCATTGCGGTTGCGGAGCCGAACGCACAGGCGCGGCAAACGCTCGCGCACGACTTTGCGATCATCACGCACGACAACGCATGCGCAGCAGCGAGTGGGGCGGACGTGCTCGTTCTTGCGGTCAAGCCGCAACTACTCAGGAGCGTCTGCGCCGAGCTGGCCGAGATCGTCGCGCAAACGCGTCCGCTGGTGATCTCGATTGCCGCCGGTATCCGCATCGCGCAGTTACGCGATTGGTTCGCTACGCCGCTGGCGATCGTGCGCGCGAT
Source organism: Dokdonella sp. (assembly GCA_040002595.1). Taxonomy (GTDB): domain Bacteria; phylum Pseudomonadota; class Gammaproteobacteria; order Xanthomonadales; family Rhodanobacteraceae; genus Dokdonella_A. The sequence goes on along the minus strand of JBDUED010000060.1, from coordinate 1,503 downwards.
GCCAAACACGCCGACCCTGATCGGCGCTGGGGCGACCGGTCTGATCGCCACCCCCGAGGTCGATGCCGCACAGCGCGCGCAGGCCGAAATGATTTTTGCCGGAGCTGGCTATGTCGTCTGGATCGAAGACGAACACCTGATGGATACAGTCACCGCGTTGTCCGGCTCTGGGCCGGCGTATTTTTTCGTGCTGGTCGAGGCGCTGGAAGATGCTGCCGTCGCGCAAGGCCTGCCCCGCGAAACCGCGCGGGCGCTGGCCACCCAAACGTGTCTCGGCGCCGGGCGCATGCTGGCCGAGGTCAAGGAGTCGCCGACGACGTTACGCGAGCGCGTGACATCTCCCGGCGGCACCACCGCCGCCGCCCTCGACGTGTTTGTCAAGGGCGGTCTGCATGAGCTTGCGGCGCAAGCGATGGAAGCGGCGACACGCCGCGGACGGGAATTGTCGGAGCAGTACGGGTGACGGCTTTCATGACAGCAGCGGCGGCCGCGAAACGGTTGGCCACGATAACCAGGGACATCGCGGCTGCCGCCGCTCCCGCAAGAACAGCCATGGTTGCTCCGTGACCTTGTTGCAATTCACATCACCATTGAGCCGTTTCGTCCCATGAACTATTTCGCCAACGCCGGCCAGCTTCTGATCAATTTCACATTTGGCGCGTTGATCGCGCTGGTCGTGTTGCGCGTGCTGCTGCAATGGACGCGGGCGAATTTCTACAATCCGATCTGCCAGTTTTTGTACAAGTTGACAAATCCCGTGCTGATACCGCTGCACAAGCTGATTCCAACGTGGCGCACGCTGGATATCGCGGCGATCCTGATCGCCTGGCTGTTGACCGCGCTCAAGCTGGCCTTGCTGTACGCGCTGGCGGATCAGAGTCTGGGCCTTGTCGGCCTTGGCGTGATGGCGCTGGCGGATCTGCTCGACTTTGTGCTCATGCTGTATCTGGGCGTGATTCTCGTCTACGTGCTGCTGAGTTTTGTCAGTGTCGAACGCACCAATCCGATCGTGCCGCTGATCGTGCAGCTCACCGAACCGGTGCTGCGTCCAATTCGGCGCGTGTTGCCCTCGATGGGCGGCCTGGATCTGTCACCGATGGTGGCGTGGCTGTTGATCCTGCTGGCACGCACGCTGCTGACCGCGCCGCTGCTTGATCTGGGCATGCGGCTGGCGCAAGCGGCGTAATGCGGCCGCTGTTGGAGCACCGGCAGGCGCGATGCTCGTGTCTAACGAAAGAAGAGCGTCGGGGCCACCGCCGCTGCGCATTGCCGTCGTCACCTGCGCGTTGCCCACTCGGAAATGATCCGGTGCAATTGAGCGACGCCGTCGAACAATGCGGCCGGACCCGGCTGCAGGATAAGCGGCGACTTGATCTCGTGCAGTTCTCCATCGCGCACAGCGGGAATGGTGTTCCAGCCTGGACGTGAAGCGACACGCTCGGGGCGGAATTTCTTGCCGCACCATGAGCCGAAAATAATATCGGGCGCGCGCCGCACAATCTC
>JBDUED010000059.1:0-12223 GCA_040002595.1 Dokdonella sp. | reverse complement strand
GACACTCGCCTACGCGAGTCCCGAGCAGATCGAGGGTAGCGCGCTTGGTACTGCTACCGACATCTATTCTCTCGGCATCGTGCTCTACGAACTCGTCGCCGGCGTGCGTCCGTTTGACCACATCGGCTCCGACCACGCGCGCTCGAACGCGATCGTCTCCGGCGACATCACCCCGCCGAGTCGGAACATGCATCGCACGCCGGATGCGACGCAAGCCACGCAACGGTTGCTACGCGGACCGATGAGGGGCATCCCGGCCGACATCGATGCGATTGTGTTGAAGGCGCTGCGCCGCGAACCGGCACAGCGCTACGCCTCGGTCGGGGAATTTGCCGACGACTTGCGCCGCCATCTTGCCGCACAGCCGGTGCTGGCACGTCGGGGTGACCGGGCGTATGGTGCGCAACGCTTTATCTGGCGCAATCGCTGGCCGCTGGCGGCAGCCGTCGTGCTGGCCGCGCTCGTGAGCGGGTTCACCTGGCGCACGCTGCTGGCCGAGCACGAGGCGCGCGTGCAGGCGGCGACGTCGGATCGCGTCGCTGAATTTCTGGTGTCGGTGTTCGCGGCGTCGGACAGCAATCTGAGCAGGGGCGCGCTCCACAACCTGACTGCGCGGGAAGTGCTGGACGCCGGCACTGCGCGCATCGAAAAGGAACTCCACGACCAGCCACGCATCCGCGCACGCTTGCTCGAAGCGGTCGGCAACGCGTATCGACACATGAATGCGACCACCAAGGCAGCGAAGCTGATGCGTGAGGCGACGGATCTCAATCTCTTGCCGTCAGTCGACCAGCCGCTTGCCGCCGCGCGCTGCCTGGAAGCGCTGGCGAACATCATGGCGAATGGCGAGTTTCCGGCAAGTGATGCCGAACGCGCCGCGCGCGAATCGCTTGAACTGAGCGAACGCCTGACTGCGCCTGGATCGCAGCCGATCGCGAACGCGTGGATGGTGCTGTCGCTCGCACTGAACCGTGCCGTCCAATTCGCGGGTGCTCAGGTGGCTGCGGAAAAGTCGCTGCAGATGAACCAGCGCCTGCCGTCGGGTGAGGACAATCGGTTGTCGTCCGCGCTGCACAACCTGTGCATCATCACGTTCAATCGTGGCGACACGCTGGCAAGCAAGCAGTACTGCGAAAAGGCGCTGGCAGGGCGTGACAACGAAAGCATCGGCCAAAGCATGACCCTAAGCCGCTACGCGCTGGTTCTCGACCGCAGTGGTGACTACGCAGGCGCCAGCGATGCCATCGAGCACGCGTTGAGGATCACCCGCGCAATCGAAGGCGAGCACAGTGAGTTCGGTGCGGTCTACCTGCTGCGCCAGGCGCACATCTTCGACGACGCCGGACGCTACGACGCGGCTCTTCCGCTGTTGCAGAGCGCATTGGCCGACGAGGAGCACTTGAACGGAAAAGACAGCGGCGAGTCCCTCAATGTGCTGCTGGAAATCGCGCGTCGCTACCTGCTGATCGGCGAAGCCGACAGCGCGCTTCCGCTGCTGCGCACGATCGTCGAACTGCGCAGCCAGCGCTACGACGCGCACGACCCGCGCGTGCTCCACGCCAAGACCATGCTGGCAATGGCCTTGCTCGAACTCGGTCACGCTGACGACGAAGCGCGCACGCTGCTGGATCAGGCCGGCGTCGGCTGGGCAACAAAGGATGACCCCGGTGCCATCGACGCACCGTACACGTCGCTCGCGCTGGCGCAATGGTTCGTGATGAATGGTGACTTCGTCCAGGCCGAGCCCCTGCTCGCCCGTATCGAATCTGCGGATGCAACTGGTGATGTTTGGGTACGCGCTGGCGCCGGCGTGCTGCGTGCGTCGATCGCGCGTCGACGCGGCGACACGCCGGCCGCGCTGCGTGACGAGGAAGCCGTGTGGAAGCAACTGCGCGACACGGCCGGCGCGCTGCATCCGCAAACCGCGCGGGTCGGCCTGTCACTGGCGCTCGACCTGCGTACTGCAGGCCAGACCGTGCAGGCTGAGACATTGGAAAAAGAGCTGCGCCCGGTGGTTGAGCGTGAATTGTCCGCCAACTCCGTGCGCCGACGCGACAGCCTATTCTTCTGAGCTGGTCGTGAAACCAAACAGGCCCCGCCACTTCTTGTCTGTGCCCGGCCGAACGGTCAGGACGAGTGCGGTTCGAGTGCTTCATGCTCGACCCAGGCGCCCCCGCGTAGAACTTCGAGTGGTCGATAGCGCGTCTTGTAGTGCATCTTGCGGTGGCCATCGATCCAGAAGCCGAGGTAGACATGCTCCAGTTCACGCTCGCGCGCGAGCTGCAATTGGCTGAGGATAGCGAACGTTCCAAGTCCGCGGTCGGCTGCGTCCGGATCGAAATACGTGTAGACGGCCGACAGTCCGCTCGCGCAGAAATCGGTTACCGCAACGGCGAGCAGACGGCCACCGTGGCGGAATTCAATGAAGCGGGTCGGGCTCCACGCGGTGTATAGAAAGCGCGCAAAATCCTCGGGACGCGCGTCGTCCATGCCGCCTTGCGGATGGCGCGCGCGCAGGTAACGCTGATAGAGCGCGAAATATTCGTCCGTATAGATCGCACTCGCGATGCGCACGCTGAGGTCGGCGTTGCGCGCGGTGCAGCGACGCTGGCTGCGATCCGGTCGGAAGCGGGCAGCCGGGACGCGGCACGCGACGCATGCGTGGCATGCGCTGCATTGCGGGTGATAGACATGGCCGCCGGCTCGTCGATAACCGCGCTGCACGGCAAGATCGTAGATGCCCGGCAGCTGTGGCGCGCTTGGATCGATGACAATGTTCTGCGCCGTCCGCTCGGCAAAATAACCGCACGGGTGGGGCAGAGTCTGGAACAGACGGACGACATCCGAACGCATCGGTCTAGTCTATCTCGCAAGCGTGCTTCAGGTCCGCAAGACGGCGCTCACACACCGCATGCGCGCAGTCTGGGTTCAGTTCGAGAGCTGGGTGATCGCGATCAGCAGGGCGACACCTGCGATCAGCGCCAGCACCACCAGTTTCACGCGTAGGGAAGCGCGGCGATGGGCACGCGGATCACCTGCGTTGCGCGACGCGGCTAGCTCGTCCGCGAAGCGGGTTGCAGGCTCCAGACCGGCATCGCGCAAAACCTGGCGTGCGAGCGTCTGATCCTGCGACCGCACGACGGAAACCTGCGGCCACGCATCGCGGTCCCCTGAGGTGGAGTAACTGAAGCGTTTCCAGTCCGCGCCGTGGTAGCCGCGGCGATTGGCGATCGAGGTCTGGATGCCGTGTTCGGCCATCAGCGCGACCACGCGCTCGACGTTTTCGATTCGTGGCGAGGTGTAAATCTGGCGCATGCGGCAATGCTACGACTTTTCCGGCTTGAGGCGGATCAAGCCTTCCTGCGCGGTCGAGGCAATCAGCTGTCCATCTTCGCTGAAAATCATTCCACGGGCGAGCCCGCGCGCACCCTGCGCAGTCGGACTGTCGCACGAATACAGCAGCCACTGGTCAACATGAAACGCACGATGGAACCACATCGCGTGATCGAGGCTGGCGACCTGGACATTGCGCTGCAGGAACGATATGCCGTGTGGAAACATCGTGGTCCCAATCAGATGAAAATCCGAGGCGTACGCGAGCAGCGCGCGATGCAGCGGCGGATTGTCCGGAATTTTCTGCGACAAACGGAACCATACTTGCTGGAACGGCGGCCGCTTGGGTGGATTGAGTTCGTCACGAGGATAGATGTGGCGAAACTCGAACGGCCCAGCGCGCCCGAACCAGCGTTGCAGCTTGAGCGGCAGTTTCGCCAGTTCCTCGCTAGGCAATGCGACAGTTGGCGCCAGATCGTCCGGCTTGGGCACGCTCGGCATCGGCAATTGGTGTTCGACTCCAGGTTCGTCGAGCTGGAACGAGGCGGTGAAGATGAAGATCGGCTGGCCGTGCTGGATCGCAGTCACACGTCGCATCGAGAAACTGCCGCCATCACGCGTGCGCTCGACGTGATACAGGATCGGCTGCTCGATATCGCCCGCACGCAAGAAATAGGCGTGCAGAGAATGCGCATTGCGCGCACCCTCGACCGTCTGCTGCGCGGCCGATAGCGCCTGGCCGAGCACCTGGCCACCGAAGACATAACGCGTGCCAATGTCACGGCTTTCGCCACGGAAGAAATTTTCCTCGATGCGATCAAGCTGGAGCAGGGACAGCAGTTCGTCGACGGGGGTCATGCTCATGAGCGTGCAGTTGAAAAAAAGGCGCGCAAGTATAACCGCCACGCCCGATCTGGCTCTGCTGCTAGCGAGCGCGCATTCGCTGCGGTGGGAACGGCGGCGGCTGCCTCGGGTTGGATATTCCCGGGGAAAAAGCATCGCGCCTTGCGGCGCTCCCACCAAGCCAAGCTACACTCAAGGTGAGAGGCGCTGCAGCACGCTACCCTTCAGTACTTCGGCCCAGGGAAACAGCGGACCAGGGTCCTGTCGCCGCGGCAACATCGTTGAAGGATTGTCGCTGGCCGGCTCAAGGCGACGATCGAGATCCTCATGCCCCGCAATCCAGTGCAGGTTTGCGTGGTCATTGCTCAACTGGCGCAGCAATGCGCGCAGTGACTCGATTTGCGCGGCCGTGTACGGCACCGTGAACGCCTGAAAGCGGCTGTCCCCCCAATGCGGGTAGCGGCCGATATTGACCAACTCGATGCCGATCGAGCGGGGGTTATAGCCGAAGGTGTGATTGGCCACGCGCGTATCGGCGACAAAACGGAACACCTTGCCATCCAGATCGATGTAGTAGTGCCCGCTGTTGCCGGTTTGGGTCGTCGGATAGTGGATACGCTCGCCGTACTCGCGCGCTGTTTTCAGGTCCGGAAGTTCTGTGCAATGGACCACGACAAGATCGACCGCGGAAGGGGGCCGCGTTGTCAGGCGTTCTTCATAGGGCAAAGGCCAGTTATCAATCGCGAGTGCCGCCATCATCTTTTGGTATCCACGTAGGGACGAGCGTATCGGTTGCGGCTCGCGCCGTCGTGGCAATGCTAGCATCACGCTCTGTTTTCGGATGCGACGGCGCTCAGCCATGAAAGGCACGGTCATTCTGTCTCACGGCCTGGATAGCGGGCCGGATGCGACCAAGGTCAGCGCGCTCGCGCTGGTCGCCACTGCGCTCGGCTGGACCAGCGTGCGGCCCGACTACCGCGATATCGACGCGCGAGGGGATCCGAGTGCGATCGACGCGCGCATCGCACGTGCGCTCGACCATGCACCGGCCAGCGGACGCGTCGTGTTTGCCGGCTCCAGCATGGGCGCATTCGTGTCGGGTTTTGCATCGATCGAACGTGCCTGCGACGGGTTGTACCTGCTCGCGTTGCCGGCCGCAATCGGGCGCTATCCACGCGCGTTCATGGCGGCCGCCGTACCCATGATGCTGATCCACGGCTGGCACGACGAGATCTGTGCGGTTGATGCGACGATCGCGTTCGCACGCGAGCGCGGTGCGAACCTGCATCTGGTCGATGACGATCATCGCCTCGGCCAACACGTCGGATATTGCGCGGACATGTTCCGCGAGTTCCTCGTGAGCCTGGACTGACATGTTGGCCTTGTTCGCAACCTGTCCGAAAGGACTTGAATTGCTGTTGCGCGACGAGCTGCGCGCGCTCGGCGCCACCGATGCGCATGAAGCGCTGGCCGGCGTGCATTTCAGCGGCCCGCTGGAGCTGGCCTATCGCGCCTGCCTCTGGTCGCGTCTTGCTAGCCGCATCCTGCTGCGCATCGCCCAATTCGATGCCGCCGATGCGGACGCACTGTATGCCGGCGTGCAGGGCATCGACTGGGCAGAACACCTTGCACTTGAGAGTACGTTCGCCGTCGATGCGGTGTCGGGCGCAAGTGCGCTCACGCATACCCAGTACATCGCATTGCGCAGCAAGGATGCGATCGTCGACCAGTTTCGCGAACGCACCGGCGAACGACCGAATATCGATGTCGCGCAGCCATCCATCCGCATAAACGTCCGTTTGTATCGCAATCAGGCAACGCTTTCGCTGGATCTTTCCGGAACGCCGCTGCACCGCCGCGGTTGGCGGCAAGGGCAGGGCGAGGCGCCGCTGAAGGAAAATCTCGCCTGCGCGATGCTGCTGCGTGCGGGCTGGCCAGAAGTGCATGCGGCGGGCGGCGCGTTGCTCGACCCGATGTGCGGGGCGGCAACGTTGCTGATTGAAGGTGCGCTGATGGCCGCCGATGTTGCCCCGGGTCTCAAGCGCGACTATTTCGGTTTCCTCGGCTGGCGCCAGCACGACGCGGAAATCTGGGAGGCATTGCTGGTTGAGGCGCGCGATCGTGCGACGACGGGGCTGCGGGCCCTGCAGCCGATCTTCTTCGGTTACGACCACGATCCGAATGTGCTGAATGAGGGCAAGCGCAATGCACAGGCAGCCGGAGTCGCCGGCTTTGTGCATCTTGCGCGGCAATCGGCCGAGCATTTGAAAAATCCTGCGGAAATGGCTGCGTCCGGGCTGGTGATCTGCAATCCACCTTACGGCGAACGGCTCGGCACGGACGCTGGGTTGGCGCCGTTGTATCACGCGCTGGGGCAGCGCTTGCGTGCCGAATTCAGTGGCTGGCACGCCGGCATCATCGTGTCGGATGATGAACTCGGGCACATGCTCGGACTGCGTGCGCAGAAGCGTTACGTGCTGTACAACGGCGCGCTGGAATGCCGTCTGCTGATCTTCGATCTGACCCCCGCCGCACCGCGGACGCACATTGCGCGACCCTTGTCGGAAGGTGGCCAGTCTGTGGCAAATCGCATCGGCAAAAACCGCAAGCACCTGCGCAAAAGGTTCGGTCGCGAAGGCATTTCCTGCTATCGGATTTACGACGCGGATATTCCGGAATACGCCGCTGCAATCGATGTCTACACCGCGACTTCGTGCGCCGGCTCAGCCACCGGCGTCGGCGGGCTGTTTCCGCAAACCTGGTTGCACGTGCAGGAATACGCGCCACCGGCCGACATTCCGGAACACACCGCGCGCGATCGACTGCGCGACCTGGTGCAGGCGGCAGCGGTTGCGCTGGATGTGCCACGCGAGCGGATCGCGCTGAAAACACGCTATCGCGCAAAGGGCGGTTCCAAATATGGGCGCTTCGACCAACGAAACGAATTTCTCGTGGTCGAGGAGGGGGGGCTGAAACTGCGTGTGAACTTGTTCGACTATCTCGACACAGGGTTGTTTCTTGATCACCGACCGGTGCGCGCGAGGCTGCGTGAACTTGCGCCTGGCCGACGATTTCTCAATCTCTTTTGCTACACCGCGACCGCGAGCGTGCACGCCGCCGCTGGGGGCGCGCGCAGCACAACCAGTGTCGATTTGTCTGCCACCTATCTGGAATGGGCTGCGCAGAATTTCATCTTGAATGGTTTTACCGGCAAGGCGCACGAACTGGTGCAGGCCGACGTCCTGGAATGGTTACGTCATGATCGCGGCACTTACGATTTGATCTTTGTCGACCCACCGACGTTCTCCAACTCCAAGCGCGCCGAGGACTTTGACGTGCAGCGTGATCACGCGCAGTTGTTGGCTTTGTGCGAGGCGCGGCTGGCTGCTGATGGGTTGATCGTGTTCTCGAATAATTCGCGTCGTTTCAGTTTGGACGAAGCCGTCGAAAACGTTTTCGATGTTCGCGACATCACGCCAATCACAATACCGTTCGATTTCTCGCGCCGGCCGCGCATTCATCGCTGTTATGAACTGCGTTTGCGACCTTTGGACCGAGCGATTTCTTAACGCTTGGCGCGAAAATACTCAGACGCGATTCAGCCCTGCAGCCGCAGCATGCTGCACGATCTCGGAGGAATGTTTTTATGAATAAAACAATTCGTTTTGGGGTGTTCGGGTTGCTCGTATCTGCGGGCTTGGCGCTGGCACCTGCGGCGTTTGCGCACGGCAGGTTTGGGCTGGGCATCAACATCGGCCTGCCGGGTATAAGTATTGGCTACGGTGGTGGCGGTTACGGGTACGGTGGCGGTTATTACGGCGGTGGCGGCTACGGTTATGGTGGCGGCTACTACGGCGGTTACTCGTCTTACGCAGCGCCGGTGTACTACGGTCCGGCTTATTACAGTTCGTCTTACTATCCTGCCTACGACACTTATCCTGTCTACGGGGCCGTGTACTACTCCAACAGTTACTACGGTCGGGGTGGACACCATCGCCGCTATGGCGGTTGGGACAGGCAGAACTACTACAACCACAGGGGCGATGATCGGGGCAGTTACGGCCATCGCGCGAGCTATTACGATCGGGACGGTTACAACCACCGCTGATCCAAGAGTCAGCGTTGGCGGCGAACCCTCCCCTTCCCCGCCGTCAACGTCTCCGCCCCGCGACGATTTCCCCTGATCGCCGCGGGGTTTCTTTTTTTGTGGGTGACCACCGATCGATTCCTGCGCAACGCATCTGTCGCAGTCGCACCGCCGAAGTTCGTTGGCGTCGACGCGTTATGATGGCGCGCTTGTTTACGATTGGCTGGCGCATGACCGACGATATTGGGCGATCCGACACGAACGCGACGCCCCACGCAACTGCGGCTTGGACCTTCTTTCGCCAGTGGCTCAAGAACCCACGCGCGATGGCGGCGTTTTCGCCGTCGAGCCGCAAACTTGCGCGGCAGATGATTGCACAACTGCCGAAGGGCACGCAGCGGGTGATTGAGCTGGGTGCCGGCACCGGGGTGTTTACCCGTGCGCTGCTCGAACATGGCATTGCCGAGAAGGATTTGCTGGTGATCGAGCTCAACAAGGATCTCGCGCGCCTTTTGCAGAAGCAGTTTCCGGCGTCCCATGTCATCCACGGGGACGCGTGCGATCTTTCCCGCATCGTGGCGCAAACCGGATTCGCGGGCGCCGAACGGGTTGACGCGGTGATCAGCGGGTTGGGGTTCCTGGCGATGCCGCGCGCGCTGCAGAAGGACATTCTCGAAGCCGCATTTTCCGTGCTGGGGGCGCACGGGCCGCTGGTGCAGTTCACTTACGGACCTGCCAGCCCACTACCACGCGAATTGGTTGACGAATTGGATCTTGGCGTGCGCCGCGCCGGCAGGGCGTGGCTGAATGTTCCGCCCGCGACGGTGTATGTCTATACACGCAACCGATCAACCGCGGTGCGCGCGGTGCGCGCGGGTGATTATTCGTGAGCGTCGCCGAGTTGCAATCGGGCCGCGCTATCATGTGTGGAACAACCGCCTTGACGAGGATACGCCGTGGCTGATTCATCCCACATCGATTGGCTTGACCAGTGGCAGGCATTGTCGCGCCAAGGGTTGGCAGCATGGCAGGAAATGGCACGCAGCGGTGAGGCGGCGCACTCATCGCCTGAGTGGGCGGGCTGGCCAGGTTTGCAGCGCGCACCACTGTTCTGCGCCAATTCCGGTGCGCACAATGAGACCGCCGAACGGCTGCTCGAAGGTGCGAAGAATTACGCCACTTTCATGCAGTCGATGCTCGCGGCCAGCGCGGGAAACGCGCAAGGCGGCAGTGGGCCGTCATGGACCGAAGCGTTGCGCCAGGGTTTGGCGGCGATGGGCGGCGATACGGGATTGTTCGAACATCCCGCAGTGCGCGCATGGCGCGCGATGCCGGGGCAGGGTGGCGAAGGTTTTGCGCACATGATGGGCGCGTTGAATGCACTACGATCGCCGCCGCCGGACACGGCTGATCTGAAGGCATGGATGAACCTGCCGGCGTTCGGTTTGCATCGTGAGCAGCAGGAGCACGCGCAGAAAACTGCGACGGCCTGGCTTGATTATCAGGAGCAGATGCGTCGCTACAGCGCGTTGATGCTGGAGGCGGCGCAGCGCGGGTTCGCACGCTTTGAAGCCAAGCTTGCCGAACACGAGGAACCGGGCCGGCAGATCGAATCGATGCGCGCGTTGTATGACCTGTGGGTGGACGCGGCAGAGGAGGGTTATGCGGAGATTGCGCTGTCGCCGGAATTTCGAGAGGTCTACGGTGCGCTGGTCAACGCGCAGATGCGTGTGCGTTCGCAAACCCAGCACGAGATCGAACGCGTCGCCACCGATCTTGGGATGCCGACGCGCAGCGAGATCAACAGCATCGGCGAACGCCTGCAGGCGTTGCGTCGAGAAGTTCGCGCACGCGCCGCGGACGCCAGCGTAACCGACGAACTGACCCGATTACGCGATGAATTTGTCGCACTCAAGGCGTCATTCGTTCGGACGGGAAAAGCCGGCGCAACCGCAGCAGGCACACCTGCGTCCGCACGGTCGACGCGCAAACCGCGCAGCGTCGCCAAGGCGGCAGCGCAGCCGACGAAAAAGCGTGGCGTGAAATCGGCTCCAGCGGCAGCCAAATCTACCGCGGCGCATGCAGCCGGTTTCTCGTCTCGGATCGGAAAATTCGCCACCACTTCAACCGGCAGCACACGCGCTCCGGCCAAGAAGCGGGTGGCTCCCAAGCGCCCCAAGCGCTGACAACGAGGACGTACGATGGGCCCGATCAGGATCGAACCGGCAAACGCGCTCGATGAGGCGCTGAAGACACAACGCAAGCTCACGGCCGCCCTGCAGACTCTGCGCTCGGTCGATGAAGTTGATTTCGGCGTGACCGAAAAGGAAGCGATCTACCGCGAGGACAAGCTTGTCGTCTATCGCTTCAGGGGCGAAAAGCCGCCCACCGCGAAAGTACCAATCCTCATCGTGTACGCCCTGGTCAATCGTCCATACATGGTCGATTTGCAGGACGATCGCTCGCTGGTAAAGAACCTTCTCGCCAAAGGTGAAGACGTCTATCTGATCGATTGGGGCTATCCGGATGGCGCCGACCGCTGGCTCACGCTGGACGACTATATCAATGGTTATATCGGTCGCTCGGTCGATGCGGTCGCCAAACGGTGTGGCGTGAAGAAGATCAACCTGCTCGGCATCTGCCAGGGTGGCGCCTTTTCTTTATGCTTCGCCGCGACGCATCCGGAGAAAGTGAAGAACCTGATCACGATGGTCACTCCAGTCGATTTCCACACGCCAGAAAACATGCTGTCGAACTGGGTGCGCGATATGGATGTCGATTTGTTCGTCGACACACTGGGGAACGTGCCAGCGGACATGATGAATTTGTGCTATCTGATGCTAAAACCCGTGCGACTCAACCAGCAAAAATACATCGGACTTGTCGATATTCTCGACGACAAGGCCGAGCTTGAGAACTTCCTGCGCATGGAAAAATGGATTTTTGATTCTCCCGACCAGGCGGGCGAGGCGTTTCGTCAGTTCACCAAGGATTTCTACCAGGGCAACAAGCTGGTCAAGGGGGGGCTGATGATCGGCGATCACGAAGTGCATCTTGGCAACATCACGATGCCGGTGCTGAACGTGTTTGCCGAACAGGATCACCTGGTGCCACCGTCGTCATCACGCGTTCTCGGCGAACATGTCGGAACCGACGATTACACGCAGGTCGCATTTCGCGGTGGCCATATCGGAATTTATGTCTCCGGTCGCGCCCAGCGCGAAGTGCCAGGAGCCATCCACGAATGGTTGGCCAAGCGTGCGCGCTGATTGCGCGAGGCAGGCCGGAGACGCCTGATCAAGGCGAAGCCGACTCGCAGCAGCATGATCCTGCCATCGTGGCTGCGTTCCGACTTGCGAAACCACCCCGAAAGACGCGCCGACGCATCCTGCGCTCCGTTGCGCATCGAGTGATCATCCATGAATGAAGTACTGACCATATTCAACGGCATCACCATCACGCCATGGAAGCTGATCGGGTTGACGGGCGCGTTTCTGTTTACCGCGCGCTGGTTCGTGCAACTTTACGCGACGAAGAGACTCAAGCGCGTGGTCGTGCCAATGACGTTCTGGTATTTGTCGATCGTCGGCAGCGCGATGACATTGTCCTATTTCATCTGGGGAAAGAACGACTCGGTCGGAATCATCCTCAATGCGTTCCCGATGTTCGTGTCGCTGTACAACGTCTCCGTACACCTGCGCCATCGGCAACCCGAAGTCGTGAGTCCGGGTGGTTCCGAGGAAAGCTGACTCAATTCGCGCCTGCTGTCGAGACGTTCGCTAAGGGCGCGTCAACCCGATGGCTGTCTCTTTTTCTCACTCGCGAGTCTCGATTAGGTTGTAGCGCGTGCGACTGGAGAGTGCCAGAATCGCGCCGCCGGATCACCCGGCGTTCCTGGGGAAGGGAAGCATGGACAATCAAAGCGCACCGGTCATTTCGCTCGGCGAGTGGATCATCACG
>JBDUED010000058.1:0-12427 GCA_040002595.1 Dokdonella sp. | reverse complement strand
GCGCACGCGCAAGGCTGGCTGGCGTGCGTTGATACCAGTAGCGACGGCCGAGCCAGTACAGATCCTGCGCCGGGATCGCCGCTTGCCGCGATAGTTGCTCAGGCGCGAGCACAAGCGCGGGCAGCACCGTCGTGCGTACGCGCTCAATCAACGGCACCACGACGCGAAACAATTGATCGCGCGGCATCGACTGCTCGTCGATCCACACTGGCACAGTCTCGCCTCGGCGCCACAGGCCGATGCGCAGATCGATCGCGATTCCATTCGCGTGCGCTTCACCGCTCAGCACGTAGTCGACATCGAGAACTTCGGCGATGCGTTGCACGCTGCCGCGGCCACGGCCGAGCGCCAGAACCGATTCGCGACCAGCGACGCGCACGTCGGCAGTGCGTGCAAACGCATCGGTGAGGCTTTCGGACAACCCTTCCGCGGCGGCGCCAAGATCGGCGTCGTCGCCAGGCGCAGAAAATGGCAGCACGGCCAGACCCGCCGGTTGTGTCGAGCGCGCCAGGGTAGAAACATTCTGACCGGATTGCCGCCATAGCGAGAATCCAAGCGCAACGAATGCCGCAACCAGCAGCGTCATCACCAGCCATGCAGTGCGACTGCGACTGCGACTGCGACTGCGGCGGCGGCGCACGCGAACCTGCGATTCCCGTTGATCGTCGTCAGGGCGATGCTCTGCCGTGACTGCATCATCGCGATTGGGCTGCACCGACATCGGCGTTTGCGACACGTCTGGCTGGGCGACAAGCGGCGGCGCGGTTGTCAGATCGCTGCACAACGTACCGACAAAACGATAGCCAAAACCGTGTACGGTCGCGATATAACGCGGTTCATGGATGTCGTCGCCGAGCGCCCGGCGCAGGTTCGCGATCACGCGGTTCAACACGCCGGGGGTGACATGGCGATGGCCCCAGATCACATCGAGCAACTGATCGCGCGTCAGCAGTTCACCCGGATGGGCGAGGAATTGCAGCAGCACGCCGAACGCCTTGGGTTCGAGCGTGAACGCAACGTCGCCCTTGCGCACGGTGTGCGCGACGACATCGACGTGGATGTCACCGAACGCGAATTGCAGTGGTTGCTCCATACGCACCGTCCATCCATCCCAAGCGCTGGCGCGATGATCGCAGTATGCGCGTCAGCGGCGCCAGCAGCGGTGCGCGCTCAGGCCGGCTCGAACCGGATCGTGCGCGTGGATGGATCGACCGCGACCAGCTTGACCTTGATCGCCGCCCCGAGCGGCAGATTGGCCGCGCTTGCAATTGGTGCTTCGATCGCCGGATCGCGCAGCATTGCGATGCCTTGGCGCAGATCGTTCGGCGTGACTTCGACAATCGTGGCGTCGAACAGTTGCCCGACACGCGGTGCCATCACGATGCTCTCGACCAGATCGATCACTGCGCGTTCGTATTTGTGCGCGCGCCGATCCGACGCCTGCATGGTCGCCGGCAATCCGGGCAGTGCCGCAAGCGCCCACGCCGGAACCGGCTGCTGCGCACACAGCGCAACACAGACTTCGCCCGTATAGCGATCAACCAGGCGCCGCAGCGGCGCGGTCGCGTGTGCATACTCGGCCGCCAGCGCCGATTGCCGTGGCTGCGCTGGCACGTTGCCGTTGAATGCGACGTAGCCGGCGCCGCGTAGCACCGATGTGCAACTCGTCAGCATGGCGATATGCGTAGGCTTGGTCGGATCAAGCGAGCGGATGAATTCTGGATAGGTTTGCGCATCCGGCCACACGATACCGAGCGCGCTCGCGGTGCGGCGCAGGCGCGCGATCGACGCAGGGTCGGGATCGGGCAAGGTGCGCAGGATGCCGACTTTCGCCTTCACCATCAGATGTGCGGCGGCCATGCCGGTCAGCAGGGAAATTTGTTCGTTCCAGTCCTCGACCGCCAGTCGCGCACGAAACTCGACCATCCACTGGCCATTGTCGTTGCGAATTTCCTGTTCCGGCAACGACAGGCTGATGCCGCCGCGCGCCTGCTCGCGGTTCTTGCGCAGTTCGCCGATTTCGCGCAACACAGTCCACATCGGACCGGCACTGCCCGCGTCGATCTGCTGCTGCAGCCCGGCGTAATCGAGACGTGCGCGGCTTTTCACGCGTGCGCGGCGCACATCGACGCCGACGCCTTCACCGGTGGTGTCCAGATCGATCGTCCACAACAACGCCGGCCGCAGTTGGTCGGGCAGCAGCGATGCGGCGCCTTCGGACAGGATTTTCGGATGCAGCGGAATTTTCGAATTCGCGCCGTACAAGGTCTCGCCGCGCTTGTTGGCTTCCACGTCGATCGCATCGCCCGCAGTCACGAAAGCGGCCACATCGGCAATCGCGTAATAGACGCGAAATCCGCCGTCTGCGATGCGCTCGACAAACATCGCTTGATCCAGATCCATCGAACCGGCTGGATCGATGGTGACCAGTGCGATATCGCTGCGATCGAGATCAGGCAGACGTGGATGCAGCGCTGCTTGCGCCGCCGCCGTCTCGACGTCGTCCGGAAATGCCAGCGGCAGCTTCATCTCGGCCTGAATTTGCGCCAGGCCTTGTTCGATGATCGGTACAGAGCGCTCGATTCGTATGCGGCGGGTGGTCGACATGGGGGTGTGTTGAAGATGGGGTGATCGGAAAATTGTTTATGACAGCATTGTGCGATTCGGTACATCCCGTCGTGCACTCGTATGGACTAGAACCGCGCGTGCTGGAGCGGTCGTTCGCGGTGCATCAACGTCCATTCGGCATGTTCGGCCAGCGCGGTTTCACCCAGCGCACGCAGGATGGCGCGCTGCTGTTCAGGGTCGTGATCGCGATCAAGTTCGGTGCGTGCACGCGCGAAAAGCTGCGCCATGAAGCGGTATTGCTTGATCAATTCCTTGTCGGCCTTGCGATACGCGTACGCCTCGCGCACAGCCGCAATAATCGACACGACTGCCATCACCGCCACCAGCCCGGTCTTGGCATCCTGCGACAACACCAGGAAGAACATGGCGAGAAACACGCTGATGCCAATACCGATCCACAGACTCAACGCACCGAGCGTTTCGGTGACGTGATGGGTATGCGCGCGCTTTGCGGCGCAGCGTTCGTAGTAGTGCAGTTGCCCTGATTTCCCCGATTCGCCGACCCATTCGGAAATCACCCGCGCAAGCGCAGCGGGGTCGGACGACTGCGTGAACGGCTCCGCATCGAGGCTGGCGGAGCGCATCACGTTGCGTATCCAGCCCAGTTCCACATCTTGCTTCTGCAGAAAATTGTCGTGCGCAAACTCCGGATCGCCGGTGACTGAAATGTCCGCGCGGCGCCAGTACGACTGCACGCGCAACCCCTCGGCAAGCGCGCGATAGTCCAGATACTTGCGATGCCAGGCGCGCCGATGCGCAAGCACTGCCAGGAATGCGCCACTGGCGAACAACAGCAGAAACACGAAAATCATGTAGTCCTGCCCAGGCAGGTCGGAATAGAACATGAAAGCAATACCCATCAGCGCGGCCAGCGTGTAAGTCGCGCGCATCGCCAGCAGTACGCGTTTCTGGAAATGGATGGCAAGCCAGTCTGCGGCCGCGAACAGGTGATCGATAGTGGCGGCGCAACCATGATCGACAACTTGATGCGCTTTCCCGGAAGCGGCAATTTCCGCGGCATATTTGCGGCATTCGGTGTTGAACTCAGCCATGCGCGCAAACGTCAGATGAAACGCCGGCGGCATTTGGCAGTCCACTGCCATGACGTCATCGGCGCTGCGCCACAGAACCTGCAATGGATGGAGACCGGCCGCTGGCGCCTCGTCCTCGTCATCGCGCGAGCAGACGATGTGATAAAGCAGTCGATCCTCGCCGCCGCCGAGCAGGTGGCGCGAGTTTCGCCGCCGTTCGATCAACCCGGGCATCGCCCCGTTGAGGTGATAACCGACAACTTGGGCTGTACCACCGAGACGATCGGAGGTCTTGCCGTCCCAGATCGCGAGCAGCACGTGGCAGTGGCTTGCGACATACACGCCCGCTTGTGCGTATTGACGATCGCGCGCCGTACCCAAGGGTTCGATCGCTCGTCGCGACTGCCCGGCTAGCAGCGGCAATTGCACGATGCGCGCTTGAGCGCACAGCGCGTCAAAAGCCACACGTGAGGACGGCTCGGTGAAATCCTCTGCATACAAATCACGCGGCAGCGGCAACGGCGCAATCAATCGCGCGCCCACGCCAAGTGCTTCCTGCGCGACAAGTTGATCGCCGCCTTCGGCCAGCGCCGAGAGCACAACCAGCGGCAATGCGGGGAAATCGCGCTGTATGAGCGCAAAAAAATCACGCACACGCTGGCGGATCGGCTCGATCTCGGCCGCGGGAATGTTGCGGTGGCTGGTGACGCCGATGACGAGCGGCGTCACCCCTTCCGCGTCAGTCACTTGTTGTTGATGGTTGGATTGCCGTTCCCCAGGATCGGACTTGCCTTTGCCGAACTGTAGCTGGTGCCATTGGCACTCACCACGATGGTGTAGGGGTACACCACCTCGGGACCGTTGTTCTGGTTGTTGTCGGTAACGGTAATCTTCGAGGCGCTCACGGCCGGATTCGAGAAAGGCGGGTTTGGCAAACCGGTCAACGACACGAAGGCGAAGTTCTCGTTGGCGAACGGCACCCAGATCAGGGTCTGGTTGCCATGATTGACTGATTGATGCACCGGCAGCACGGTCACCGGGGGATTGGCGTTGGGATCGAGCTTGACCTGGATTTCCATGATGCGACTCCTGCTGTAATGGAACGGACGGCGCTGATGGCGGGCCGTGGCGCCTGGGACGTGCCGCGCGCGCATCGGCGCGATCGGACATCCGCGGATCACTGCATTGCTTGCGCCATCTGCCGCGCAAAGGCCTCGTTCACCGGATACGCCAGATGCTTGGCGGCGGTGAGCGCCACAAAATCCGGGGCGCGGTAGCCCATCGCCCCGAGCTTTTCGACCACCGGTCGCGCCGCATCTGTCTGGTCGAGCCGCAACAACGCCTCGGCATACGCGGCAAGGAAATTGGGATCGTCGCCAGCCTTCAGCGCGGGCGCAAGCGCATCGCGCGCCTGTGCCCAATTGCGTTGCGCGGTTGCCGCGTCGCTGGTTTGCGCGGCAATCTGCCCGAGCAGCAAATCTGCCTGGGCGGCAAGCAGGATCGGGGATCGGGCGTCGGGATTTTTTTCGCGCAGTTTTTGAATGATGGCCAGCGCCGGCGCAAGCGCGGCTTTAGCGGCATCGCCAGCGTTGCGCGCCAGTTGCAGTCGCGCGTTTTCCAGTTGCGCCTGGGCCAGATCCGGCGGCCATTCGCTATCGGTCGGATCCTTTGCCGTCAGCGCATTCAGCACGCGCAGCGCTTCGTCGTCCGCTGCGGCCGCCTGGTCGAGTTGACCGCTCTGGCGCAGCAATCCACCCAGTTGCTGGCTGTAAAGGGCGTAGTAGTCCTGCCATGAACTGAAGCTTGGATCGAATTGCGTCAATGCCTTCGCGCTGTCCACCGCCGCGCCCGTCGCACGCAGCGCCGCATCGATGTCACCACACAACGCCAGCGTCCGTCCGAGGATGGCGTTGGCGACAACCAGCTTCAACTGCGCGGGATGATCGTTCGGATCCTGCGCGGCCAGGGTTGCCTTGATGCGCTGATTGGCGCGATAGGCTGCGAGTGCAGGAGCGAGTTGCCCCTGCTCCAGGGCCAGCTTGCCGAGATTGTCGTAGGCGTCGCCCTGATAAGACAGCCAGCGCGAATTCCCCGGTTCGCGCGTTCGCAACCCATCGTAGACCTGCAATACGGAATCGTAGCGGATCTTCGCCGCAGCGAAATCGCCGCGCGTTTCGAGCACGTGGCCGGCATTGTTCTGTGCCGCCGCGAGTTGGACGGCGAACTCGCTGTCGTCAGGCTTGGCGGCGGCGGCTTTGCGCAGCGCTGCGCCGGCAGCCTCGAAGTTCTTTAACGCGGAATCCAGATCGCCTTGATACCAATAGGCTTGCCCGACCCACTTCAAGCTGTCGCCGTAAGCGGCCTGACGATCGACATCGGCGGGAGCGCGCTGAGCGAGTTCAGCGGCCAGCGTCGAGGCTGACTGATAGGCGAGCAATGCCGCCGGGGTCTTGCCTTGATCCATGCGTACGCTGCCGATCTTCTCCAATGCGGTCACACGCAACGCCAGCGCGGCATCGCTGGCGTCGCTGCTCGGCAGGGTGGCGAAATACGCCATCGCCTTGTCGTCGACGCTCTGCATGATGTCGAGACGATGGACCTCGCCGAGCTTGTCGCCCAGATCGCCGAGCATGAAGCCGACCAGATCCTCGGCCTGCTTTTGCCGACGCTCCGCTGACGCTTGCGCAACCACTGCCGCATTGCGCGCGAACACCGCCGCGATCGCCAGCGCGGTGGTTACCGTCATCACGATCAATGCCAACGCGGTGATCGCGGCCAGACGCCGGTGGCGGCGTTGCAATTCGCGTTGCTTGAGCGCGTCGAAATCGACATCGAGCAAGCCAGCGACAAGTTTCAGTTTGGCGTTGGTCTTGCCGTCCTTGCCCGCGCGCGCGTCGGCCGCGATCGGCTCGGTGCGCACGTCGGTCAAGGCGCCGGCGGCATCGACGCGATAGCGCAAGGTGCTGGCGAAACATTCCTCCGCTTCGCGGCCGGGCATCGAACTGGCATCCGGTTCGCCATCGACAATCAGGCAGAAAATGCGCTCGCTGCGGCCGAGTCGCTTGAACGCCAGCACTTCTTCGGCGACCCAGCGAGAGGCGGCCGATCGCGGCGAACAAATGACGATGAGATTGGCCGACTGTTCGAGTGCTTCGCTGACCTTGCGACCCAGATCGGTGGCACTGGCCAGTTCCTCGCGATCTCGAAAGATCGGCGCAAGACGCGCGGGGATCGGGCCTGCCGCTGTGGACTGGCCGACCAGTCGTTTTGGCACCACGTAGGTTTCCAGTGCCTTGTGCAGCCAATCCGCCCAGGTCTTGTCCTGGTGGCTATAGCTGATAAAGGCGCGGTAACGGAAGCCGGAACTCGAACGAGTAGCCATCGTCCTTCCTCGACCACGGGCGCGACGGGCGCGGCGCAATCGCAGATTAACAACAAATGTGAATTGCGTCACATGGATTTGATTGGCATCCAGGGTTGAACCGGCAATTCCCTCGCGCGCCCGAGGAACGAGCTGATCAGGATTCGACGCGCGTGCGCTTGCATCGCGGGCGGCGGTTGTCAACCTTGCTGCGCCTGCCGCCCGCGACTACGCTGCAAGCCCATTGCGTTGGCGTTTGCCATGCCACCCGGCTTCATCCATCTGCATGTCCACAGCGAATATTCGCTGACCGATTCGACGATCCGCATTGCCGCGCTTGTCGAAACCTGCGTGCGCGAGGACATGCCAGCGGTTGCGCTGACCGACCAGAGCAATCTTTTCGCGCTGGTAAAGTTCTACAAGGCAGCGCAAGCGGCGGGCATCAAGCCGATCGCCGGCAGCGATCTGTGGATCACCGATGCGGATGATCGCGGCCGGCCGCAGCGGCTGACCGTGCTGTGCCAGAACCACGAAGGTTATCTCAACCTTTCGCGCCTTTTATCGCGCGCCTATGCACAAAATCGACATGGCGATCACGCACTCGTCGACGCGAGCTGGTTTGATGTCGAAAACGCCGGGCTGATTGCGATCGCGGGGCATGACAGCGATATCGGGCGGCTCGTGCTCGGTGGTCGCGCAGACGCGGCACAGACGCGTGCGCAGTGGTGGCGAACGCGCTTTCCCGATCGCCTGTATCTGGAAGCGACGCGTACGCAACGACCACACGAGGAAGCGTTTCTCGCCGGCGCGATTGATCTCGCAGCGCGGCTTGATCTGCCAGTTGTCGCCAGCAACGACGTGCGCTTTCTGGCGCGAGAGGACTTCGAGGCGCACGAGGCGCGCGTGTGCATCCACGCCGGTCGCGTGCTCGCCGATCCGAAACGCCCGCGCGACTATGCACCCGAGCAATACCTGAAATCGCCGGCGCAAATGGCCGACGTGTTTGCCGATTTGCCCGAGCTGCTCGCCAACACGGTCGAGCTGGCCAAGCGCTGCAATCTCGAACTCGGTTTTGGCACCTACTACTTGCCGGCGTTTCCGGTGCCACCCGAACACACGCTCGACAGTTTTATCCGCTCGCAGTCGCACGCCGGACTGGAGCGACGTCTGGGCACACATGCACCCGCATCCGGCTTCACACGCGAGGATTACCTGCATCGCCTCGACACCGAGCTCGACGTGATCGCGCAGATGGGATTTCCCGGCTACTTCCTGATCGTCGCCGACTTCATCAACTGGGCCAAGCAGAACGACATTCCCGTCGGCCCCGGGCGCGGTTCGGGCGCCGGTTCTCTGGTGGCCTATTCACTGGGCATCACCGATCTGGATCCGCTGCGTTACGGTTTGCTGTTCGAGCGCTTCCTCAATCCAGAACGCGTGTCGATGCCCGATTTCGACGTCGACTTCTGCATGGACCGGCGCGATGAAGTCATCGATTACGTCAGCCGCAAATACGGCCGCGATCGCGTCAGCCAAATCATCACCTACGGCACCATGGCCGCCAAGGCGGTGCTGCGCGACACTGGCCGCGTACTCGGCATGCCGTACGGTCAGGTCGATCGCATCGCCAAACTCATCCCGAAGGTGCCGCTTGATATGGGCCTCGAAGATGCCTTGGGGCAATCGGAAAAATCACGCAAGGAACCGGAACGGGTCGTCGCCGAATTCAAGGCGCTGTACGCCTCTGACGAGGATGTGAAGGAACTGGTCGACCTGGCCCTGAAACTGGAAGACCTCACCCGCAACGCGGGCAAGCACGCCGGCGGCGTGGTGATCGCGCCAGGTCCGCTGAGCGACTACGCACCGCTGTTTTCGGAGAACGGCAGCGAGGGCATGGTCACTCAGTTCGACAAGGATGATGTCGAAGCGGTTGGCCTGGTCAAATTCGACTTCCTCGGTCTGCGCACGCTGACCATCATCGACTGGGCAGTCAAGGCGATCAATGTCAGTCGAATGAAATCCGGTGAAACGCCGCTCGACATCATGGCTCTGCCACTCGACGACCTCGGCGTATTCGAGTTGCTGAAAAAAGCGCGCACGGTCGCCGTGTTCCAGTTCGAGTCGCGCGGCATGCAGGGCATGTTGAAAGATGCCAAGCCCGATCGCTTCGAGGACATCATTGCGCTGGGCGCATTGTATCGCCCGGGCCCGATGGATCTGATTCCAAGTTATTGCCGACGCAAACACGGCATCGAGGTGATCGACTATCCCGATCCGCGCGTCGAGCCGGTCCTGCAAGAGACCTACGGCATCATGGTCTATCAGGAACAGGTCATGCAAATGGCGCAGATCGTCGGTGGGTATTCGCTCGGCGGTGCGGACCTCTTGCGCCGTGCAATGGGCAAGAAGAACGCCGCGGAGATGGCCAAGCACCGAGTCATCTTTGGCGAAGGCGCGGCAAGAAACGGGGTCGACCAACACAAGGCCGACGCGGTCTTCGACACCATGGAGAAATTTGCCGGTTACGGATTCAACAAATCCCACGCAGCCGCCTATGCGTTGATTTCGTACCAGACCGCGTGGCTGAAAACGCACTATCCGGCTCAATTCATGGCGGCGGTGCTGTCCTCCGACATGGACTCGACCGACAAGGTCGTCAATTTTCTTGGCGAGGCGCGCACGCTCGGACTGACCGTGCGACCGCCAGACATCAACGCATCCGCCTACCTGTTCGAAGCCACCGACGCCCACACGATCCAGTACGGATTGGGCGCCGTGAAAGGCGTCGGCCGCGGTGCAGTCGAGAATCTCGTCGCCGCGCGCACGCGCGATGGCGCATTCAAGGATCTGGCCGACTTCTGCCAGCGCATTGACGCGCAGAAACTCAACAAGCGTGCGTTCGAGGCGCTCATTTTGTCTGGTTCCATGGATGCACTGGCCAAGAATCGCGCCAGCCTGATGGCGCAATTGCCCGAGTGCTCGCGCAGCGCCGAGCAGCAGGCGCGCGATGCCGATGCAGGACAGTTCTCGATGTTCGGCGCAACCAGTCCGTCAGCGCCGACGCACGCCTTGATCGAAGTTGCCGACTGGCCGATCGCGCAAGTGCTCGCTGGCGAACGCGACACGCTTGGACACTACCTGTCCGGCCATCCGACCGATGCCTGGCGCGACCTGATCGCCGAAATTGCCACCTGCACCGTCGGCGAAATCGACAAGCATTTCAAGCCATCATCCGGCGATCCGCGTTCGCGCTTCGTCAACCTGCAGTCATTCACCCTCGCCGGAGCGGTGATCGCGATACGCAAGCAAGGCGACTCGCGCGCTTTCGTCACCGTCGAGGATTTTTCGGGCAAGTTCGAGGCCGTGCTGTATCGCGAGAGCTGGGTCGAGTACGGCCCCTTGCTGACCCGCGACGCGATCCTCGTGTTTGAAGGTGGCCTCAGCATCGACGATTTTTCCGGCGGCTATCAGTTGCGCGTGAATGCGGTGTCGACGATTGAAATTGCCTGCGAACGTCGCGCGCGCGTGTTGCGCCTCAAACTCAACGGCGTCACAAGCGATTTCATCGCGCGCCTGCACAACGCCCTCGCCAGCCACCGCGGCGGCAATACGTCCGTGCGCCTTGCATTCTGCAATGCGACCGGCCACGCCGAAATCGAACTCGGTGCCGAATGGCGCGTGCGCGCGAGTCCGGCGCTGAGGAACACCTTGCAGGCGCTGGATGGGGTGCTCGAAGCGGACATCGTGTTTGGCCGCCCTGCCCCGCCTGCAGGCTGAGAACGAAACGCAACCGAGCGCCTGCGAACCGGCGGGATTATCGCAATCGCTCGTTTGTCTGCTTGGCGATCGCGCCCATTGGCGAGAAGGGGCCAAGGTCATCTGCCTTGCATTCTGGCGCGCCTGACCGGCCCTGCCGTAGCCGTTATACTTCGCCTCTCTGCGCGACTTCAGCCGCGGCGAAAATCATCGAATGAACCCGAACTTCCTCGATTTCGAACAACCAATCGCCGATCTGGACGCCCGAATCCAGGAGTTGCGTCACACCAGCCGTGGCCAGGCGTTCAACATCGATGACGAGATCGGCACGCTCGAGGGCAAGCTCAAGACCAAGACGGCGGAAATTTTCCGCAACCTGACGCCGTGGCAGGTGGCCCAGGTCGCGCGCCATCCGGCGCGTCCGTATACGCTCGATTACCTTGGCGTGATCTGCGAGGAATTCCACGAACTGGCCGGCGACCGCGCCTTTGCCGACGACGCGGCCATCGTCGGTGGCCTTGCGCGCATCAACGGCCGCGCCATGGTGGTGATCGGCCACCAGAAAGGCCGCGACACCAAATCGAAGGTGCGGCGCAATTTCGGCATGCCGCGCCCGGAAGGCTATCGCAAGGCGCTGCGTCTGATGCAGATGGCCGAACGCTTCAAGTTGCCGCTGCTGACCTTCATCGATACGCCTGGCGCTTATCCCGGCGTCGGCGCCGAGGAACGCGGCCAGAGCGAAGCCATCGCACGCAACCTGCAGGAGATGGCGCGCTTGCGCGTGCCGATTGTATGCACCGTGATTGGTGAAGGCGGCTCGGGTGGCGCGCTGGCAATCGGCGTCGGCGACCGCACCAACATGCTCGAATACAGCACCTATTCGGTGATCACGCCGGAAGGCTGCGCATCCATTTTGTGGAAAACAGCAGAACGCGCAAAAGACGCCGCCGATGCGCTCGGTCTGACTGCGCCGCGACTGCTCGAACTCGGCCTCGTCGACAAGGTGATCCGCGAACCGCTTGGCGGCGCGCATCGCAACCCGCATTCAATGGCGGTGCGCCTCAAAGCGGTCATCCTCAACCAGCTCGACAGCCTCGAAGCGCTCGACACGAACGACCTGCTGGAGCAGCGCTACCAGCGCCTGCGCCGCTACGGCGCCTACGCGTAACGCCGCGCGCCCGGCAATTCAGGCCACCTCAATCTCGATGCCGCCGACAATCCCGGCCACCAGGTTGTATAACGCGGCGCCGATAATGCCAGCGATGAAACCGAATACGCCGTAGAAAACAGGCATGAAGATCACGGCCGCAATACCACCGATGGCTCCCGCCATGCCCAAGCCGCCGTTTGGAAACAAATTGCCAAGCAGTGAACCGAACAGGGCCAGGCACGCGCCAATCAGCAATCCAAACAACGCCAGCAGACAGCCCTGGAATATGCCCGCCTTGAGCACGCCGATGCGCTTGATGACCATTCGATTTTCCCCTGTTGATTGACTCGGACCCACCCATGCACGCGGGCTGCCGCCGCAGCGTAGCGATGTCGACTGCGGGCCTGCAAGGCCCATCGCACCCGCACGCGAACGGTCGCGGCCGAGCGACAATCGTCGCACTCATCGCCCTGCTCGGCGCCTGCCGGTGGGCGAGTTCCG
>JBDUED010000057.1:0-12471 GCA_040002595.1 Dokdonella sp. | reverse complement strand
CATATTGGCGAAATCCTCGCAATGTGCGAACGCCTGATCGCCAGCGGTCATGCGTATGCGGCCGAAAACCATGTGTTGTTTGATGTGGCAAGTTACGCCGAATACGGCCGACTATCCGGCCGCTCCACCGACGACATGATCGCGGGAGCACGCGTCGAGATCGCACCGTACAAGAAGAATGCGGCCGACTTCGTGTTGTGGAAGCCGTCAACACCCGACCTCCCTGGCTGGAACAGCCCGTGGGGCCGAGGTCGTCCCGGCTGGCATATCGAGTGCTCGGCGATGGCGCAGGCGCACCTGGGCGACACCATCGACATCCACGCAGGCGGCAACGATCTGATGTTTCCGCACCACGAAAACGAGATCGCCCAGAGCACCTGTGCGCACGACGGCAAGATCTTCGCGCGCTACTGGCTGCACAACGGCATGCTGACGTTCGACGGCCGCAAGATGTCAAAATCGCTCGGCAACGTGCTGGTATTGCACGAACTGCTGGAAAAACATCCAGCCGAAGTGCTGCGCTTTCTTTTGCTCAAAGCACACTACCGTCAGCCGCTGGACTGGTCGGACGCCACTTTGCAACAGGCGCGTTCAACCCTGGATGGCTGGTACGGTGTATTGCGCGACCTAGCCGATGTCGAAGTGCCCGTCGTCGATATTGTCGTGCCAGCGGCGCTGGAAGCGGCCCTGCTTGATGATCTCAACACCCCGCAGGCGTTCGCCGTGATCGCCGGGCTCGCCGATGGCGCGCGAGCTGCCGATTCGCGCGCGACCAAGCAGGCTGCGAAAGCCGCATTGCTCGGCGCGGGGGAGCTGCTCGGAATTCTTCAAGGTGATCCGGAACACTGGTTCAAGCAGAACATGTCCGGCTTGGGAATCGATGAAGCGCAAGTGGAGCTCCTGGTCGAGGCGCGCAGCAGCGCAAAATCCACACGCAATTTCGCCGAGGCCGACCGTATCCGCCAACAGCTTTTCGCGATGGGCGTGGCAATCGAAGACACCCCGCAAGGTCCGCGCTGGAAGGTGGTAAAGGCCGATGACTGTGCCGCCTGACTCAGCGGAAAACATCAGCGCCGAGGAAGCTCAAGCCACGATCGCCGAGGAGTTCGCGTTTTTCGGCGACTGGACCGAGCGCTATCAGTACCTGATCGACCTGGGGCGCAAATTGCCGCCGTTTGCGGACGAGCAAAAGGTGGAGGCAAACAAGGTTCATGGCTGCCAATCGCAAGTCTGGCTGGAGGCAAATGGCGATGCGCGCCGGATGGATTTCCTGGCGATCAGCGATTCGTCCATCGTATCGGGCTTGATCGCGTTGTTGCTGCGCGTCTATTCGGGCCGTTCCGCAGAGGAAATCCTCGCCACGGAGCCGCACTTCATCGAGGCGATCGGCCTGGCCAAACACCTGTCGCCGACACGCTCGAACGGCCTCACTGCAATGCTCGCGACGATCAAGCAGCATGCGCGGTTGTCCTTGGCGCGGCAATCGGACTACGCAGGCGCGACGTGGGAGTGAACCGCCAAGGCGACTCGAAGGCCGAGCCGCACGAAGCGACTGGTCAATCGGGCATCGGGAATGCGTCCACTCGCTTCTTTGCGCGAGCGACGGGTTCCCCGGCATGCACTGGGACGACGATACCTCCGCGTGAGCCCTGCCTCACATCGTATGCGTCGGCCGTTCCTGGGTCAGAATACCGGCGAGAATCGACTCGATCTTGGTGCGTGCGGTTTCGCCGTCGGACGACTCGTTGAACTGCACGCCAATGCCTGCAATGCGGTTGGCTTGCGCACCAGCAGGCGTGATCCAGATCACCTTGCCGGCGACCGGCAGGCGATCTTTCTCATCCATCAACGTGAGCAGGATGAATACCTCGTCACCGAGGCTGTAACGCTTTGAGGTCGGCACGAACAGACCGCCGCCGCGCACGAATGGCATGTATGCGTTGAACAGCGCACCCTTGTCCTTGATCGCCAACGACAAGATGCCCTGTCGCGGTGCGCCGCCCAGCGATGGCGTGGCCATATTTCATGTCCTCTGAGTAGTTGCATCCAGCGTGGGCCATGCCCGCATCAGGTCGAGCAGGATCAAATCCGAACGCAAGGTGGTCGCAAGCAGACCGCGTGCGCGATTGGCGCGATGGAACCAGGCTGCTAGCTTCGGTATTTCGCCGCGTCCGGTCAAGCCGACTGCGCCGGATTCGTTGCGCGCGAGGCTGCGCGCCGCGTCGAGCGCAAGCGCACCGGCGAACCACAGCCGCGTATCCGGGCGATCGGCGGTCCAGCGCTCGGCAATCTCGAATGCCGACTGGCACCCTTGCGTCAGCGCTGCAAGGTCTTCGATGCAGGCTTTGCGCATCGCCAGGGTTTCATCACGGCTCCACTGAAGCGCAAGACCGGGATTGCCCAGGCTTGCCTCGAACGCGGCTGTCGCCCGCTCGTCATCCACGCGCTGCGTGCGCAGCCAGGCGAGGGCGTCCGCGCGCGATGGTGCCGCAATGTCGATGCGCTGACAGCGGCTGCGGATCGTCGCGGGAAGTCGCGAAGCATCGTCGGCAATCAACACGATCACGGTCGCCGCAGCGGGTTCTTCAAGTGTCTTCAACAAGGCATTGGCCGCGCTCGCGTTCATGCGGTCGGCCGGGTCGATCAAGGCAATCTGCAGGCCACCGAACTGGCTCGACAGTGAAAGCCGCTGCGACAACGCACGCAGTTGGTCGACCGTAAGCTCCGTGCGCGGCTTGCCGTCATCGCGCAGTTCGCAGGTGATGCGCACGCGATCCGGATGCGACCCCGCGGCGACCAGCAAACAGCTCCTGCAGGCACCGCAGGCAAACCCGTCGGCGCTGCGATTCGTGCACAAGGCGGCGAGCGTGAAGGCATCGGCGAGCGCCCGCTTGCCGAACCCCGCCGGCGCACCCATCAACAATCCGTGATGCACGTGTTCCTGCCCGATCGCGCCGGCCAGCCTGCGCCAGGCGTCGTCCAGCCACGGTGGCAGGCTCATGCGTGCCCCTTTGCGTCGATGAATGTGTCGATCGCAGCGCAAGCTGCCGCACGCACGGCATCGACTGGACGGCTCGCATCGATCACGCGAAAGCGCACCGGTTCCGCCGTCGCGCGTGCGCGGTACGCGTCACGCACACGCTCGAAGAATTCGTGGTTTTCCTGCTCGATCCGGTCCGCCTCCCCGCGCGCACCCGCGCGCGCGAGGCCGTCGGCGACAGGCAGATCGAGCAGCAGGGTGAGATCGGGTACGCGCAATGCGGCCCAGCATTCCAGCTCGCCAATCCGTTCGCGCGGCTGGCCGCGGCCACCACCCTGGTAGGCGTAGCTCGCATCGGTGAAGCGATCGGACAAGACCCAACGCCCGGCACCAAGCGCTGGCTGGATGACCTCGCGCACAAGCTGCGCGCGCGCGGCGAACATCAGCAGCAATTCGCTCTCTGCGCAGACGCCGTGCAGCGCGGGATCGAGCACCACACGTCGTACCGCTTCGCCAAATGCGGTGCCGCCCGGCTCGCGCGTGACGACGACATCGATGCCATGCGCTTCGAGCCGCTCGCGCACGGCCTCAAGCACCGTGCTCTTGCCGGCGCCCTCTCCACCTTCGAGGGTGATCAGTTTTCCGGTCATGGCACTCATGGATTGCGATGCAACTGGTATTTCTGCACGGCGCGATTGTGCGCTTCCAGCGTCGGCGAGAATTCATGACTGCCATCCCCGCGTGCGACGAAATACAGTGCGTCGCCGGGTGTCGGATGCAGTGTCGCTTCGATCGCGGCCGCACCGGGCAAGGCGATCGGTGTCGGCGGCAAACCATCGCGTGTGTAGGTGTTGTAAGGCGTGTCGGTTTCCAGATCCGAGCGGCGGATGTTGCCGTCATAGCGGTCGCCGATGCCATAGATAACGGTTGGATCGGTTTGCAGGCGCATGCCGAACGCGAGCCGGCGCAAAAATACGCCGGCAATCAGTCCGCGTTCGCTCGGCTGCGCGGTTTCCTTCTCGACGATCGAGGCGAGGATCAAGGCCTGATAGGACGTTGTCAGGCTGACATCGGCCGCGCGCGCAGACCACGCCTTGTCGAGCGTCTTCTGCATCGCCGCATGCGCACGCTTGAGTACCTCGAAATCCGATTCGCCCTTGATCCACGCATAGGTTTCCGGCAGAAACCACCCCTCGGCCTTGCCATCGTCGATGCCGGCAAGCTTGGCGATATCCTCGTCGGCCATTCCCGGCAGCGTTTGAGCCAAGCCGCTTTCCTTCGCAAGCGCGACGCGCAACTGACGGAACGTCCAGCCCTCGATGATCGTGAATCGGTGTTGCACGACGTCGCCACTGATCAATTTACGCACCAGTTCGCGTGGCGTGAGTCCTTGCGGCAGCGCGTATTCGCCTGCATGCAGGCGTCCGGCGACATCGAGTTCACGCCCGAGCGTGCGCCATTCAAGTTCCGTACGCATGCCATTCGACACGACGCCGGTCTGACGCAACTGCTCGACGACCTTGCGATAGCTTGCGCCACGCATTACATCGATCGTCATGTCTGCCTGCGCGATCGGCAAAGGCGTGTCGGTGAAACGGCGGTAGTCGAGCCATGCTGCGCCCGCGACGACAATTGCGAGCAGGAGCAGCACGACGAGCGCCCGCAGCGCAATGCTGCCGCGCGCGGCATGAGGATTCGGAACGAGATCATCAATCGACATAGACTTGCGAGCGTAACCGGATTTGATGTCGGCGCGCGAGAACCCCATGCATGCCCTCAGAAAATTCTCCCCATCACAATGCATTTGCGGTTGTGGATGGCATTATTCAGATGTTCCCGCACGAAAACACTGACGCACCGACAGTCGGGCGATCACGTTGGCGATTCGGTCATCTCGAGATCTGTGCTCTCAAGGCACGCAACATCCCCAACGCTTTCGCGCGCGTCTCGTCGAGTTCGTGTTCGGCAATCGAGTCGGCAACGATGCCAGCGCCTGCGCGGAAGCTCAACTGGTCGCCGCACAACGTCAACGTGCGGATCAGGATGTTGAGGTCCAGATCGCCATCGCGATTGAGATAACCGAGCGCACCGGTGTACGCGCCACGGCCGCTGCGTTCCAGTTGCGCGATGATCTGCATGCAACGCACCTTCGGGCATCCTGTGATCGTGCCACCGGGGAACACCGCGCGGATCGCCTCGCCTGGCGTGGTCCCCGTGCGCAATGCGCCAGCGACATTCGACACGATGTGGTGCACGTGTGCATAGCTCTCGATGCCCATGAATTCATCCACAACGACGCTGCCGGGCACGCAGATGCGGCCCAGATCGTTGCGCGCAAGATCGATCAGCATGACATGTTCGGCGCGTTCCTTCGGATGACCGATGAGCTCGCGAATCTGCGCCAAGTCCTCGTCGCCGGATACACGTGGGCGCGTGCCCGCAATCGGCCGTGTCTGCACGCGATCACCATGAATTTCTATCAGGCGTTCCGGTGACGAACTCGCGATTGCCCAGCCGTCCTGCTGCAGGAGCCCGGCAAACGGTGCCGGATTGGCGCGACGCAACGCCGCGTACAGCGCAGCAGGCGCCGGCGCGGCAGCGCACTGTGCGCGCCACTCGCGCGCCAGATTGACCTGGAATACATTGCCGGCAAGGAGATGCTCGTGGATACGCGCGACGCCGTCGATGAAATCCGCGGGTGGGTCCTCGTCGAGTTTGCGCACCACGACGCGCGCGACGGGCGCGGGTGAGGTCGTCGCGAGATCCATTTGCAACTGATCGAGCAGATCAACGCGCTCATCTTCAGCCAGCACAAACGTGCATTCGGCATCGTGGTCGACAATGATTGCAGCCGGGCAACGTAAAGCAAGCGCGATGGGCATGCTCGCATCGCGCGACGGCGAAAGGCTCAAGGAGGGCTCGATCTCACCGGCCAGTTCGTAGCCCAGATAAAGCAGCCAACCGCCGCGGAATGGCAACGCAGGGTTGGTGTCAGAGCGAGGAAAGCGCGATGCCTGCCAGGCGGTATCCAGCGCGTCAAGGAACCTTGTGTCGACAGGGCGACCGTCAGCGTCGCGCACATCGCCGCGCGCGTCGAGTCGCAAAACAGCTTGCGGAAACGCAAACAGGATGTCGTAGCGCGCGCGCCGATTGCCGCGCGCGACGCTTTCCAGCAAGCCTGGGTAGCGTTGAGGAAATGCTGCCGCAAGAGCAAGCAAATCGTGGCGGTGCGGAAGTTGGCGAACGACCGGATTCATCAGCGATCAGGTGTCCCGGTCGCGTAGGCCCGACGGTTCTTTGCACCGGCGCCCTTGACGCACCTACGCGCGCCGAAATACCAGCGTGCCGTTGGTGCCGCCGAAGCCGAATGAATTGGACATCACGATATCGAGCTTCGCGTCGCGCGCGGAGTGCGGCACGAAATCGAGATCGCAGCCTTCGCCGGGATTATCGAGATTGATCGTTGGGGGCACGATGCCATCGCGCAGCGCGAGGATCGAGAAGATCGCCTCGACACCACCGGCCGCGCCAAGCAGATGCCCGGTCATCGACTTGGTCGAGCTGACCATCAACTTTTTTGCATGTTCGCCGAACACGCCCTTGATACCGTGCACTTCGGCCACGTCGCCGGCTGGCGTCGAGGTGCCGTGCGCGTTGATGTACTGCACATCGCTCATGTTGATGCCCGCGTCCCTGACTGCGGCAACCATGCAGCGACCGCCGCCTTCACCGCTTTCGGCCGGCGCCGTCATGTGGAACGCATCGCCGCTCATGCCGAATCCGACCAGTTCGCAATAAATGCGCGCGCCGCGTTTTTTTGCGTGCTCGTATTCCTCGATGACCAGCACGCCTGCGCCATCGGACAGCACAAAGCCATCGCGGTCGCGATCCCACGGCCGGCTTGCCTTGTGCGGTTCGTCGTTGCGCGTGGAAAGGGCGCGTGCGGAACAGAATCCGCCCACGGCGGTGCCGACGGTGGCGAACTCAGCCCCGCCAGCGACCATTGCGTCAGCGTCACCGTACTGGATCATGCGCATCGCCAGACCGATATTGTGCGTCGCCGTCGTGCACGCGGTGACGCAGGCGATGTTCGGCCCCTTCAGGCCGAGCATGATCGACAAATTGCCCGACGCCATGTTGATGATCGAGCTCGGTACAAAAAACGGCGAAATCTTGCGCTGGCCGCCTTCGTGGTAGGTGATCGCGGTCTTCTCGATCGTTGCGATGCCGCCGATGCCGGCGCCAACCGCAACGCCGATGCGTTCCTCATCGTGTTCGTGAGGATGCAGACCGGCGTCCGCTAGGGCCTGCACGGAAGCGGCGATGCCGTAATGGATGAACGGGTCCATCTTCTTGACGTCTTTCGCCGCGACGTAATGCGTCGGATCGAAATCGCGAACTTCGCCGGCGATGCGTGTCGGAAACGTGCTTGCGTCAAAATGCGTTATTGGGCCGATACCGCTTTTTCCGGCGGTAATGTTCGCCCACGCGGTCGCCACGTCATTGCCGACGGGACTGACGATGCCGAGACCGGTGACCACGACGCGACGCTTGCTCATGGGTCGATACTGCCTATTCGATTGTGATCGCTGGAGTGAAAATCACTGTATTGGAACAGGACTATCCTCCGCACTGCGCATCAGCGAACAGCATACGCAGGCGTGTGGAGCAACGCTGACAATTGCTCCAGCATTGCGACCCACACGGATGTGGGAAGTGTTCGCGGGCGTTGGAAGCGCCCACGGACCCAGCATACCGTCCATCCATGGCCATCGCCGAAAATTGCTCCTGCATTTTCGGCATACCGTCCATCCATGGCCATAAAACGAAAGCTGCGCCTCGTGGGCGCAGCTCGTGTGACGCCTGGATGGAAGCGTTCAGGCCTTGACGTGCGCCTTGACGTAGTCGACCGCTTGTTGCACGGTCGTGATCTTCTCGGCTTCCTCGTCTGGAATCTCGCATTCAAATTCCTCCTCGAGCGCCATTACGAGTTCGACGGTATCAAGGGAGTCGGCTCCAAGATCGTCCACAAACGACGCGTTCGGCGTGACCTCTTCTTCCTTGACGCCCAGTTGCTCGACAACAATCTTCTTCACGCGTTCTTCGATAGTGCTCATGTGTTCCAGTACCTCCGATCGAAATTCGTGCGCCGCGCCTTGCGCATAGGGGGCGCATGAACGAAAAGCGCGCCTTTCAAGACGCGGCATTGTAGTGGAAGCGCGGACGGGGGAACAGGTGCCAGCCGCTGGTCCGCCGCGCCGCCCGGAAACCGCGTCCGGTCGAGCAAGACCCCTGGTGGTCAGCGCACGCCACCGCCACGAACAGGGACGCTCGCCCGCCTCAGAACCAACGTCTCGTTTCCCCCGCCCCATCGACGTTTTCGATGCAGCGCCCGCAGATTTGTGGATGCGCTGCGTGCGCGCCGACGTCGGGACGGTAATGCCAGCAGCGGATGCATTTTTGCGCGTCGCTCGGTTTTGCGGCAATCCAGACTTCGGCGCCTTCGATCTCCACACCGTGGACGTCGTTACGTTCGGTCGGATCCGGTCGCACAGCGAGATCGGCCAGCGTCAACTGTGAAGTGATGAAGAAAAAGCGCAGCTCATCAGCAACCTCGGCATAACGCGCCTGTGTTGCTGCGTCGGCATGAACGACGACATCAGCCTGCAGCGAGGCGCCGATCACGCCGGCGGCACGCATCCCTTCAAGCAAGCGCGATGCGCCTGCGCGAACTGCCAGCAGGTCGGACCAGAGCGTGCGCTGCTCCGGCGAACCTTGCAGTGCAGCTAGTCCGTCGTACCAGGTTTCGAACAGCACCGAGTCGCCGCGAACCTCAGGTCCCGCGCTGGGGGGCATGTGCTGCCATATTTCCTCGGCGGTGAACGACAGCACCGGCGCCAGCCAGCGCACCATCGCTTCGAGGATGCGGAACATTGCACTCTGCGCCGAGCGCCGGCCAAGGCTGTCAGCCTGCATCGTGTAGAGGCGGTCCTTGGTGATGTCCAGATACAACGAGCCCAATTCGTTTGTACAGAAATTCTGCACGCGCGCGACGATCTCGGGAAAATCGTGACGCGCATACGCGGCAATCACCGCTTGCTGCACATCGTGCGCCTGCTGTACGGCCCACTGGTCCAGCAGCAGGCACTGATCGACGGGCAACAGGTGCTGGGCCGGATCGAAGCCATCGAGATTGCCGAGCAGGAAGCGTGCGGTGTTGCGGATGCGGCGATACGAATCGGCGACTCGCTTGAGGATCTCGTCCGACACGCTCATTTCATTGCGGTAGTCGGTCGAGGCGACCCACAGGCGCAGGACGTCGGCACCGAGCGCATCAACCACCTTTTGTGGCGCGACGACGTTGCCAAGCGATTTGGACATCTTGCGCCCGTGCGCATCCACCGCGAAGCCGTGCGTCAGCACCACATCGTATGGCGCGCGTCCGTGCATTGCCGTCGCGGTCAGCAGGGACGATTGGAACCAGCCGCGATGCTGGTCCGACCCTTCCAGATACATGACCTTGTCGCCCGCCGTGCGCGCGAGTTGCTTGCGCTGGTCGAGCACGCAAAAATGGGTGACGCCCGAGTCGAACCACACATCGAGAATGTCGCTGACCTTTTCGTACTGCGCCGCCTCGGCGCCAAGCAATTCGGCTGGATCGAGCGCATACCACGCATCGACGCCATCCTTTTCCACCCGCTGCGCTATCTGCTCCATCAACTCGACGCTGCGCGGATGCGGCTGCTTGTCCACCTTGTCCACGAACAGTGCGATCGGTACGCCCCAGGTGCGCTGGCGCGAGATGCACCAGTCGGGACGCCCCGCCACCATGCCGGCAATGCGTTCTTCGCCCCACGCGGGAAACCACTTCACATCCTCATGCACGGATTTCAGCGCCGCCTCGCGCAAGCCCGCCGTCTGCATGCCGATGAACCATTGCGGCGTGGTGCGGAAAGCGACCGGCGTCTTGTGCCGCCAACAGTGTGGATAGCTGTGGGTTATTTTCGCGTGTGCCAGCAATACACCGCGCTCGCCGAGCAACGCGATGATGGTGTCGTTGGCCTTCCAGATGTACTGTCCCTCGAAGATCGGCGTGCCAGGCAGATACACGCCATTGGCGCCAACCGGATTCAATTCGGCTGCGAAGTACTTTTCCACCAATCCATATTTCTGACCAACGCTAAAGTCCTCGACGCCATGGCCCGGCGCGGTATGCACGGCGCCGGTGCCCTCTTCGGCGGAGACGTGATCGCCAAGAATGATCGGGATGACGCGGTCGTAGAACGGGTGACGCAATTCGACGCCGTCAAGTTGCTCGCCTTCGACCCCGACATACTGGCCATTGCTGGCGGCAGCGCTGAGCGGTCGCACTTCTTCGCCAGCGAACGTCACATATCTTTCATGAACGATAGGCGCCAAATCCGTGGCAACCACGAAGTATTGGCGCTTTTGGCCGCGCATCGGGCCTTCTATCAAGGAGTATCGAAGCTTGGGGCCAAGCGTTACCGCAACACTCGCTGGTAGCGTCCACGGCGTCGTCGTCCAGATCGGCACCGCGACAATGTCGTCATCGGCAATCGTGACCCCGAACTTTGCCGCAAGCGCGCGCGGGTCAATCGCGTCGTAGGCGACATCCACCGTCGGCGACACCTTGTCCGCGTATTCGATTTCGGCCTCGGCCAGCGCCGAGCCGCAATCGAAGCACCAGTGCACCGGCTTGAAGCCACGCATCACGTGGCCATTCGCGTAGATTGTCGAGAGCGCGCGCAGCATGTCGGCCTCATAGCGAAAATCCATCGTGCGGTACGGATTTTCCCAGTCGCCGAGCACGCCAAGACGCTTGAAATCCGCGCGCTGCAGGTCGATCTGCTTTGCCGCGTAATCCCGGCAACGCTGGCGGAACGTCGCCGCATCGACCTTCTGGCCGACCTTGCCCACCTCTTTTTCAACCGCAATCTCGATCGGCAATCCGTGGCAATCCCAACCCGGCACGTAAGGCGAGCGGAAACCCGCCAGCAGCTTCGACTTGACCACGATGTCCTTGAGAATTTTGTTCACCGCGTGGCCAATATGGATTGCCCCGTTCGCATACGGCGGTCCGTCATGCAGGATGAACGCGTGCTTGCGATTCGCCACTTGTCGCTGGATGGCGCCGTAGCGGTCCGATTTTTCCCACTCGGCCAGCATGCCAGGCTCTCGCCGAGCGAGATCCGCCTTCATGGCGAAATCGGTCTTGGGCAGGTTGATGGTGTCTTTGTAGTCGTGGCTCATGCGCAGCAATCGGGTAAGGGATCGGAGAAAAATAACCTGTTCATTGCCTCGGCGAAAGCCGTGGCCCACCGTCTTCAGCCAGCCGCAAGATTGTGGAATCTGCGTGCGCCAAGATGAAGAAGAACACTAAAAATCTAGACGATCGCGCGAACCTGCACATCAAGTATTTGCCGCGCTGCAGCCGCATCGCGATCAATCTGACGCACCATCGCATCGAGATCGCCGAACTTTTCCTCTTCGCGCAACTTTTGCACGAATTCGATCTCGATGCGGCGACCATACAGATCGCCATCGAAATCAAACAGGTGCGCTTCGAGCAACGGTTCCGCAGTCGCCGTGCCGGAGGGTGCAATCGTGGGTCGCACACCGAGGCTCGCGACACCCGGCCGAGGTGCAGTACCGATACCGTGCACGCGTACCGCGAAAATGCCGCCAACCGGTGCCGTACGTTTTCCCAACCGAATGTTCGCGGTCGGGTAGCCGAGCATGCGACCGAGTTGCTGGCCGCGCACGACATGCCCGCCAATCGTGAACCGCCGCCCAAGCAGGCGCGCTGCGGCATCGAATTCACCGGCGGCGAGGTGCTGGCGGATCGCGCTGCTGCTGACGCGCTCGGCATCCACTTCGACATCCGGCAGCACCGAGACGGAGAAATCGTGACGTTCGCCGAACGCGCGCAGCATCTCCACATTTCCACGCCGCGCATGGCCGAAGCGAAAGTCGGCACCGACCCAGATTTCGCGCGCGCCGGAGCGCCCGACGAGCACCTTCTCGATAAACGCCTCGGCGGACATCGCCGCCAGGGCCGCATCGAAGCGCAAAAGCAGCACGCGCGCAATGCCGCATTCGCCAAAACCTTCGATCTTCTCGCGCACGGTGGACAGCCTCGGCACTAGCGCACCGTGCGCAAAAAACTCGCGCGGAATCGGCGCGAAGCTGATCGCGAGCGATGTCAGTCCCCGCACAATCGCACGATCATGCGCGTGCGCGAGCAATGCACGATGGCCCAGATGCATGCCATCAAACGCGCCCACACAAACCACACTTCCGCGCGGAGCCAGATTGGGTCCCGCTGTATCCCGGAAAAGCACACTCATCCCGAAAGTATAGCCGCTGCATCGCAGCATGCGCAGCGTGTTTTCCTTGCGGAGAGGCGCCAGCCGCGATGCTCTTTTGCCGAATCTGGAATCAACTGAATCGCGGCTGCTGTCGCAGCCGCA
>JBDUED010000056.1:0-12537 GCA_040002595.1 Dokdonella sp. | reverse complement strand
CGTGGCGCGGTGTGCTGTTCGCCAACGAGGTTGTCGATGCCTTGCCGACCACGCGCTTTGTGATGCGCCAAGGCGAGGTGTTCGAGGAATACGTCACCTTCGATAACGATCGTTTCGCGCGCGTCGATCGTCCGGCAGACATGCTGGTCACCAACGCCGTGCGCCATGTGGAACGCGCGCTCGAAGCGCCGTTCGAGGACGGTTACCGGTCGGAAATCCTGCCGCAGTTGCCTTACTGGATTCAGGCCGTAACCGGGTCGCTCCAGGCTGGCGTGGCGTTGTTTGTCGACTACGGTTACCCGCGTCGCGAGTTCTATCTGCCCGAGCGCCACGACGGCACCTTGGTCTGCCACTATCGCCACCGCGCGCATGCCGATCCGCTGCATTGGCCGGGCCTGCAGGACATTACGGCGTTCGTCGATTTCACCGCGCTGGCGGAGGCGGGAGTCGGCACAGGTTTTGATTTTGTCGGCTATGCGCCACAAGGCCAGTTTCTGCTCGCCAGCGGCCTGGCCGACCTGGTCGACGCGACCCAGAATTTGTCCGGCATCGAACGCGTACGCCTTATCGCCGAAACCAAACGCCTGACCTTGCCGGGCGACATGGGCGAGCGCTTCCAGGCCATTGCCTTTGCGCGCAATGTGGACAATGCATTGCCGGGATTGCGCGCGTTTGATCTGTCGCGGCGCCTGTAGAAGACGGACGAGAAGCATGCTGTGCGCGGCAAAAGCATCGCGCCTCCCGGCGCTCCCACAAGGAAAAGGAACGCCAATGGGCTGCGCCCGCTTCGGTGGTAGCGGCGGCAGCCGCGATGCTTTTGCCGGCGACCCAACCGTGTCAGCTTCGTGGCAACGCCGCGATCGCCCGCACGCGCGCTGCGCGCATTGCCGCTCCGATCTGGGTGCCGCCGAGTCCCTGCTGGACGAATGGTGCTGCGTCGATGGTGCATGCCGCCGCATGTGCGGCACGCAGAAAATCCGCCTGCGGATACGGCGCATCCGACAACCCGAGTCGTCCGCGCTTATCTGCTTCGCAGGCGATCAAAAAACGTCGCAAACGCTCGGGACGGCGAAAACTGTCGAGCTGTTCGAGCAAGTCCAGCACCGTAGTCGGCTTGAGTTCGAGCGCGCGGTGCGCATCCAGATGAAAGCGACACACCTGTTCCGCTAGCGCCGCGTGTTCGGCGGGCACCTTCAAACGCTCGCACAGCGCACGCAGCGGCGCGACGCCGTTGTGTTCATGGCGGACGTGGCGCGGCAATTCGTCGACCGGCGTGAGCGCCTTGCCGAGGTCATGGGTCAACGCACACCAGCCGACCAAATCATCACCGGGCGCGAGACGCGCAGCCATGTCGAGCACCAGTTCGACATGCATGCCGGTATCGATCTCGGGGTGATACTCGGCCCGCTGCGGCACGCCGTACAGCGCATCGACTTCGGGAAAGATCGCGCGCAACGCGCCGCACGCGCGCAAGGCCTTCACGAAGGCCGACGGCGTCGCTTCCGCAAGCGCCTTGCGCGTTTCCACCCACACGCGTTCGGCGACCAGATGATCGACTTCGCCGCTGGCAACCATTTCGCGCATCAGCGCGAGTGTCTCGTCGGCAATGCGAAAACCGAGCGCGGCGTAGCGCGCGGCAAAGCGCGCGACGCGCAGTACCCGCACCGGGTCTTCGATAAACGCGGGCGAGACATGGCGCAGCACGCGTGCGGCCAGGTCGCGCTGGCCGTTGAACGGATCGACGATCGCGCCGTTTTCATCTTCGGCCATCGCATTGATGGTCAGGTCACGGCGCGCAAGATCCTGCTCCAGCGTCACTGCGGGATCGGCGTGAAACTCGAACGCGTGATAGCCGCGGCCGGTCTTGCGCTCGGTGCGCGCCAGCGCGTGTTCCTCGGCCGTCTCCGGATGCAGGAACACCGGGAAATCCTTGCCTACCGGCCGATAACCGAGCGCGCGCAGCTCATCCGGCGTCGCGCCGACCACGACGTAGTCGCGATCGACGCCATCGAGTCCAAGCAACTTGTCGCGGACCGCGCCGCCCACCAGATAGGTACGCATGCGTCGATTGTGCCAGAGCTGGCGCGGCTGCCAGCGTCCGCGGCGTTGTCGTCACGCTTTGCGTGGGCGACGGCGCGCGCGATTGTCGAGCCCGAGCAGGCGCGGCATCACCGCATCCATCGGCGTGGCGACGATGCCGAGCGCCGCGAGACCGTCTTCGCGCGCGACTGAATCGAGTTTCAGCGAGCGGAAATTGTCGCGCGAGAGCGGTTTGCCGGGCAGCCATTCGCCCAGCCACGCTTGCGCATAACCGAGCGCGTCGGGGAGGTCGATCACCAGCCGCCGGCGGCCGATCATGCGTGCGGTCCAGCGCACCAGCTCACCCAGTTCAATCTCGCGCGGCCCGGCCAGTTCGTAAACACGCCCGATCGTGTGCGGATGGATCACGGCGCGCGCAAAAGCCTGTGCCACGTCGCCGACGTACACCGGCGCGAAGGTTGCGTGTGCGCGGGCCAGCGGCAGCACCGGCGTCATGCGCAGCAATTTGGAAAAACGGAAAAACAAGCCATCGCCAGGGCCGAAGATGACCGACGGTCGAAAAAGGGTCCACGCCAGCGCAGAGGCTTTGACGCGGACCTCGGCTTCGCCGCGGGTCGACAGATAGTGGCTGTCGCCTTCGCCGGCGCGCAGTGAACTCATCTGCAGCAAGCGCGCGACGCCGGCCCTCGCGCACGCGCCAATGAGCGTGTCGACGAGCTCGACGTGCGCCTTGCGGAAACCGCTGCCGTCGCTGCCACGCTCATTGAGGATGCCGACCAGGTTGATTGCCACATCGGCGCCGGCCAGATGGCGCGCAAGCACGTCGCCGTCGTGGACATCCGCGCTGACGACCGCGACCCGCGGCAACACGCCCAGTTCGCGATGCCGTTCTCGTTGGCGCGACAGCAACGTGATGCGATGGCCGTCGCGCTGTAGCAGCGGCACCAGATGGCTGCCGACGAAGCCGGTGCCGCCAAGCACGACGATCGTTTGCGGTTTCATCGGTACAGCTCCGTGGTGAGTGCGTCATTCAAAGATTTTCCGATCGCTCGCAATGGATCAGGCTGGGCCGATTGTGCCGCCGTTGCTTCGCGGCGGTACTAGCGCGGTCAGCGTCCAGCCGCTGCGGATGTCGAGCGCGCGATCTTCGCTGGCAGTATGCACGCGGCCTTGTTCGTCGACGGCAAACAGGCGCAGCGCATCATGGCCGTGCTCGGCATGGAATGCATCAAGGTCGAACGTGTCGGACAATCGCGTGCTCTTGATCCGCCAGTCCTGATCGAAGCGTTCCTCCAGCATCGTCAGCGTGATGTCGTCGCCGAACAGGCGGGGCA
Source organism: Dokdonella sp. (assembly GCA_040002595.1). Classification (GTDB taxonomy): domain Bacteria; phylum Pseudomonadota; class Gammaproteobacteria; order Xanthomonadales; family Rhodanobacteraceae; genus Dokdonella_A. Next base: position 9,163 of record JBDUED010000056.1, on the reverse strand, counting down.
CCCGGATGGCGGCGGCGTGATCGCGGCGGCCGTTGTCGTCCTGCGCGCGGTTGCGCACGCGCAGGCGATACACGCGCTGGCGGCCGAATTCCGGTCGGTACCGCACGCAGGCGAGGCTGTTGAGTTCGCCGCGCGCGGACATCGCGAACAGGCGGCCGATGCCGTCGAGATCCAGCGAACGGCTGGCGTGCTCGGTCAGCGGATCGCCATACCAGGTATCCAGATTTTGCATGCGCGCGACGCGGATGTTGGACCAGTCTTCACTGGCCACGAGTACCTTGACACCCTGCTCGACCAGCGCCTTGGCGACCGCACGCGCAACACGATTTGCGCCGATCACCAGCACGCCGTGTGGATCGGTCGCCGCAACGCCGAGGCGCTGCGCGAGCAGGCGTGCGGTCGCGCTCTGCAGCACCACCGTGCCGATGATCAGCGCAAACGTGAGTGGCACCAGCAGTTGCGCGCCAGCCAGTCCACGTTGTTCCAGACGCAAGGCGAACAGCGCCGAGACCGCCGCGGCGACAATGCCGCGCGGTGCGATCCACGCCACCAGCGCGCGCTCGCGCCACGTCAGCGTGCCGCCGATGCTGCTGGCGATCACTGCCAGTGGACGTGCGACGAATTGAGCGACAAGCAGGATCGCGATGCCCGCGCCGAGTGCGCCGGTCGGCAGCGGCCATTTGAGCCGCGCGGCAAGCAGGATGAACAACGCGCTGATCAACAGTGTGCTGAGATGTTCCTTGAACGAGAGGATCTCCTCGATCACCAGCTCGCGCTGGTTGGCCAGGGTCATGCCCATCACGGTCACTGCGAGCAGGCCCGATTCGTGCGCGATCTCGTTGGCCAGCGCGAAGGTCACCAGCAGCAACGCCAGTGTCGCGTAGGTTTGCAGATATTCCGGCAACCACTGGCGCCGCAGCAGCAATGCCAGCGTACGTGCGCCGAGCGTGCCGGCCAGCGCACCGACGACAATGGTGAGGCCGAACACCAGCAGCGAATGGCCATCCTGGTGTGAGGCGATCGCCTCGTAGATCAGCACCGCGAACAATGCGCCGAGCGGATCGATCACGATTCCTTCCCAGCGCAGCACGTTGGCAATGCGCGCATTCGGCCGCACGCTGCGGATCATCGGCGTGATCACGGTCGGGCCGGTGACGCAGGTCAACGCCCCGAACAACGCGGCAATTTCCCACGGCAGGCCGGCAATCCAGTGCGCGGCCGCGGCGAGCACCACCAGCGTGACCAGCGCACCGACGCTGACCAGACGCAGCACGGTGCCGCCAACGCCGGCGAGTTCGTCGAAGCGCAAGGTGAGCGAGCCTTCGAACAGGATGATCGCGACACCAAACGTGATGAAGGGAAAAAACAGCGAGCCCATGGCCGCTTCCGGATCGAGCCAGCGCAGGCCCGGGCCCAGCACCAGTCCGATCAGCAGCAGGAACAGGATCGCCGGCAGGCGCACGCGCCACGCCAGCCACTGTGCGGCAAAGCCGAGTGCGACCAGAGCGGAAAGCTGAAGTGCGGGCGAGAACGTCATGCGCAATGCGCGAAGAATGTCGCGCAGGACGCCGCCCGGCGGCGCGCACAAGACGCATCAACAAAATCAGGGGTGGCAAGCATCGATGACATCCTGTGGCTGGCTGCATCCTGCCCGATTCGCTGCCAGTCGGACAGCGGGGCCGACCGCATCCATGCCTTTTGTCACAGCCGCAGGCGCGCGGTGGTCGCTATGATCGGTGTTTGGCCGCCAGCGGCCACCGTCTTGCACAGTGAGGAGTTGCGCATGCTCTGGCGAATCGTTTTAGGCGCGTTGCTGGCGGTGCTTGGCAGCAACGCCATGGCGCAGGTCGACGCCTCTGCGTTCGGCGCACTCGACTGGCGCCTGATCGGCCCGTTCCGCGGTGGACGCGTGCTGACCATTGCGGGCGTGCCGGGGCAGCCGCAGCATTTCTACTTCGGCGCGGTCAACGGCGGCGTGTGGGAAACAAAGGATGCCGGCCGCACCTGGCAGCCGATTTTCGATAGCCAGCCGGTTGGCTCGATTGGCGCACTCGCCATCGCGCCATCGGATCCAAAGGTGCTTTACGTCGGTAGTGGCGAGGCCGACATGCGTTCGGACATCGCGCAGGGCGATGGCATGTACAAGTCGCTCGACGCCGGCAAGACATGGACGAAAATCGGTCTCGCCGACAGCCAGCAGATCGCGCGCGTACTGGTCGATCCGCGCGATGCAAACGTCGTGTTTGTAGCCGCGCTCGGTCATCCGTATGGCCCCAACACGGAGCGCGGCGTGTTCCGTTCGCGCGACGGCGGCAGCAGCTGGACCCGCGTGCTCGGCGAAGGCGACGCAACCGGCGCGATCGATCTCGCCTTCGAGCCTGCAAATCCACAAGTGATCTACGCGAGTCTGTGGCAGACGCGGCGCACGCCGTGGAACATCTATCCGCCGGCCAACGGACCGGGGAGCGGTGTGTACAAATCAAGTGACGGCGGTGAACACTGGGCCAAAATCGAAGGCAACGGTTTTCCGGCGCATGTCGGCCGCGTCGGCATCGATGTTGCGCACAGCGATCCAAAACGCGTCTACGCCATCGTCGACAGCGAAAAACTCGCCGACGATACGGGCGGCCTGTATCGCTCGGACGACGCCGGCGTGCACTGGCGCAAGATGAGTTCGGATGCGCGCATCTGGCAGCGCGGCTGGTATTTCGGTCGCGTCACGGTGGATCCGAAAAACGCCGATCGCGTGTACCTGCCCAATACCATCGTGTTGCGCTCGGACGACGGCGGCGCCCATTTCATCGCGCTCAAGGGGGACAACACCGGCGACGACTTCCATGAGTTATGGATCGATCCGGCCAATCCCGAGCGTCAGGCGCTGGCCGTCGATCAAGGCGCGATCGTGAGCTTGAATGGGGGCGCCACATGGTCGAGCTGGCACAACCAGCCGACCGCGCAGATGTATCACGTCTCCACCGACAACCACTTTCCGTACAGCGTTTACGGCGCACAACAGGATTCGGGAGCGGCCGCATTGCCGAGCCGAACCGGCGAGCGCGACGGCATCAGCATGCGTGCATTCCGCGAGATCACGGCCGGTGGCGAAGCGGGCATGATCGCGCCAGATCCGAACGATCCCGATATCGTTTACGGTGGCGAGGTCGACAAGCTCGACCTGCGCACGGAGCAAGTGCGTTCGATCGATCCGACCCTGGCCGAACCGGATATGTATCGGCGCACCTGGACCTTGCCGCTGGTGTTTTCGCCGAAGGACAGCAAGGCGCTGTATTTCGGCAATCAGAAGGTGTGGCGAACGGATGATGGCGGCGCGCATTGGGCTGCAATCAGTCCCGATCTGACACGTGAACATCCGGAGGTACCGCCCAATCTCGATGCGCCGAGCGCAGCCAACCACCAAGGCATCGGCGACCGGCGCGGCGTGGTGTATGCCATCGCACCGTCGCCGCTGGACGCGAAATTGCTCTGGGCCGGAACCGACGACGGGTTGGTCTGGCGTACGCGCGATAATGGTGAACATTGGGACAATGTAACCCCATCGACTCTGGAGGCGTGGTCGAAGGTCGGCCTCATCGAGGCGTCACATTTCGATGCAGACAGCGCGTATGTCGCGATCGATCGCCATCGCCTCGACGATCGCAAGCCGTACATCCTGCGCACGCACGATGGCGGCAAATCCTGGCAGTCGATCGTCAGTGGCATACCTGATGGCTATTTCGTCAATGCGGTGCGCGAGGATCCCCAACGCAAAGGTCTGCTGTACGCGGGTACGGATCTCGGCATCCTTGTCTCGTTCGACGACGGCGATCATTGGCAGACCTTGCAGGCGAATCTGCCGCGCACCTCGGTACGCGACATCGATGTGCACGGCGACGATCTGGTGATTGCGACTCATGGTCGCGGCTTCTGGATCATGGACAACATCGCGCCATTGCGCCAAGCCGATGCGCGGGTCGGCAAGGCCGATGCCTGGCTGTATGCACCGGCCACGGCGATCCGCACGCGCATCTCCGCATTCAACGGCACGCCGCTGCCAAAGGACGAACCGATGGCGGCCAATCCGCCTGCTGGCGCAGCGATCGATTACGTGCTCAACCGCCCCGCAAAACGCCCATTGGAGCTGTCGATTCGAGACGCGCAAGGCGCGCTGGTGCGCCACTATTCAAGCGCACAACCGGCAGCCATCGTCGATCCGCGAAAAAGTGAATTCGCGACCGAATGGATTGAACAACCGACGCCATTGGCGACCAGCGTCGGCATGCATCGCTTCATCTGGCCGCTGCATTACGCGCGCGCCGACAAATCCGATGCGGAGGGCGCATGGGCCCCACCGGGAACCTACACGATCGAGTTGATCGTCGATGGCAAGCGCATGCAGCAATCCTTGCAGGTGGCGCCCGATCCACGCGTGACGCTTTCCGATGCCGGCTACGCGCAGCAGTTTGCGTTCGCGCGCAAGGTTGAGGCCGCCCAGGCGCGGTTAGTCGCACCCGTGGAACAGGCGAAAGTGCTGCATGCGCGGCTCATGGAAGAACGAAACCACGCCAACGGAGATCTGGCGGCTGCGCTTGATTCGTTCGACGCGCAACTCGTCGCACTCGCGTCGATCACCGACGCCGGCAACCCGCAAAATGCGTGGGCGTATCCCGCGAAATCGAAGGCGAGCTTGCGCTTTGTCGTCGATGCGCTGACCAAGCTCTTCGACGCGGCGCAAAGCGCAGATGCCTCGCCCAGTCCGGACGCACTGGCCGGCTACGTCGCCCTCGAACCGTTGCTGCAAGGCGTGCTCGACGAATGGGCGCAGCTCACCACGACCCGCCTGGCCGCGCTCAACACAACTCTGCGCGCCACTGGGCGCAAGCTGCTCGTTGTCGGCACATCGGTTTCATCGGACAAGCACTGACGCAAGCATGTCGCCGACAAGAGCGTGCTCACGATCGCGGCACGAGCCGATTGAACGCGATGCCCGACCCCTGAAAAGCGCTCCGACTGTGCAGCGGGTCAAGCGGATTTCCTGCGCACGCGCCGCGTCACCTTCTCTGCCGGCATGTCGCCGCCGCCGAACAGCGCGATTGCGGTGCGCGCCACTTGCCCCGTGTCGTAGTAGGCATACGCGCCGACGCCGAGGGCGCCGATCACCGGCAGCCAGCGTGCGATGCTGCTACCGGCCAGCCGTTTCGACACACTGACGCCGATCTTCGCGGCGGCGCGCTCGATCACGCGCAGCGGAACGTCCTGGACCAGCAGGCGTGCGCCGACCTGCACGCCGACATCGCGCAGGGCCTGTGCCGCCGCGTGACGGAACAGGCAATACAACATGTGCGAGCGGGTGAGTTCCGCACTGACCCCGAATGCAGCGGCAATGTCAGCGACCATCTGGCGCTGGATGTGCCAGATGGCGACCAGCTGGGGCACGATCGTGAGCCAACCGAACGGACCCGGCGGCAATGCCAGCGTACCGGCCGCGAGCGCGGCCTTGTTGGCAGCGGCGGCGGCAATCGCCCGCGCGCGATGCTCGGGACCGCGGCTTTTGTGTTCGTCGCTTTGCGGTACGCGGCCAGCGATTTCGAGGATGGCTCGACCCAGCCGATCGCTGAGCGAACCCGTGGACGTGCCTTCGACCCTGCGCGCCAGAACGTTTCTTGCCATGCGTGAACTCCTGCAGCGGATGTGTAATTGCGCGGCATTGGCCGACATCGCGGATAGACGATCAATGTCGCTTGAAATATTGCACGTCGCGTTCGTGCTTCGCGGCCGATTCGCGGTTGGGGAACGTGCCGAGATTGCGGCGCTTGCCGGTTTTCGCATCCTTCTTGCGCGAGTACAACCGGTATTCGCCGGATTTGAGTTTGCGGATCATCGAAGGTCCTCGTCATGCGCATCATGGGCGCAACCCGTGAAACCTGATGCCCGGGGCGGTGATATCAAGATGCTGGACACGTGTGCGGTCGCGCTGCGCGAACCTTCGTTCAGCTGATGCAGCCGCAGCATCCTTTGTGCTGCCTGCGAGTCGATAACTTTGATGGACACGTGCTGTGCCGTACATGAGGGCTGTTGGCTGGAGACTGTCGTGTGCGCCAGCCAAGTGAGCGGGCAGTGCCGGTTCGTGGAGCGTGTCTGGGTCACGCCGATGCAGGCTTATGGTTTCCTGATTTTCCGTTGAGCATGCGCTGCGGAGTTGGCCGCCACCGCGGCGCGGATGAGTTGCTTGAACGCAGCTTCGTTGATTTTCTCCCCTTCGCGAAGATCAATCGCACGCCGCGTATTTCCGTCGAGGCTGGAATTGAACAACTTCTTCGGGTCCTTGATGGAAGCTCCGCGAGCGAACGTGAGCTTCACCACCTGCTTGTACGACTCCCCGGTGCAGACGATGCCGTCATGGGCCCACACGGGCGTGCCCATCCATTTCCACTCCTCCTGAATGCCGGGGTCGGCAGCGCGGATGAGCCTGCGAACGTCAGCAAGCGTGTCTCCTCTCCAATCCCCCAAGTCTTCTATCCGCTGGGTAATGTTCGCTGAAGCAGCCTCATCATTTGCCGGGGCTTTCGATTTCAATTTCGCTGTCATCAGTCGTTTCACCAGTCGGCGCTGTGCGCACGCCGCAGCATAGCCCCGAAGACGTGGCGTGCGGGCAGGGCGGTGTTAGCGCGATCAAGTTGCGCGCACCGGTTTCGATTTGTTTACGTCCGCTCCCACGATGCGACCGGACCAGCTCGCAAGCGAAAGAGTGGATGGCACCTCGGATCAGTGACATCGCGCCACTTTGCAAAGAGAAACGGACTGCGGGTCTCAAGCTTTTGCAGAAGGTGTTGCCACTCGTAGTGGACCTGGTCTTTGGCAACGGCAATACGCGCTATGGGCCGAACCGGACCTACCTTGCTCACATCAAAGTTGTAGCCGCGACACATTGCTTCGGCATGCACGGCGGCTAGGTAAGCATTGATTGCCAAGCGTGGACTGGCGTGCGCGGTGAAGCGTTCGAGTTGGGGGTGATGCGTGTAACCACGCGTCTCGCCGCGAAGCACGGCACGGGCCAACAAAGCCTCCCGCCACAGCGCGACCAGACCTTTTCCATCCAGATAGTGGGGGTGCAACGACCACAGACGCATATAGATGGGGTGCTATAGCGCGGACACTTCTGCATCATTGAAATGAGAGAACTGCTCCTTTGCGACGAAGCCCATGACGCTGCCTTGAGCGGCCATGTCGCGCCCGGTCTTCGTTGTGCCTGTTTTCATGAGCTTGCGAAACTCTGAAAGGGAATAGGCTTTGACGATCAGCAACGGCGGGGCGTTGATGATGTGCTTGTCGGTCTGATGGTGGCAGTTAACGCCGCCGACGGTGTAGGCGAGATGTTCGCCCGAGGGGGCTGCCGCCTGAAGTGTCATCGGCAGGGCCAGGGCAAACAGTGCAATGAGGTACTTCATGGGATCTTCCAAGCAGCGCCTGGCGCGTGAGCCAAGTAGTGCCGCGGCGGCGGCCTGAGTGAATTATCGGTCAGCGCCTAAAGTGAATAATTTCCGTCGCGTTCCGGCTGTTCGGCTACCCGGATGATTTTTACTTCCACCGACGTTCCTCCGTGAACGGACCATGCGATTGAATCGCCCTCTTTCAGACCCAGAATAGCGCTGCCGATCGGAGCGAGAATCGACAGTTTTTCCGGAGAGCCGTCCGAATCCTGAGGGTAAACAAGTTTCAGGGAAAACTCCTTGCCATCACTGGTCCTGAACACGACCGTGGAGTTCATGGTCACAACGTTTGGCGGGACATCCTTGGAATCTACAATGGATGCCCGGCTCAGCTCCGCCTCCAGTTGCGCCTTGCCTGGAAACGTTTTTCCCGACAGACCCTCCAACAGGAGATCCAGTCGGTCGGCGTCTCGTTTTGTAATCATGATGCTTGGGGCTTTCACGTGATCTCCTGGAAATCGGTTTACGCCGCATACCGCCTGAAGCGGTTGCGCTTGATGAATCGTCAGGTCACATACTGCTGCGGGAACCCGAAAGCGGCAACCCGCTTGGCGACCCTGCTCCCATCAGTGTATGCAAGCCGGGGTGATCGTGTCGTTTCGGATGCGCGGTCGTGGTCGTTTTGACAGCAAGGGTCCGATCATTCGCGCGGTCACTCAGAGGTGTCGAGGCCACAGCATTGCCCTGCGCGTCGGGTCACAGACCGCGGCAGCGCGGCCATCTCGCGACAGGATCGCCACCGCCTGCATTTCTGTTACGCGATTGACATCGCTCTGCGCGGACGATTGCCATCCGATCACGGGGTCGATTTCCTGCGCCGCGCGCACTCCCGATTGAATCGCGCCCTGCATCCATCCTGCCCAAATCGTCGTGTAATCGCCGGCAAAATGCAGTCGGCCCGCCGCCCGTGGCAGCACTCGAAGATAAGCCCCAGTGCCCGGGCGCAGATTCGGGATGCCACCCTTGACCCACGGTTGCTGCGACCAATCCCAGTGACTGGCGTAAACGGTCTGTTCGGAAAGCCCAGGCAGCACACCCGATAACAGGGCCGCGGTGCGCTGCCAGCGCGCTGGCGCCGACAAACGGTCGAGCTCGTCGTGACCGGCCATGCAGTACTGATGCAGCAGGCCCATCGATCCGTCCTGCAGCACGCCCACATCCCACACCCGCTCGGCCGAGGTATCGGTGCCGGCAATTACCAGGCCGGTCACGCCCAGATCTTTCCAGAATCGCGTTTGGGTTTGAATGACGGTTTTGGATGCGCGGCTGTATTGCACCGCTGCGAGTGCTTCGCGATGCAGCTGAGGCAAAGCTGGTTCGATCGGGATGTCGCGCAGGAGGGTGGCCGGAAGCGCGCAGACCACTTGATCGGCGACGTAACGATACGGGCGATCTTCCTCGCCTTCGTGACGTGCGACGACTTCGATCCGATCATCGAACCGATGGATGCTCTCGACCCGAGCGCCGGTCAATACGCGTTTGCCAAGTTCATCCGCCATTGCCTTGGGGAGGCTGTCATTGCCGCCCTTGATCGCCGCGAATGACTTGATGTCTTCCTCGAGGATTTCCTGGATGCCTTCGAGCAGCGCGCCGTTTTCGCGCACCCGCCCGCCGTTGGCGGCGATGTACAGGCCGATCAATTCCGGCGATGCGTCCGTCTTGCGCAACCAGTCAAC
>JBDUED010000055.1:0-12613 GCA_040002595.1 Dokdonella sp. | reverse complement strand
CGCGCCACCCGATTACCATGACAATCCCGCCCCCAACTGCCCGAACCCGATCGACGAAACACCCAATCTTTCCGATCGCTTCCTGCCGAACCAGACCGTGTATTTCGCCGCCTATTATCGTGACCAGCTCCCTGCGCAGGTCACCACGTTCACAGTATTGAGGCCGAATGGAACCACGTTTGCGACCTGGTCATTCAAGATGTCGGATTCAAAGCCTGATCCGTATTACGCTGCGGCGTACTGGTATTGGTATTACATGCTGCCGTCAGACGCACCTACCGGTTTGTGGCACCTGCGTGCAACCTATGAGAGCGTCACCTATAACCACACCTTCTTTGTAGGCGACGTGATTTTCGCGAACGGATTCGATTAAGCCGGCTGTTCGCGATGCGGCTCCCCAACATTGAGCCTGCCACTTGCGGTTTATACGAGTGGATAAAGGGATAGATACAGCAGGCGCGTGAACAGCCGGCTGTCGCAGCGCGCTTGACTCAGCCCTTGTCGGGAGACGTGCATGCCTGCAGCGGGAGTTGTACGACGTTGGCGACTTCACCGCCGTCAACGCGCGACACAAACGCGATGACGCTCGCGTGATCGCGCTGGACATCGGTCGGCATGTTTATCGTCGCCTGCGCCTGCGCGAGTTTCAGCGGCCCGACAAACGCACGCACGACATGATCGTGATGCAATTCGACACCGCGATTCTCGCCGCCGCGCACTGCCGATGTGAGTTTGTCTTCACTTAGCGCGAACCATGCGACAAACGAGGTCGCATCGGCTCCCACTGCGGGCATCGCTTCGAGGTGCACATGCAGGGACTGGCCGGGATCAATCTGCAGGACGAGTTGGACAGGCTGCGCCGTCGTCAGCGGCGGCGGCTTCCCGGAACTCCAGGCGCGCCACTCGCGGCCATCGACGGCGATCTCTGGCGTGTAGATCAGCGAACTGTTCGAGCGTGCAGCGAGCGAATGTTGGCGCTGCGTAAAGCGCGGATCGGAGAAGCGATCAGTCCAGCTCGACGAATCCCAGTAGTCGACATGAAACGCGAGCGGGATCAGTTGCGCATTCGCCGGCAATGCGCTCAGCCAGCGATCCGCCGGCGGACACGAACTGCAGCCCTCGCTGGTGTACAGCTCGACCAGATGTGCGCGTGCCGCACCGCTGCGGACGCTGCAATCTGCGCGAGCAACCGGAATCACGACAAGCATGCATGCAAGGCAAACGGCGGTCGTGCGCATTGAGGAATTCCTGATCCGGCGCTTCAATTGACCCGGCGGAAACGGCAATTCTTTCGCTTGCGACAGGCGCCGTCCAGGAAAGGTGATCGACCCTGGTTCTGCTATTTTGCAACGTGCTCATCGTTGGAGCGAATACATCGACCGCTACAGCAAACCATGGGTGGTCAACTGCATGAAGTCGATGTCAGACTGATCCGGGATCAGTGCCAAGAGTGCGGCTCTGGACAACGAACTGCGCGTGGAAATCGTCTGCGCGCCAATATTCTGTACCAGCTTATTTCGCCACGCGATCAACGCTATAGTCGAGTTCGCTTACGGAAGGGGAATTGCCCATGAATATGTTGACGATGCTTCAGGTTTCCGCTGTTTTGTTTGCGTTGTCCGCTCTCGGCGGATTGACGATGGCCTTTGTGCGCCTCATGCGCGGGGTGAATCCACCAAGTTGGCTCGCCATGCTGCATGGTCTTCTTGCTGCGGCAGGCCTGACTCTGCTGGCTTATGCGACCTTCACGGTCGGTGTTCCGATGCTCGCAGCCTGGGCGCTCGCGCTCTTCGTCATCGCAGCGCTTGGGGGCGTCACGATGAACCTGGTCTATCAGTTGCGCAATCAGTTGCTGCCGCGCGCAGTGCTGCTCGGACACGCGGCACTCGCAGTGGTGGGATTTGTACTGTTGGTGATCGTCGCGTGGGGTGGCCACGCTGCCTGAACGCCGCGCGAAAAGAACGGGGTCAGGTTCACCAAGCTTGATGCCTGAAGTGAACCTGACCCCGTGTTCGCGTTTCGGCCTAGTGCAAGAACAAGGCGATCAACAGGATGATCGGAATGGGGACGCCGAGAATCAACAAAAGCAAGGAACGCATGACATTTTCTCCTGTTAGGGCAGAGCCACCAATCAGCGAATAATCAGATCGCGACGACGTCCGCCAAGAGTTGCCGCGAGACTCGCGAAGAAGGCGCCGCAAAGCAATGCGATGAACATCCACAGCGCCGCATGTGCGGAGGCCTTGCGCGCATCGTCGGCTACTTGCTTGGCGGTAGCCTTCGCTGAATCAATGGACTGTTTCAATGAATTGAAAGATGCGTCCACGCGCTGCTCGGCGTCCGATTGGGAAAGGCCCGTCGAATTGGCTACGACCTGTCCGAGATACTGCTTGTCGGCGGGTGCGAGCGCGCCGGTCTTGAGGTCATTGACGAATATCCTGGCGGCTTCGGCGTGCGTGGCGGCAACGTTTTGCTGCGACGTCACCATCGACGTCGCATCGGATGTTGTCGTAGCGGCTGCCGCTGCGTCAGGGGTGCGGCGAAACAGCGAGTCGACGAAGTAACCGGTGCCGTTGTCCTCTTGTTGCGCGACCTGCTCGACGGCCGTCTTGGCCATCGCGCCAGCACTTGCGACTGCCGCGCCCGCCACTTGGGCGCCGCCTCTCAGGACGGTGCCGATCGCGGATGCGAGGAACGCGGCGACAACCAGCGACGCCACCGCCCAGCTCAGAAATCCATGCGCGGTGTCGCGGAAATAAACTTCATCGCTATGCACGTTGGTCCACTTGACCCGCAGGCGACCGGCCATGTAGCCGCCGAGTGCGGAAGCGGCTATCTGGGTCAACGCTACCCACACGATGGTCGCGACGCCGAGCGCCTTGGCATCTGCGCCGCTGCTGGTCCATGGCGACATCGATGAAAGTCCCAGGCCGAAACCCAGGATGACGAGGATGTAGGACAGTGACGCCGCTGCGGCCGCACCGGCGAAAATGGCCGCCCAGCTAACACCGGAATGATTGGCATCATCGTTCAAGAGTGCCGTCGAAGCTACGCGCTCACTCACTTGAGTTTGCATTTCAGATTCCCCTTGGTTCGTCTGCAAGTTTCTGTCGAGAAGGTATCGACGATGTCCTCGAACTATCCGCCACCAGCGCAGCGACGATCACGGATGACGAATTTACAAATCATGAACGCATTCGACGATCTCCGTCCGTGCGAGTAGCGCAATCGATGCTCCAGGCGACGTCAGGGATTCCCAGCTAAAGCGAGGTGCTTACCATGATCAGCACAAGCTATGGATGGAAAGGGGAAGACAGAAAACCCTGTCCTCCCCTATGGCAGTACAGTATCTTGGCCGATGCTCAACGACGCTGGTCTCGGCGAGCCTTGTCTGCAGCTTTGCCAACTTCCTTCTGCATCTTTCCCGCATTCTTTTCGATGTTGCCTGCGATTTCCTTGCTGGTATTTCCCGTCACCTTGGCGACACCTTCCTTGACTGCGCCTTTGATTTCCTTTTTCTCGCCCTGGATACGATTCTTGTCCACGAGTGCGCTCCCTCTCTTGCAGGCCTGCAAAATTGCAGGTGCGAAATTTATAGATGGCGCGGGCTGACTTCGCGATGAATGCAAACGCGTTTGCAACGTATGCGCGGGCCCTGTTTATGCATCGGCAATACCCTGCTGTTTGGGGGATGCATCCTTTCGGGAGCGCTTCTGGGTGTCTGCGGGAAATGACGGTCGCGCAAGAAAAAAACTTAGCCGTCTGACGGTTGCCGCGTGACCAGAGCAGTTCGCATTGACATCGATAACACCGGCGTAATACGATTTTACTATCGATATGGAAGAGGTGCTGCATGTCCGCCGTCACGGTGTCACCCAAGTTCCAGGTTGTGATTCCAAAGGATGTGCGCGAGGCCATGGAACTGGTGCCTGGAACCAAGTTGCAGGTGGTGCTGTTTGAGGATCGCATCGAAATGATTCCGCTGCGTTCAAGCAAATCCTTGCGTGGTTCATTGCGGGGCATCGACACCTCGGTGCCGCGCGACCGCGATCGCGTATGAGAATGCCCGCATGAACGTGGTCGACTCCTCGGCGTGGCTGGAATATTTCGCCGATGGACCGAACGCCAAGCACTTCGCCAAGCCTGTCGAGCAGCCCGACGATTTGCTGGTGCCATCGATCACCTTGCTGGAGGTGTTCAAGCGTGTCAGCCAGCAACGTGACGAGTCCAGCGCGCTGCAGTACGTGTCGGTCATGCAGCAAAGCAAGGTCGTGGAACTTGATGCCGCATTGGCCTTGCGCGCGGCCAAGCTGGGATTGCGCCACAAGCTACCGCTGGCTGACAGCATCGTCTACGCGACGGCGCTCCAGGCCGGCGCGAAAGTCTGGACCCAGGATGCAGATTTCAAAGGTTTGCCAGACGTGCATTACTGGGCCAAGACGCAGGGTCCATCGACGTAGTGGCAGGGGAAAAGAATGGGATTTCTGCAACGTCTGAAGCAACGCAAGCTTGCTCCGCCGCGGTGGTGATGAAGATGGGTTTCCCGAAATGACACTGCTCGCCGAACACCAGCGTCGCAATGTGATACACCCAGCGATGCTTTATGCGGGTTCGTCGATCACTGGGATAAGTATGGTCCGCCGGATATCGGTAGCAAGATAGAGTAGGAAGGTTACGCCTGTGACTGATTCATGAGCCTGCTCGACGAACTCAAGCGCCGCAAGGTGTTCAAGATTGGCGCCGCCTACGTGGTCGTTGCGTGGCTGGCGATACAGGCAGTATCGATTGGATTTCCGGCTTTCGATGCGCCACCTTGGGTGCTGCGCGTATTTATCCTGTTGTGCCTGATCGGCTTCCCGGTCACGTTGGTTACGGCTTGGGTATTCGACATCACGCCTGAGGGCGTGAAGATTGACGCGTCCACTTCCGGCAGCAAGCGATTTTTCGTGGTGGCGGGGTTGTTGGTCGCGCTGGCCTTCGGTTGGTATTTCTACGCCCAGCCGAGCTTTCGCAAGGGCGATAGCGCGACGCCCTCCTCGCTCGCGGTCAGCGATCCGCATTCCATCGCGGTGCTGCCGTTCGACAACATGAGCGGCGATCCGAAGCAGGATTATTTCTCGGACGGCATGACCGAGCAGCTGCTCGACGTGCTGGCCAAAGTGCCCGGACTGAAGGTGGTTGCACGCACCTCGGTGTTCCAGTTCAAGGGCAAGGGTGGCGACGTCCGCGACATCGGCCACAAGCTCAACGTAAACAATATCGTCGAAGGCAGCGTACGCCGCGACGGCGACGACATCCGGGTGACAGCCCAGCTCATCCGTGTGGCCGACGGTTTCCACGTCTGGTCGGAAACCTACGACCGCAAACTCGAAGGCGTGTTCGCTCTGCAGGACGATATCGCCCAGCATATTGGCGCGCAGCTTACCCAGTCGCTCGGAGTCACAAAGCAGTTGGCTGTGCGCGCGCCAGTGGACCCGGCGGCCTATGACGAATACCTCAAGGGCCGTGCGTTGCTGCGGGCGCGCCAGGATCTTCCCGCTGCGATCGAACATTTCGAGGCGGCGGTGGCCAAGGTGCCGCAGTTTGCTGAAGGCTGGTCGTCCGTGTCGTTGGCCGAGGACACCATTTACTGGTACGAACCGATGGATCAGGCGCAAGCCAGGGAGTGGCTGGCCAAGGCGGCCACAGCGGCTGCGCAGGCGCAGAAACTGGCGCCGGATTCGGCGGCAACCGAACACGTGCTGGCCAACGTTGCTCGAGAGCGCTTTGATTACGCAGCCGCCGAGCGGCATTACCTGCGCAGCATCGCGCTTGATCCAAGTTATCCAGACGCACGCGAAGATTATTCGGAGTTGATGTATCTGGTCGGGCGCCCCAACGAGTCGCTGCAGGCCACGAACCAGTTGGTAACGCTCGATCCGTATTTCATTGTTGGCTGGATGCGTCGGCTTGCGGCTGCGATTGCCGTGGACAATCGCCTGGACGTGGAGTCATCATTGCGCCGACTGCGCGTTCTTGACCCGAACAACACCGATAGCAGGTTTGGAGCGCTCAACTATGCCTTGGCAAATTCGCGCGGCGATGAAGTGGGCAAGGCTGTGGCTGATATTGAGGCCCAATATCCGGCTGACGGAAAGCTGCTGCAAGTCTTGATGCCTTGGGTGCAGGGGGATGCCAATGTGGGCGAACAGACCGCGCGCGCGGCACTGAAAGGCTTGCCACCCGCTGAGGTTGCGAATTTTCTGGTGGCCCGTGGCGATGGGGCCGGTTATGTAGACTATTTCAGCCTGGCTGGACCGATGGACCAGACGTATTTTTTCGCCGACGCGTACAGCAGGCAGCCATCAGCCGGCCTTTCCCTGCTGCGCGACCCAAGGGTCAAGGAGAAACTGGCCGAATACGGTTTCGTTCGCTATTGGCGCGAGAAAGGCTGGCCGCAAGGGTGCAGGTCGCTCGGCGAAACCGACTTCGAGTGTGGGATGAGCGCCGCGAAGGGTCCATGACGCGACCCCGTTCGAGGGCAGCCTCGAATGGAATACGCGCTTCGACGACAAGACCAGACGGCAGCGTCCGTCCGGCGGCCAGAACCACGCCACAAGAAAAACGGCACCCTTGGCAGGCGCTATGCGTATCTCGCTGTACCCTGCTCCTGTTTTCCAAAGACACCTCGGATTACTGCGATGACGAGGAGCACGCTCGCCCGCCCGCTGCCTTCGACGGGCTACTGTTCGCATGAATCGCGCGGCTGGGTTTGCCGCGCGCTGATCATGCTGCTGATTGTGTGGCAGGGAGGGGTCGCATCTGCTGGCATCGAGCCGGCGGATTGGATTTTTCGCGGCAGCGCGATCCTCACTCTGGATGCAGCCACGTCGCGCGCAACCGCCGTTGCCGTGCGTTCGGGTCGCATCGTATTCGTTGGCGACGCGCCGGGCATCGCCGCCTATATCGGCGAGCACACGCATGTGATCGATCTTGGAGAGCGGATGCTGATGCCCGCATTTCACGATGCGCACATGCATCCGATGTCCGGCGGCATGCGTCTGCTGCGGTGCGCGCTGGATGACGTTGCAACCGCGCAAGGCGTCGTCGATGCGCTCACCGCCTGCGCGCATCGGTCGCCGTCGTCGCCATGGCTGATCGCCAACGGTCTTTCCGAGACGCTGGCAACGTCTTCCCTGCTCGACCGGCGCAAGCTGGATCGCCTCGTGCCGAACCGGCCGCTCGCAATCGCCATTGGTCCCGGCTTCTCGCTGCGCGTGAATTCGCGCGCGCTCAAGCTTGCCGGTCTCGATCGAAAAGCGGGTGATTTGCCATTCGGCGACATCGATCGCGACCGCACGACCGGTGAGGCCACGGGCATGGTGCGCGGTAAGGCAATGGAGGCGGTTCGGCACGCCTGGCCGCGCCCGACGTCCACCGAGTACCGCCAGGCGCTGCATGAGGCGACTGCCATGGCCAACCGTTTCGGCATCGTGTCGATCCTCGATGCAAGCGTCGATCGCGACATGCTCGACGCGTACCGTGCCGCGGACGCCGCCGGCGAACTGAGCGTGCGTATCGTTGCCGCGCAGCGCATCGTTCCGGAAGCGGGAATTGCGCAGATCGATGCGATGCGTCAGGCGCGCGACTCGATTCATGGCAAGCGCTTGCGCGCCGACGTGGCCAAGATTTTTGTCGACGGCGAAATCGGCTTGCACACGGCGGCGCTGCTCGAACCTTATCTCGATGCTCCCGATACACACGGCACGCCGTTCATCGACAGCAAGCATCTCGACGCATTCGTGAAGCGCCTCGACCACGACGGTTTCGACGTGCACATGCACGTGATGGGCGATGGTGCCGTGCATGCCGGTCTCAATGCGATCGCGCGTGCAATAGCCGCCAACGGCGCGCGCGATCGACGCGACCAGTTGGCCCACGACCAACTCGTCGATCCTGCCGACCTGCCGCGATTCGCCGCGTTGGGAGTAATTGCTAACGTGCAGCCCGCGTGGGCATGGGCGGACCCGGTCAACCTGGATGCGCAACGCAAACTTGGCCCCACGCGCGCGCGGCTGCTGGTGCCGATCCGCAGCCTGGTCGACGCCGGTGCGCGGCTCGTTGCCAGCAGCGACTGGCCTGCGCCCATCATGAATCCGCTGGCCGCAATCCAGATCGGCATTACCCGGCGTCCGCTGGACGGCAGCGCGCCGAGCTGGCATCCCGAGCAACGCGTGTCGCTGATGCAGATGCTGCGCAGCTATTGCACGGATGCCGCCTGGGCGTTGCGGCTGGAACAAGAGAGCGGCTCCATCACACCGGGAAAATCCGCCGATCTGATCGTGCTCGATCGCGACCTTCGCCGCGTCGATCCGATGGCTCTGCACGAGGTGCGCGTGCTGCTGACCCTGCTCGAAGGCGCATCGGTCTACCGTGATCCGGCGTTCGATAAAGCATGGCCAAGTGAGGTTAATTGACGGACGACGGGGTATTCTTGCGCGCTGTCTGCGTTGATCGCTCACTCGGGAGTCTGCCCATGCTTCGTTCCACCCGCTCGATCCTGTCTGTTGTCATTCCGTTGCTGTTGACTGTCGCAGGTGGCGTCACCGCAGCGGACAACGCCAACGTGCCGCTGCTGGGATTCAGCAATGAGGGCGCCGCGACCGAGCGCGCGCTCGAACAACGCTTCGATGCGCAGCTCAAGGCGGACGACCAGCGCGAGTGGCTGCGCCAGATGTCGGCGCAACCCAACCAAGTGGGTTCGCCGCACGACAAGGCCAACGCCGACTTCATGCTGGCCAAGTTCAAGGAGTGGGGTTGGGACGCGCACATCGAGACGTTCGACGTGCTGTATCCGACGCCGAAATCGCATGTATTGGAACTGCTCGAACCGACCCACTTCAGCGCCAGTTTGAAGGAGCCGCCGATTGCCGGCGACTCGACCTCGACCAAGACCGACGGCGGTCTGCCGCCGTACAACGTCTTCGGTGCGGACGGCGACGTCACGGCGGATCTCGTCTACGTCAATTACGGCATGCCCGACGACTACAAGGAACTTGCGCGGCACGGTGTCGACGTCAAGGGCAAGATCGTCATCACGCGCTACGGACAAGGCTGGCGTGGCCTCAAGCCCAAGCTCGCCTACGAACACGGCGCGGTCGGCTGTCTTATCTATTCCGACCCGCACGACGACGGCTATGCCGCGGGCGACGTTTATCCAAAAGGTGGCTGGCGTCCGGCCGACGGTGTGCAGCGCGGCTCGGTCGCCGACATGACCTTGTATCCGGGCGATCCACTGACGCCGGGCGTCGGCGCCACGGCAAACGCTAAACGCCTTGCGATCGGTGACGCAAAGACGGTCCTGAAGATCCCGGTGATGCCGATCTCCTACGGCGATGCGCAGCCGCTGCTGGCCGCGCTGGCGGGCGAAGTTGCACCGGCAAACTGGCGCGGTTCGTTGCCGATCACGTATCACATCGGCCCGGGCCCAGCGAAGGTGCACCTGAAAATCGAATCGGAATGGACGCGCAAGCCGGTCTACGACGTCATCGCCGTCATGCGCGGCGCGCAGCTACCAGACGAGTGGGTCGTGCGCGGCAACCATCACGATGGCTGGGTGTTCGGCGCCTGGGATCCGCTATCCGGCAATGTCGCGCTGATGGCCGAAGCACAGGCAATTGGCGCGCTGGTCAAGCAGGGCTGGAAGCCTGCGCGCACGCTGGTTTACGCAAGCTGGGACGGCGAGGAGCCCGGCCTGCTCGGCTCGACCGAATGGGCCGAGACGCACGCCGATGAACTCAAGCACAAGGCGGTGCTGTATCTCAACTCGGACACGAATAGCCGTGGCTTCCTGTCCGCCGAGGGCAGCCATTCGCTGCAGCATCTGCTCAACCAGGTGGCGGCCGACGTGCGCGATCCGGAAACCGGCGTCAGCGTGCAGCGACGCCTGCGCGCGCAACTGGAAGTCAGTGGACTGGAAGAAGGCGCAAAACCGGAAGCCAAACGCGTCGCAAAGCTGGCCGCAGCAGGCGGCGACTTGCCAATCGGCGGACTTGGATCGGGCAGCGACTACAGCGCGTTCCTGCAGCATCTGGGAATCGCCTCGATCAACATCGGCTACGAGGGCGAGGATCAGCAAGGCGGCGTCTATCACTCCGTCTACGATTCATTTGACCATTACGATCGCTTCGGTGATCCCGGCTTCGCCTACGGCGTCGCGCTGGCGCAGACCGCCGGCCGCATCGTGTTGCGCGCGGCCGAAGCGAGCGTGTTGCCGCTGCGCTTCGGTGATTTCGCCGACACCGTCGCCCATTACACGGACGAAGTGCACAAGCTCGCCGACGACAAGCGCAAGCACAGCGAAACGCTCGATCGCCTGCTCGATGTCAATGCATTCAAGTTGGCTGCGGACCCGACCCTGAAGTCGATGCCGCCGCCGCGCGAAGACAAAGTACCTTTTATCGATCTTGCGCCGCTCGACAAAGCATTGGCGCGCCTTGCGCGCAGCGCCAAGGCATACGACGACGTTTATGCGGCGGCTTCGACGGCAGGATTGAATTTGTCCGCGTCGCAGCGCAAGGAAGCCAACGCGTTGCTGCAGGGCATGGAGCAGACCCTGCTCGACAGCAAGGGCTTGCCCAACCGGCCGTGGTACCAGCACATGGTCTATGCGCCCGGCATGACCACCGGTTACGGCGTGAAGACCCTGCCTTGTGCGCGCGAGGCGATCGAGGAACGGCGCTGGCAAGAAGCCGACGCCTGCGCCATTCGAACAGCAAACGCGCTCGATGCCTACAGCGCGCGCATCGACAAGGCACGCGTCGCGCTCGGGCGTTGATTTGCTCGAATGGACCGATACCGGGCGCTTCGCATCTGCATGACTGCGAAGCGCCGGTGTCATCTGGATGGAATCGGTTCGGTTCCCGCCAGCACCAACGAATCCGATTACTTTTGATCTAGGTGATGACCATGCCGATTCGTGCGTTCCTGTTGTCGCTGGCAACGTTGCTTGCCGTGCCCGCCTTTGCCGCGCCCGCGAGCGGCCCGTCGCGCATCCTGACCGGCGCGGATTTGTTCAACCTCGAGATTGCCAGCGATCCGCAGATCGCGCCTGATGGCAACACGGTCGTGTATGCGCGACGCGCGAACGACATCATGACCGATCGCACGCATTCGTCGATCTGGTCGATCGATGTCGCCAGCGGCAAACAAGCGCCGTTGGTCACGGGCCCCGGCTCTCACAGCCAGCCGCGCTGGTCGCCCGACGGCAGCAAGCTCGCGTATATCTCCAGCGCGGACGACAAGGCGGGCGCGCAGCTTTACGTGCGCTGGATGAAGACGGCAGCAACCGCGCGGATCACCGGTCTGCCCGACACGCCGCATGGCATCGTCTGGTCGCCGGATGGCGAGCGCATCGCGTACACGATGTTCGTCCCGGACGAAGCGACCAAGCTCGGCAAGGCGCTGGACAAGCCTGACGACGCCAAGTGGGCAGATCCCTTGCAAGTCATCGACGCGGTCGTGTATCGCACCGACGACGACGGCTACGCCAAACCCGGCTACGAGCAGATCTTCTGGGTCGCCGCGGACGGCGGCGCACCGACGCAGCTGACATTCGGCGCGCTCAACGCGGGCAACCGTTTGTCGTGGTCACCCGACGGCCGTTCGGTCATCTTCAGTGCGAACCTGTCACCCGACTGGCAACGCGACATCGTCAACAGCGAAGTGCACGAAGTCTCCATCGACACCCTCGCCGTTCGCACCCTGACCCATCGCAATGGACCGGACAACGCGCCCACCGTTTCGCCCGACGGCAAGTGGATTGCGTACACCGGTTTCGATGATCGCTATGTCGGCTACCAGAATCAGCAACTTTCCATCATGAATCGCGACGGCGGCGGCACTCGCGTGCTGACTGCGAACCTCGATCGCAGTGTGGGCGATCCGGTGTGGGCCGCTGACAGCCGCTCGATCTACGCCGACTACGACGAGCATGGCAGCGTGCGCGTCGCGCGCGTCGATCTCGACGGATCGCTTCGCACGGTCGCCGAGAACCTGACCGCCAGCGCGTTTGACCGCCCTTACAGCGGCGGCCAGTTCAGTGTTGCGCGCGACGGCAGTGTCGCGTTCACCAGCGGCACCACTCAGCGGCCATCGGACATCTGGATCACCCACCGCGGCGGCGCGCGGCAGTTGACCCATCTCAACCAGACGTCCCTTTCCGGCAAGACGCTCGGCAAGGTGCAAAAGATCGAAGTCACCGCGTTCGACAAGCTGCCAATCGACGCGTGGCTGGTGACGCCGCCGGATTTCGATGCGTCGCGCAAATATCCGCTGATCCTCGAAATCCATGGCGGCCCGTTCGCCGCCTACGGCCCGACATTCTCGACCGACGATCAGCTGTACGCCGCCGCCGGCTACGTCGTGCTCTACATCAATCCGCGCGGATCGACCGGCTACGGCGAAGCGTTCGCGAACAAGATCGACAAGGCCTATCCCGGCCACGACTACGACGATCTGATGAGCGCAGTCGATGCTGCGATCGCCAAGGGCTTCGTCGATCCGCAAAACCTGTTTGTGACCGGCGGCTCCGGTGGCGGCGTGCTGACCGCCTGGATTGTGGGCAAGACCGACC
>JBDUED010000054.1:0-12618 GCA_040002595.1 Dokdonella sp. | reverse complement strand
ATCGGTTGCAAGCTCGACAATGCTGCCCGGCACCGCCGGTTTGACCTGCTTGACGCGCAGTCGCGCGGCCTCGGCGGCCGCGCGATCCTCGAACGGACCTACACGCACGCGCTTGGCCGGTTTGCCCTGATATTCGCTCGCTTCGGCGAACGCAGGAAGGCCTTGTTTCTTCAACGCAGCGACCAGCTCATCCGCATTTTTTGTTGCGCTGTAAAGGCCAAGGTGGACAAAGAAATGCCCGTTGGCGGCTTGCCCCGGTAACGCCTTGACAGATTCGGTGGTGCCAGGTTTTGTCGGCGCTGACGCAGGCTCGAGCGGACTCGCGAGCGGTGGCGTCGTGGTCGGGCTGGTAGGCGTGGGCTTGTCGGGTTTTGGCGCGCTGGCGGTATCCACCGTCGCCAGTTTGTCGGACTGCGGCGGTATGGTCGCCGGTGCCGCAGGCCCTGATTTTACGGGTGAGTTCTCGACCGGCAACACACGTTGCTGGAATTCGCGATCCGGCGCCGGTGGAATTGCCAGGTTCGATGTTTCCAGTTCCGCCGATTTGCGTGGGGCCGAATCGGACATGATCATCGGCACGACAATGACCGCCAGTGCGATCAATACGGCGGCCCCGAGCAGGCGCTGTTTCAACGACAAATCCATGAGCGATCCTGTAGACGCCAGAAGACCACGCCGATTATAACCGTGCGCCGTACGGATCGACGTTAAGCCGCGCCAAGCTGCTGTTGCGCGGCAAATTCAAGCGCAGCCGCAGCAACGAAGAAGGAACCGAACGCAATTACGCGATCACCCGGTTGTGCGAGCGCAAACGCCGCCGCGAGCGCCAAGGCCACATCGGCGTGCAGCGAATACGCCACACGCGCGTCAAGGGCTGCGCCCGCTGCATCACGCAATCCACTCGCATCGAGTCCGCGCGGCGAATCCCGCTCCAGACCCGCGAACAACCAGACGTCGATTTGCGCGGCGAGCGCCTCCACTACGCCGCGCACGTCCTTGTCGCGCAAGGCCCCGAACACCGCGAAAGTACGACCTTCAACCCGCGCTGTTAGCAACCAGGTCGCGAGCACCCGCGCCGCCTGCGGATTGTGCGCAACATCGATGACAAGCGCGGTTTCGCCACCAAACCGCTGCAAGCGTGCGTCGACCTTGGCCTGCGCGACACCGCGCGCAATTGCCGCGGGATTCCAGCCAAGCCGCTCGCGCAACGCATGCAATGCCCCGATCGCGGCAGCGGCGTTGTCGATCTGGCATGGCGCCGCCAGCGTGGGCTTGGGCAATGGAATTGCCGCGGGTATGGCATCCGATCGTCGTTGCGGCCATCCGCTCCAGTACCACGCGTCGGGTTGCGCCACGCAACAAAAGTCGCGACCGGCCATGCGCACGTCCGCGCCAATGCGCGCGCCTTCGTCAAGCAAACCCCGTGGAGCGCGCGCGTCACCCACGATGGCGGCGCGACCCGCGCGGAATATCCCGGCCTTCTCGCGACCGATGCTGTCGAGGTCAAGGCCAAGCCAGTCCTGGTGGTCAAGATCGACCGTGGTGACGATTGCCGCATCCGCGTCTATGAGATTGACCGCATCGAGGCGCCCACCGAGGCCGACTTCGAGCAGCGCGACATCCAGCGCATTGCGCGAAAAAATCCACAACGCCGCCAATGTACCGTATTCGAAATAGGTCAACGCGATGTCGTCACGCACCGCTTCGATGTGCTCGAACGCGTCGATCAACGTTGCGTCATCGACATTATCGCCGACAACGCGCACGCGCTCGTTGTAGCGCAGCAGATGCGGCGAGGTGAACGCGCCGACGCGCTTGCCGTCTGCTGCCAGCATCGCTTCGAGGAAAGCGACGGTCGAACCCTTGCCATTGGTGCCGCCTACCGTAATCACGACGGGCGCCAGCGCCGGTGCGCCCAGGCGCTGCCAGACGGCGCGCACCCGATCCAGGCCGAGCTCAATCTCGCGTGGATGGACGCGTTGCTGGTGGTCGAGCCAGTCGGCGAGCGTGGTTGGAGACATAGGGGCTTGGGACTGAGGCTGGACATGGACCTCGCGCCAACGTTCGGCTCGCCGGGGCGCGGTACGGAACAGCGAGCCTCGTTCGATTCCTCGGTTCTGGAAAATCTCGATTGACGAGCTGCTCGTGCGGCCGGTTCTTCGGGTCAGCAGCGCTGTTCGCTACGGCAGTTTGCCTGCGCAGTCCGAATGCGCGCACTTCAGCGCGTCAACGTACGCCGCGGCTTGAGCGGAAGTTTGCCACGCCAGTACTGGATCAGCACAAAGCCAATCGCCATGCCACCCAGATGCGCGAAATGCGCCACTCCGGCCTGCGTGCCGGTGACTCCAAGGAA
Source organism: Dokdonella sp. (assembly GCA_040002595.1). Lineage (GTDB taxonomy): Bacteria > Pseudomonadota > Gammaproteobacteria > Xanthomonadales > Rhodanobacteraceae > Dokdonella_A. The sequence continues at coordinate 10,265 of JBDUED010000054.1, read as the reverse complement.
CAATTCGATCGCGCCGTAAGCGGTCACGAACAGCCAGGCGGGCATCGGGATGGGCGGAAACAGCAACATGATGCGCTGGTGCGGATACATCATGCCGTAGGCCAGCAGCAGGCCGAAGATGCCGCCGGAGGCACCGAGCGTCGGGAAGAAACCGGTAGGGAAAAAATGCATGACCGCAAGCTGCGCCAGCGCGGCGCCGATCACGCACACGAAATAATAGATGGCGAACGGGCGCGCTCCGAGCGTGTTCTCGATCGCACCGCCGAACATCCACAGCGCGAACATGTTGAATGCGATGTGGGTGAAGCTGCCGTGCAGAAATGCGTAGGTGACAAGTTGCCACGGCTCGAAACCTGCGATATCGCTGTAGGGCGACACGCCGAGCGGCCAAAGCGCGAAATGCGCCGTCAACGGATACGGCGGCTGCATGTCACCCAGCAGCATTTGCAGCAAATAGATCGCGATGTTTGCGATCAGCAAGGCGCGGGTTACCGGCGGAATATCGATATGCATGACGCTCCTGGGCGAGTACGGCGACACGCGCAGAGCGTGCATGAAGGGCGCAGGATGCGGCCTGTGGGAACGCGTTTCAATACGGACGAGATCGAAACGAGCACGAAGGCCGGACGAAGCAGCGCAAGGACGCGATACTCTCCTTGTTATAGCAGGGCATCGTGCCTGCCGGCGCTCCCACAAGGATGATCAACCGCCCTCCAATCCGCGTCCCGCCATGACCCAGCCAACCATGCCGCGAAGAAGACGATTCAACGCACCTCAGGCTTGAGTCGTTTCGCGCCAGGCTTGGGCCTGTCCGGCATGAACGACGGCAGTCCCCACAGCATCTGGTCGAGATTTCGTGGTGCTGCGTGACGACTCAGATCGACGCGTCCATTGCGGCTCAATACGCCTTCCGCCGCTAGCTTGCGCACTTGTTCGCGAAAGGCCCGGCTGCCCACCGGAAACGCGATGCGCCCATCGGAACGCAACACGCGATACCACGGCAAGTCGATGCCAGGTGGGGCCTGGCCCAGCACGTGTCCGACCAGACGCGCACGCCGCGGCAGTCCGGCTCGCCGCGCGATTTCCCCATAGCTGGCAACCTGACCACACGGAATCGCCCTGATCGCGGCGTGGATCGCGACATATTCAGGCGAAATATCGGCGTTCACTGACTTCATCGGCAACGCAAGCTAGCATAGGCTCCGGACCCTCGGAGAACGCCGTGCAGAGTTTCGAACAGATTCGCTCCCATGTCGGCAGCCGGCATGCGTTGCGCACGAATGATCCGTATCTGATCAGTTTCGATATAACCGTACCCGATGGGCGTCATCAAGGCGTATATCTGGCCGAGATGGATGACGATGATGGCGCGAAATACCTGCGCATCTCGACCCCGATCGGCCCCTACACCGGCATGGATGGCGTGCGCTGCCTGCGTTTCAACTGGGAGCAGCGCACCGGCTACCTTGCAGTCAGCGACCTCGCAGGTTCGCCGTATCTTCATCTGTGCGAGAACCGGCCGTATACGGAACTGTCGGATGCCGAAATCGATCGGGTGATTGCGGAATTGGGCACGCTCGGCGACCGCATGGAACAGGCGATTTCGAGTGGCGGTGACACGTTCTGAAGCCCCGGAATCAGCCTGCAGGCACGACGCCCGAATCGGAAGAGCAACACATCAAACTCTGATGCGGATTACGTCATCCAGCCGAACATTTCCGCCGCTTCGACCAGCGCCCAAGCGATCGCTCCGGTGACTGGCAAGGTCAGGATCCACGCCCACACCATGCGCTCGACGATGGTCCAGCGAATCGCATTGGCACGTTTGGCGACGCCGACACCGAGGATCGCCGCCGAGATGTTGTGCGTGGTCGACACCGGAATGCCGAAGTGGGAGGCAGTCAAGATCACCGTCGCAGACGCGGTTTCGGCAGCAAAGCCATTGATCGGGTGCAACTTGACCAACTTGTGGCCGAGCGTCTTGATGATGCGCCAGCCGCCTACCGCGGTACCCGCCGCCATCACCAGGGCGCACAGCACCTTGATCCAGATCGCGATGTCGAATTGGCGGTTCGCGTCTTCGTCGACACGCAGGAAATGCAACCACGCCGGCAGGTGATCGAGCGTGCCAGCGGCAGTCGCACCGGCCAGCGCGAGCGCGATGATGCCCATCGTTTTCTGCGCATCGTTGAGACCGTGGGACAAGCCCATCGCACTCGCGGAAACCAATTGCGCCTTGCCGAAAAACGCGTTGGCGAATCGCGTGCGGCCAAACCTCTGCAGCGGACCGCTGCGCGATCCAAGAAATTCCATCAATGAGAACAGCAAACCCATCAGCAACAACCCGATGATGAAACCTGCCACCGGCGAGGTGACCATCGGCAGCACCACCTTGGGCAACACACCCTTGTCTCCCCACCAATGCAAGCCGCCCTGGGCCCAGATGATCGAACCCCAATTGCCATGTGCAGCGGCGAGCGCGGCACCACACAGACCGCCCACCAACGCGTGCGATGAACTTGATGGCAGACCCCACCACCAGGTGATGAGATTCCACACGATCGCGCCCAGCAACGCGCAAATGAGCACGACGGGCGTTACCGAAACGACATTCGTGTCGATCAGACCGGTGGCGATCGTCTTCGCCACCGCTGTGCCGGCCAGCGCTCCAATCAGGTTGGTCGACGCGGCCAGCAGCACGGCCTGACCTGGAGTCATCACCTTGGTCGCCACCACCGTCGCTATCGAATTGGCGGTGTCGTGGAAGCCGTTGATGTATTCGAAGGCCAGCGCGATCAGCACCACCAGCAACACGAGAGCGAGTTCCATCAACAATCCTTGGTATGTCGCAAGCGCCGGCTACGGTAATTTTTCACTTTCAGGAATTCTTGAGGACAATCCGGTACACGACGTTGCCCGCGTCTCGACAGCGGTCGATTGCTTTTTCCAGCAGCTCGAACAAATCCTTGAGCAACAGAATCCGGATGGGTTCGTGGCGACCGTCATACAGATCGCGATACAGATCGGTCATCAACCGGTCTGCTTCGTTTTCGATGGATTGCAGCCGATCATTGAGCGACTTCATCGTCTCCAGATTCATGCGTCGCAATTGCGCGACCATCTGGGCGATGACCTCGGCAGCTTTTTCGAGCAGCGTCGCACGCAAGGCAAAGTCGACATCCCCCAGGCGGTCGGCGGCAAGCGAATAGCGTTCGGCAAACTTGGAGATCGATTTGGTGATCTTGTTGAGCGCAGCGGACAGTGCCTCGATGTCCTCGCGATCCAGGGCGGTGACGAAGGTGTTGACCAGTTCCTGGCTGATCTGCGCGGTCAGTTCCTTTTCGCGCTTGCGCGCAAGCAGGAATTCATCCAGCGCGGGTGTCAACGGATGTGCACGGAACATGCGCGCGAGCGCGCTCGCAGATTCGCGCGCAGCGTCCGCGCTCGCTTCAAGCAATCCGTAAAACTTGTCGCCTTTGCCGAAAATCGTCTGCAACGAAAACATCGATTGCGCCCCTAGTCGACGTGCCCCGCGATCCGGACAACCCCCGCGCAAGGCGGGCCGGGAAAACACAGAATGTTACCGCAACGACGCCGCAGCGAGGTCGCTCGCGTTGTCGAAGCGTGTATCTGCGCGGAAATGGGCGTGAAAGGCGACCAAGCGACAGGGCTTTTTTACAGCGAATCTGCCCAATCAGCCAAGCGCCGGGCGTCAGATTGGCGCGAATCACGCGCAGGGCCCTTCGCCGTGTCCGTTCCGCCAGTCTTCAACTCGGGCGGCATGGCCCTTGCTACACTCAGCGTCGCTCGATTCCATGGAGCGGCTGCGGGCAGCGCCTGGTTGCCGGAAAACTTTTGCAACAGAAAACCATCGGATGCTGATCGAATTCCTGCTGGTCGTCCTGCTGGCCGTTTTCAACGGCTTTTTCGCGCTCAGCGAGATGGCTTTGATGACCGCGCGCCACAGCCGCCTCAAGCAGCTTGCGCGCGACAGCCGGGGCGCACAGCTTGCGCTTGCGCTGGTGCAGCAGCCCGAACGCTTCCTTGCTACCGTTCAGGTATTCATAACCCTTTTGCAGATCAGTGCCGGTGCGGCGCTCGGCGCGAACATCGGTGAACGCATTGGCGTTGCGTTCGATGCGCTGGACGTGCCCGGGCTGGATCGTTACAGCGTCGGAATCGGGGTGTCCCTGAGCATCGCGGGCATTACCTTCCTCAACATGCTGCTGGGCGAACTGGCGCCCAAGCGCATGGCGTTGGTTGATCCGGAAAAATTCGCGGTTGCGGTGGCCGCGCCGATGCGTTTCATGACATGGCTGGCAACGCCGTTCGCCTTCGTGTTGATCGCGCTGACTCGGCTGCTCCTGCGCGCCCTGCGCATGGATGGGGCGAGTCGCGAGCGCGTCAGCGAAGAGGAAATCCGCTTGCTCGTAGCCGAGGGCGCAGACCAGGGCGTGATCGATTCGGACGAGCGAAACATGGTCAACCGCGTACTGCGGCTCGGCGATCGCACCGTCGACAGCGTGATGACGCCGCGCATGCGCATCGCATGGCTGGATGCAACGGCATCCACGGATGAAAACCTTGCCGTGATGCGCGAAACGCCGTATTCGCGCTATCCGGTCTATCGCGGCAACGAACAGGAAATCGTCGGGGTGCTCGAGGTCAAGCGCGTGATCGGACGTATCGGACATGGCGCCGTGAATGATCTGTTTGCCGAACTCGCCAAACCGTTGTACGTGCCGACAACAGCGCGCGCGCTCGACCTGCTGGAAGAATTTCGCGATGCCGAAACCCCGCTCGCGCTGGTGGTCGACGAGTACGGCGACATCGACGGTCTGGTTTCGCTCAACGATTTGTTGTCCGCCGTGGTCGGAAAGTCTGCGACGCCGCACGCGGAAACGCGCCAGCACCCGATCGTGCAGCGCGACGACGGTAGCTGGCTGGTCGACGGCGGCGTCGGCACCGACGACCTGCGCGAGCTGCTCGCCTTGAGCGAATTGCCGAACGAGGAAGACCACGATTTCCGCACCGCAGCGGGCATGGTCGTCGCGAACTTCGGCCGCATCCCGCAACCGGGCGAGCACTTCACCTGGAAAGGCTTCCGTTTCGAGGTTGTCGACCTCGATGGCACGCGTGTGGACAAGTTGCTGATCGCGCGCGCCGGAGACTGAAACCGCTGCAGCGACGTTACGTTTTTTCGCGCGCAATCCGCGCCATCCGGCTTGCATCGGCGAGGATGCCGCGCAACACGCGCAACTCCCGCGGGTCGGGTTGCGCGCGCAGGAAGAACCGGCGCAGCCGCTGCAGGATCGTGCGCGACGAGCGCCCCTTGTGGAAGTCGATCTCGTCCAGGGTGCGCTCCAGGTGTTCGAAAAACCCTTCCATCTGCTCCGCGCTTGCAGTCGCTTGGGTGCTCGGCGCCTTCATCGATTGGAAAGCGGCCAGGTATGCCGTGCGCAGCTCGTAGGCAACCACCTGCACCGCTTGGGCAAGATTCAGCGAGGAATACGTCGGGTCGCTCGGTATGGTGATGGCGGCATGACAATGCTTGAGCTCATCATTGTCGAGCCCGACGCGCTCATTGCCGAACACCAGCGCTACCTCCTGCCCGAGCGCGACTGCGGCCAGGACACGCTGCGCCGCTTCCCGCGGCGTCATGCAGTCGATGGCGACGCCGCGGCGACGTGCAGTGGCGCCGAGGACGAACCGGCAATCACCAATCGCGGCGGGCAGGCTCGCACTGATCACGGCTTGATCCAGCACGGCATCTGCGCCGGCCGCCAGCGCAATCGCCTCGGGGTGTGGGAACGCGTGCGGCGTGACCAGTGACAGGCGCGTCATGCCCATCGTGCGAATCGCGCGCGCAGCGGAACCTATATTGCCCGGATGCGAAGTACTGACGAGCACGAAGCGGATACGGTCGAGCGGGTCGGGCGCGGAGGATTGGGTCATTTTCTCAAGCATCGATGGCGGTCCGAGGCAATTCTGCGCAAAGCACCGGTTTGGTCCAGGTGCGTCGATCTGCTACCCTGCGCGCCCTCGGGATCGGTCGCTTGTCGATCGGGCGGACGATCGCCCACCGGCAACAGCGCCGATCCCCGCGCGTTCACTTGCGACGCGTTCCGTTCTTTTCCAGCCGCAGCGAAATCAGCATGCCAAGACCCGCCGTCAATGTCGCGGTGCGCGCCGCGCGCGCCGCTGGCCAGATCGTCCTGCGCTACATGAATCGCCTGGACAGTCTCGAAGTGATCGAGAAGCAGCGCCTCGATTACGTATCTGAAGTCGACAAGCTGGCCGAGGCGGAAATCATACGCGAACTCAAACGTGCATTTCCGCGCGATGCGATGCTCGCCGAGGAATCGGGCGCGTCCGGCAAGTCGCGCAATGTGTGGGTCATCGATCCGCTCGATGGCACCCACAATTATCTGCGCGGCGTGCCGCATTTCTGTGTGTCGATCGGTTTGCTCGAAAAAGGTGAACCGACCCTGGGTGTTGTCTACGATCCCCTGCGCGGCGAACTGTTCACCGCCGACAAGGGCAATGGCGCGTTTCTCAACGATCGGCGCATTCGCGTCGGCAAACGAGAGGGGCTTGGCGGCGCGTTGCTGGTCACCGGTTTCCCGTTCCGCCAACGCCGCCACCTTGAAGCACAACTCGGCATGACGCGCGCGTTGCTGGCCGAAGCGGAAGACATCCGTCGCACCGGCTCGGCTGCACTGGATCTTGCCTACGTTGCGGCCGGACGACTTGACGGTTTTTACGAAATCGGCTTGAAGCCCTGGGACATGGCCGCCGCCTGCGCACTGGTGCGCGAAGCGGGCGGGCGTTACTGCGATTTTTCCGGTCGCGATGGCATGCCTGAAAGCGGCAATCTGATCGCAGGCAACGTAAGCGTGGCCAATGCGATGGTCAAGGCGATTGCCCCGGAACTGACTCCTATCCTCGCTCTGTGACGAATCGAAGAGTGCGGCATGTCGCGGTGGCGACGTGGCTACCGCTCCTGCAATGCCGTCGCTGCGGCGCGCCTTGATTTACCCTGATTTCGCGGACAACCGCTGATACAAGAAGTAGGTGTTCACCAATTTTGTTGCTTGATTCTGCAAAGAAAAAGCCCGGCTTTCGCCGGGCTTTTTCGTTAGCGTTGTTGCAACCTCAAGTCTTACTGACCCGGGTTCTCGACCTTGAGCTCAGTGCGGCGGTTGCGCGCACGGCCTTCCTTGGTCGCGTTCGTATCGATCGGCTGTGTTTCGCCGAAACCCTTGACCGCAGTGATGCGGCTGGAGTCGATACCATGCGAGGTCAGGTAGTCGCTGACGATCTGCGCGCGGCGCTCGGACAACTTCTGGTTGTACGCGTCGGTACCGATCGAGTCGGTGTGGCCGTCGAGTTCAACCTTGATTTCCGGGTAACGCTTGAGCGCGTCGATGGCCTGATCGAGGATCGCGATCGAGTCGGACGTCGGAACCTGCAGCGTCGGCTCGATGTTGTGCTCACCACGCTTCGGACGATCGAACTTGAAGTTCACGCCGCGCAGATCGATAACGACCTTCTGCGGGCAACCGTCCGGACCAACAATCGTGCCGGCTGCCGTATCCGGGCACTTGTCGTCACAGTTGTTGACGCCGTCATGGTCGTCGTCCATCGAATGGCAGTCAGCTGGCGGCGGCGTGGTCTCCGACACGGTCTGGGTGACCGTGGTCGTGCTACCGCCGAAGTTGTAGACGAGCCCAACACTGACGATGCCATCGGTGAAGCCGGTGTGATGGGGAATCGTATAACCGAGCGCGTCGGCCAGGTTGCCTTGGGTGTTGTTGTCGCGGTCATAACGCGCCGCGATTTCGCCGCGAATCGCAAGGCGATCGGACATGTTGAATTGCACGCCGCCGCCGAGGGTGGCCATCGGATCCCAGCCATTCTCGTGGTAGCCCTGCTCTTGCAGCAGGAAGCCCGAATAGGCCGCATGACGCAGCGCACCGACACCGGCCATGATGTATGGACGCCATTGCGAACCTTCGTCACCGAAGAACCAGCGACCGCTGACGCCAAGACCGACGCTTTCCCACTCATGGCCAGCGCGCCAGGAGTTGTTCTTGAACTTTGCATTGTTGATGCTGTATTCGAAATCGACCGCGAGGTGCGGATTGACCCACACGCCGACGCCGATGCCGCCCCAGACGGAGGCATCCGTCTTGCGGTTGCTGTCCGGAATATCGGCACCGATGCGCGGTGCGATATACCAATTACCGAAATCCTGCGCGGAGGCAGCGGCACTGCCGCCGACCAGCGCCAGGGCGATGAGTGCACTAAGGGCATTACGTTTCATTCAGAGTCTCCTCTCTACGTTTTTTGGTATCGCCAGACGTCCACCCAACCCCAACGGACGCTCACACTCTTCCTAGTCTACGCCAAAATGACGCGGGGGAAACGTGCACTTAACAAAACCGGGTTGTGGGCTGCGGCGCGAGTGTAGCCATATCAGCCGGTCGGAGCCAGCATTTTGTGAATATGCCGTTAAGGGCGCAGTCAGTCAAAGCGCAAACAGGTCCATAAACCGATGAATAGGCATGGCGTCAAGGCCTTCCGGGTCACGGCTTGCAGCCACGATCCGCTCGACGCGGCTCGCCGGCAGATGCCCCGCCAACGCGGCCTGGAACTTGCGCAGTAGCACTGGAATGCCTTCAGCACGACGTTTGCGATGTCCGATCGGATAGTCGATGACGAGCTTTTCGGTCGAGCTTCCATCCTTGAAAAATACCTGTATGGAATTGCCGATGTAGCGTTTTTGTGGATCGAAGTAATCTTTCGTGAATTGCGGGTTCTCGCGCACGTGCATGCGCGCGCGCAGCGCATCAATGCGCGGGTCGGCAGCGATCGCGTCGGCGTAATCGTCCGCGGTCAGGCGACCGAAGATCAGCGGCACCGCGATCATGTACTGGATGCAATGATCGCGATCCGCGTAGTTGGCCAGCGGCCCCGTCTTGTCGATGATGCGCACGCCCGCTTCCTGGGTTTCGATCACGATCCGGTCAATTGTTTCGAGGCGGCTGGCCACCTGCGGGTGCAACTGTATTGCACACTCGACCGCGGTCTGCGCATGGAACTCGGCCGGATAGCTGATCTTGAGCAGCACGTTCTCCATCACGTAACTGCCGAACGGTCGCTCGAATTCAAACGGTTTGCCATTGAACGCAACGTCGTAAAACCCCCAGGTTTTAGCCGTAAGTGCCGACGGGTAGCCGACGCAGCCCTTGACCGCGTTCAAGGCATGCGTGACCGCGCGGCGGCAGGCATCCCCGGCAGCCCAGCTTTTGCGCGGGCCTGTGTTGGGCGCATGGCGATACGTGCGCAGCGCGCCGTTGTCGATCCAACTATTGGAAATCGCGTTGACGATCTGGTTCTTGCCGCCACCGAGCATCTGCGTCGCCACCGCGGTCGAGGCGAGTCGGACGAGGATCACGTGATCGAGCCCTGCGCGATTGAAGGAGTTCTTCAGCGCATAGCAGCCCTGGATTTCGTGCGCCTTGATTGCAAACCCAAGCACGTCGCGAACAGTCAACGGCTTGCCACCTTCGCGCTCGGCCTTGCGTGAAAGGTAATCGGCGACGGCGAGAATCGCACCAAGGTTGTCCGACGGATGGCCCCATTCCGCCGCCAACCAGGTGTCGTTGAAATCGAGCCAGCGCACCTGTACGCCAATGTTGTAGGCAGCCTGCACCGGATCGAGCTCCCAGTCCGTACCCGGCACCTTGGTCCCGCCTGGCAGCACCGCGCCCGGCACCAGCGGACCCAGGTGCTTGACGCATTCGGGAAACTTCATGGCCAGCATCGCGCAAGCCAGCGAATCGAGCAGCATGTAGCGTGCCGTGTCGAACGCTTCCATCGATTCGATCTGATAGTCGGCGACGTAATTGGCGATGTCGACCATTGGTTGGTCGGGATCGGGACGGACGGCCGAACGGATGTCGGGCTGGGACATGGCAGTTCCGTAGTTGGGAAAAAGCAGCGCGCGCGCGGACGGCGGTCGCGAGGGCGCGCATTGTGCCAGATGCGTTACGGCGACTCACTTGCCGCGTGGCGCGCAACCGGGCATCTTCGTACGATCGTTTGAATGCCGGAATTGCCGCGTGCGCTATCCGAATCTGTTCGCCCCGCTCGACCTCGGCTTCGTCACGCTGCCCAATCGCGTGCTGATGGGCTCGATGCACACCGGACTCGAAGATCGCGCGCGCGACTTCGACAAACTCGCCGCCTACTTCGCCGAG
>JBDUED010000053.1:0-12637 GCA_040002595.1 Dokdonella sp. | reverse complement strand
GGAGCAGGTTTGGGTAGCGCATCTGGGTGCGCTGCCCTGGGTCAGCGATGACCGTAATTTTTCTTTTTTCGATCTGCGCACTTTCTGCGCGAGCCATGCGATCGCGCCCCTCGATCTGCATGCGCTGAAGTCTTCACTGATCGAGAAGAACAAGGGCGCTTCCCACTCCCTCGCAGCGGCTGCATTCCCGCACCTCATCGGGCATGTCGCAAGCGAGCCCGACGGCAACGTTGCTATCGTCGGAACGGCTGAAGAGAACGGTTGGCTCGGCTTTGGTCCCTACGAATCATTGAAACCCGGTCACTATCAGGTGCGTTTCAACCTGGCAGATATCGACATACCTCCAGACAACCCGATAACCTTGGACGTGGCTGCGCAGCGTTTTGGCAGGGATGTCCAATTGGCCCAGGCCAAGATAGCAGTGACCGAGAATGCCCGGCCCGTCCTGTCCTTTACTGTCGCACCGGGAGATTCGTTGCTGCAATACCGGATTTACAAACCAAGGGGCGCCAGCGTTCGTTTCGAAGGCGTCGAAATACTCAAGACCGACGATTGAGCAGGAGATTGGCAACTGCGGCGCGACAATCGCTACCGTACGGAAGTCGTTCACCATCGAGCACAACACCTCAGTGTGGCGCAGGTAACGGCCGTCACAGCCCGCAACCTGGACGTCGGCACACGACTTGATGGCTACTGGATGGTAGGCCGCTTTTTAATCGTCGCAAGACTCGCGCCACCTGATACATCGCCGTTGGCATAAATGGTCAGGTTTTGGCCCGCCACAGCAGTGACTTCAACGAGACGATCGGCAAGTTCAACGTCGACGCGATAGGCGCCCATGTAGGGCGCGGCAAATTGCAAGGTGTAGGGCCCATTCGATCGATACCCCGACCCGCCGTCTACCACGTCGGTCATGATGAAACCGGGCTTGGCCAGCGGACTTACCCGAACCACGCGACCGAACTGGTTGTGCTCGCCGAACGCGCCCAATACGGTTACGCGAATAGTTCGCGCCGAATCCGCGCGGTTCGTGAGAACTTGCATGAAACCACCACTAGCCATGCCATTTTGATCGACGCCTGGTCGACGGGACACGACATCCAGCGTGCCGCTGTTGTCGAAATCCGCAAAGGTTTGCAGATCGTCCAGAAAACGATCGGTATCGTTGCTGATTCCATCATCGAAAAAATCGCTGAGCACAAAGCCAGCAGGGCGATTTAGCAGCAGCTTGGCTTTCAAATGCGGCGCGCCATCGGCAAGACAATTGTTGGAACCAAACTCCGGCGCGCAGCCGCCGGCGATAAACAAATCCGGGCGTCCGTCCCCATCGAGATCAGCCGCGTTCATTCCATAACCTTGGTTATAGGGCATGTAGGGCATGACATTCGTAAAGTGAAAACTGTTTCCGTTGTTTTGCCATAATTGGAGTCCGGCAGTCGGATGCAGCAGGACAAGATCGAGGTTCCCATCATTGTTCCAGTCGATGAACTTGGCCCCTTCATCAAATTGCAACGGCAACCCCCGATCGACGCGCTGATCGACGAATATTGGCTGACCCACCTGAGTGGTGCGGTTCATGAACAGATGGCTGCCTGCGTACAGATCAATGCGTCCGTCTCCATCGAGATCGAGAGCCTGCGCACCTTCAGGCCGCAGATAAATTGATGTATCGCGCATGGCGACGCCGGCGCTGTCGGACATCTCGGTAAACGTGCTGTCGCCGTTATTCATCAACAAATAATTGTGTTCGGAAGAGTCGTAGGCCGTGTATTTCGGCAGGAAGATATCGAGACGCCCGTCATTGTCGAAATCGGCAATGACGATGGTTTCACCAAACCCACCAAAATCGAGAGCACTGATTGCGGCGTCTTCGACAAACTGGGCATTGCCCTGACCCCAGAACAACAGGATGTGCGACGTGGGATTGGTATAGGGCACATCCCATGAATAAACATTTTGGATCAGATCATCGATGCCATCACCGTTGAAATCGGCGAGACGCAAATCGCACCACGCTCTTCCATTTGCGCGCAACGCAGACAATCCCATATCCGCGTCGGACACCAGACTGAAACCTCCGTGGCAATCGCCCAACGCCCCAAAGATATCGATGCATCCATCACCATTGATGTCGGCGATCGTCATCGGACCGACAAAATCGAGATTTATCTGATTGAACTCGAGCAAATAAGCTTCCGGACTCGGCGGCGTCGACATGCCCCACAGTTGCGTGCTCACGCTGAAATAGCGCTTGTCGGCATAGACCGCATCGTTTCTCGCGTAGCTGAGTGTGGTTCCGACAATTGCCGTGGCGCTGCCGGTCGTTGCCGGATCATTCTGCGCGGACGCCTGCACCGTGTAATTCGCAATCGCAGGAAGCGCCGGCCACGTCACCTTGACCTGCCCTTCAACCTGGGTGACCACCGGTCGATCGAGCGGCAGCACCCATCCCGTCCTGCCGGGATAAGGCATGTCGGGCGATGGCGCGAAGATTTTCACTGACTGGATCGATGTGCCCGACATCAGCCAGATTTCGGTATCGCCTAGTTCGTCCGCGAACAGGATGTCGGGGCTGCCGTTGCCATCAAAATCACCAACATCCACTACCTGCCAGTTCGCCGGCAGCGAAGACGGAGGAACGATCATTTCCGCCGCTTCGAAGCTGCTCCCGAAAATGATATCTGCATCGATCGGAGTAAGCGCAAATTCGCTATGCACCGCTCCGTTCATGGTCGATAGCGTCAGCGATCCATCGGGAAGCCGCCACAACAGATCGGCTCTTCCATCGGCGTTGAAGTCTGCCACTTTCGCGACTTGCCATCCGGCTGCAATCGGGGGCGACAGCGCCGCTGCCGAACGCAAACCACTGCCATCGAGCAGCCACAACACATACTGCCCCGCCGCAGTGCGCCCGAGAATATCCGCATGGCCGTCGCCGTCGAAATCGGCGACGGCGACGGCGCTCGCCCCCGCCGGCGCGGTGCCGATCGCGATGGTCTGGCCTGCGCTGCAGCCGTTCGAGGTCTTCACACTGACCGTCTGGTCCGCGCCAAGCCAGAGCGTGTCCGTCTTGCCGTCGCCGTCAACGTCGCCGAGACCGATAAACGTGCTGCCTGCCGCGAGAGTCCAATTGGCAATGCCACATGAGTAACTGAATTGACCGTTGCTCAGAAACCAGAGGATGGGAACGCCGGCTGACGACAGCCACAAGATCTCGTCGTTGCCTGTGCCATCGAAGTTTCCCGTGCCGAGAATGAGCCAGTTGTTTCCAGGCGCTGAACCCGTTGGCTGGCGCACCGGCGGTGCCACTCCATTCATCAACCAGAGCATCGGCTGGCCGTTGGCCTGTCGCCAGAGAACATCGTCGCGGCCGTCGCCATTGAAGTCTGAGGCGGCGATTGCCGCAGCCGACAGCAGCATTGAGGAGACAACGAATGCGGCGAACGAGCGAAGCATGTGTAGCCAGCGCCGCTTCGAGTTCTTCGTGCAGATCAGCCGCGTCTCTGCGGCGTGTTTTTCGGGCGACGTCGCGAGCGCGCCTGCGCCCGCGCAAAGCAAGTGCACGTGCAGGGGTTTCAAGACGCACAGCGCGAAGAACGAATCGAAAGGGCCCGCGACCGCGCCAGCAAAATCTCGAAGAAAGGTCATTTGTTCGGCAAGTTCGGCGCTATCCCGAAGGTGGCATGGAGATCAATTCCCTCAAGGGCGCTTGGTGATCGTATAGCTGGCAATTGACATCGCGATATTCGCCGGGACACTGGCTCGCACCTCCAAATCGGTTACGCCCACCGGGACAGTGAAATCAATCCTCGCGAGAATTGCGCCCTCCGCTGATTGCGGTTGCGACACCGTCGCCCCACCGAGCTTGGACGCACCTTTGTCTGAGACGACGTCGAGCGTTGCAGACACACCGGCTTGCGCCTCGATCGTGCCGTGGATCGTCACCTCGTAGTTTCCGGGTGCAAGCGGGATGTAGGGGCCGAACATCAGGTAACCCTCGCGGCCTGTCGTGACCAGGCCACGGGCGGGATCCTTGGTGCCTACCATTGTGGCAACACCGGGATCGCTTGCTTGCATGGTAATCGTCGTGGCGCCGGGCGTTGAGGCGGGAGCAGGGGCGTTCGCTGCGGGCGCAGCGGACTCATCGCTGCAACCGACCAACAAGCCGGCAAAGCCCAATACCGCGCCAAGAACGAGTCTGTTGAGTTTCGCTTTCATCGCTGTTCTCCTGAATAAGTTCGGCATTCTCAGAATTTTCTCTTCACAAGCCCATCCACGCAACGCCGTGCCCGTGAGTAATTCCCATCCAATCATCCTTCTTCTTTCACCGCAGCGTGCCGGAGTCCACCAGAGCGCTGCGGAATCCCGGACACCGCAGCCAACCTTGCGCGCTCGCCGCCCGGATTCCGCGGGAAGGGAGGGTGCACAGTCCATCGCATTCGACCTCGTACCCGTCTCACAATCATGCCGGGATCCAGATCGCGGTCGCTGGCACTTCGTTCAGTGCAATTGCGAAGAATCGCGTCGCATGTCCGAGGCTTCCAGCCTAACCCAGTGCAGCCTCCAGTTCGTGACGCAGATCGGTGACATCCTCGACACCCACCGAAAGCCGAATCAACCCATCACTGATCCCCAATCGTTTGCGATTTGCCGCCGGGATCGACGCGTGCGTCATGATCGCCGGATGCTCGATCAGACTCTCGACGCCGCCGAGTGATTCGGCCAGTGCGAACAGATGGCAGCGTTCGAGCATCTTGCGCGCCTTGCGCAAGCCACCCTTGACTTCGATCGTGACGATACCGCCGAAGCCGTCCATCTGTTTCTTCGCAAGTGCGTGTTGAGGATGCGATTTGAGACCGGGATAAATAACGCGCTGGACTGCAGCGTGTTTTTCCAGCCACGTCGCGAGCGCAAGCGCGCCGGCGCAATGCGCGTGCATGCGCAGGTGCAGGGTTTTCAGGCCGCGCAGCGCGAGGAAGGAATCGAAGGGCCCTGCTACCGCGCCGACCGAGTTGTGCAGGAACGCCATCTGCTCGGCGAGTTCGGCATTGTCGCCGACGACCGCGATGCCGCCGACCATGTCCGAATGGCCATTCAAGTACTTGGTTGCCGAGTGCACCACGATATCGGCACCAAATTCAATCGGACGTTGCAGCATGGGCGAGCAGAACGTGTTGTCGACAACCAGAATCAAGCCATGCTTTTTCGCAAATGCGCCAACCTTGGCCAGATCAACCAATTTGAGCATCGGATTGGTCGGCGTTTCCGCCCAGATCATCTTCGTGTCTGGCTTCAACGCAGCCTTCAACGCGGCCGTGTCGTTGAGATCGACAAAGGTAAAATCGAGTCCCGCGCTGCGCTTGCGCACGCGCTCGAACAATCGATACGTGCCGCCATACTGATCATCCATCGCGATCACGTGGCTGCCGCTGTCAAGCAGTTCCAACACCGTACCTGCGGCGGCGAGGCCCGATGCGAACGCATAACCCTGTCGACCGCCTTCGAGATCGGCAACGCAGCGTTCGTACGCCATCCGGGTGGGATTTTGCGTGCGCGAATATTCGTAACCCTTGTGCACGCCGGGGCTCTGCTGCACGTAGGTCGAGGTTGCGTAGATCGGCGTCATGATCGCGCCGGTCGAGGGATCGGGGCTTTGGCCTGCGTGGATGGCACGCGTGCCGAGAGCCATCGAGTCAACACGAATTTTAGATTTCATTCCAGAGCCATCCAATAAATAAAACCAGTTACCGGCCCATAACGGCGGGCAAGTCATGATTGATGTGAACCGTGAATGGTTTGCCGCCAAGCAGCTCGAACCAGTCGACCCCTTCTGCGACCAGGTCAAACGTCAGCCACGCGCCTTCACCCTGTGGGATCGGCACATCCCAACTTATGGAGACCGACTGACCAGGAAGTACCCCATCGCTTCCGAGCGGGCAACGAGCGTAATCGTGATCCAGTACTCTGCCTTCCCCGTTCTGAAGATGAGCTCCCAAATTGACGGCACCGATTCCGGAGAATGAGCCAAGCCAGCGCGCTTGTCCGGCATTGCGCACGGAACCGGTTACGTGGAGGCAGTTCGTTCCCGAAGTGGCCACCAAATCAAGTTCGCCAGCCAAACCCTGCGTTCCGCGGCTGTCCAGATGTGCGAGTGGATCACCTTTGTGGAAAAAGAATACGCGCAGATTGTCTTGCGCCGCTCGCGCCTGATGGATCAGACCTGCTTCGACTTCGGGCGCGCGGCGGCCTGCAGCAAAGTTCTCGAGTGCTGCAGGTTCGCACAACGTTGGCGCAATGCTGAAGGCCGCCGATCGCACCGACGTAATTCCCACAGTTCGCGCCTGTTTGACAAGTGCATCGACATCAACATCACCCTCGACGACGCCATGCATGCGCATTTCGTATTGCGACTGCGGATGCAGTGAATGGCGCGGGCCCGCGTCATGAAACCCGGCGATGCCGCCAGCGCGAAGAACCCGACCGAATTCGCGCACGGCAAATTCCTGGTCGGGAACGTGATGAAGCGCATCGAAGCAAACCACGCGATCGAAGAACTCGTCAGAGAACGGAAGTCGGGCTTCGCGCAGCGGGACATATTCCACTTTGAGGTGTGCCGAGAGTGGATCCCTTTCAATCAATTGCCGTCCAATGGAAAGGGCTTTTTCAGATACGTCTGCGGCATACACCTCGCAACCGAGCAACGCGAGTATGCGCGACAGCCAGCAGGTGCCGGCTCCAAAATCAAGCACGCGCGCGCCAGCAAAAAGGTGCAACTCTGGAAGAAGCGCAGCCAACCCGCTGCAAATGCTTGCTGCCTCGCCGGGACTCGCGAAAGGCTTGCGCGCAACCGATGAGCTCAGTTCCAGGGAGCCGAAATATTGGTCGGATCGATGCGCATGGTCGGAAAAATCAAAGCGTGCGGCAAGCTCACGATAGTCAATGATGTCCCCGGCAATCCCATCGTTTTTTTGGTTCACGATCATCAAGCGTCTCAATCGGCCATTCGTTCGGCCGGGTAGCTGCGATATAACCAGCTCGGGAATTTGGGATTGAAAGTGCCGAGGTTGCGCCAACGCGTAAACAGATATTGACCCAGATCGTGTTGCCGATCGCGAACCGAATCCAGGGCTGTTCGAATATGCTCGCTGTTCGCGCTGGCAACCGGAATATCGCCGTGGACGTTGGCGGTAAAACTCTTCTCGGCCTCAAAACCACAGTGCTGCATCAACGTATGCAGTTCGTGGCGCGTGTATTCGCGGTTGTGGCGACCATACGGGCCGTACGCGGAATAGGGGTCATAGATGTTGCGCCCCTCGATGAACGCGACGACATTTTCCAGGCGCGCCGCATTGGGCGTGGTTAAAACGAGGCGGCCGTCCGGTTTGAGCACGCGCGCGATTTCCTGCAACGCTCGCATCGGATCGTTGGTCAGATGTTCCAGCACTTCCCCAAAGACCACCACATCAAATCGGTCGTCTTCGAAAGGAAACGGCGAGCTCTCGATATTCAGATTCTGGTACGTGAAATCAGTCGTATTCTCAACGTCATCGAAGTCGCGAAAGCGTACTTGCTGTTTGGCTTCGTGCAGGCCGCCGCCGAAATAGTTGGTCAGGCTCAAACGATAATCCGGTCGAAACCGACGCAACAGTTGGGTGGTGAAATAGGGATTGGAACCGATTTCGAGTAATTCGCCCTGCCCTTGCGGGACCAAGTCCAGGGTATGCAGAAAACGTTCGCAGTCGGCCGTGGCGTATCCAAGCAGTTCGCCGGTCGCACTGCCATCGATGGAGAGCGTCACCAGGGATTTAAGGATGCCATCCTTGCTGTAGCCAGCGGGCACCGGTGACGGCGGCTGATAGTTGCGCGGATCGGGAAGGGATGTACCCAAGGCAGATCTCGCTCGGCGTAGCAGCGTGCTGATCATCGGAAAACGCGCTCAGACAAGTTGGGTCCGTTCATCCCGCCCTCCGCCGCAGATAATTCAGCAAATCAATCCGCGTGATCAACCCGAGAAACTTCTCGCCATCCATGACAATCGCGACATGTCCGGCGTCAAATACCGGCATCAGCGATTCGATCGGGGCTTTCACGTCGAGAACCTGCAGGGTGGTCGCCATCGCCGTTGACACCGGCTCGCGAAACCGTTTCTCGTCCGTGTACACGTGCAGCAGCAGATCCGATTCGTCGAGGATGCCGACGATCGCGTCGCCGTCCATAACCGGCAATTGCGATACGTCGTACAGCTTCATGCGATTGTACGCGGTGATAAGGAGCTCGTTCGGGCCGACCACAACGGTATCCTTCTGCGAATACGGGCGCAGGATCAGATCGCGCAGGTCGCCAGTCGGCTGGCGGTCGAGGAAGCCGTTGTCGAGCATCCAGTAGTCGTTGTACATCTTCGACAGGTACTTGTTGCCGGTGTCGCAGACGAACACGACAACGCGCTTCGGCGTGGTCTGCTCGCGGCAGTACTTCAGCGCCGCGGCGAGCAAGGTGCCGGTCGACGAGCCGCCGAGCACTCCTTCCTTCGCCAGCAGTTCACGCGCGGTCAGAAAGCTTTCCTTATCGCTGATCGCATACGCCTTCGTCACGCGCGAGAAATCGCTGATGCTCGGCAGGAAATCCTCGCCAATGCCTTCGACCATCCAGCTTGCCGACTTGGTCGACAGCGTGCCTTCGTTGATGTATTGCGCAAGGATCGAGCCGACAGGATCGGCAAGAATGAATTGGGTTTTCGGCGACACCCGCGCGAAATAACGCGACAACCCGGTCATCGTGCCGGACGAGCCGCAGCCGAATACGATCGCGTCGACCTTGCCATCCAGTTGCTCGAAGATCTCCGGGCCCGTGCTCGCCTCGTGCGCGGCCGGGTTGTCGGGATTGCCGAACTGGTTGATGAAGTACGCGCCCGGGGTTTCCTGCGCGATGCGTTCTGCGAGATCCTGGTAGTACTCGGGATGGCCCTTGGCGACGTCCGAACGCGTCAGCACGACCTCGGCACCCATTGCCTTGAGATTGAAAATCTTCTCGCGGCTCATCTTGTCGGGCACAACCAGAATCAGCCGATAGCCTTTCTGCTGCGCGACCAAGGCAAGACCCAGACCAGTGTTGCCGGCAGTGCCTTCGACCAGGGTCGCGCCCGGCTTGATCCTGCCGGCACGCTCGGCACCCTCGATCATCGACAGGCCAATGCGGTCCTTGATCGAGCCGCCCGGATTGGCATTTTCGAGTTTCAGGAACAGTTCGCAAACGCCGCTATCGAGGCGCTGGGCCTTGACCATCGGCGTGCGACCGATCAGCTCGAGGACGCTGTTGTGGGTTGTCATGCAGGCTCCGCGATTGCGCGCCTGCGATCCTGCAATCGCGGATCGAGCGCTACGAGCATCCCCGAGCGGAGACGTTTGCCCATGATAACCCGGGCGGAGCGCGAAGCAGACGCCGCGGCCTCTTGGCGCGGCGTCTGCGATGAAGAGGGTCAGTACGCGGTTGCGTGCGAGCTTTCCCACATGTGGGTCAGCCGGTCCTTCGCGTGGAGTTTTTCCTTTTTCATGTTGAGCAGGCTCACGTCGTCGATCGGCAACACGCCCAGTTCCGCGTCGCGCACTTTGCCGTCGAGCTCCTTGTGGCGCTGATACAGGCTGCGAAATTCAGCATTGCTCTGCATCAACGATTGGACCTCTTTCTCATTTCGTTCAAACATCAGATGACCTCCTCTGCTGCAAGAAACGCGGACACAGTGACGCAGCCCAAGGGGCTGCGCCACTGTGTTGCGGGACGAGTTACAACGAAAACGCGCAATGGCTCTGCAAGGAACAGAGCCGCCAAGGCTTCATGGAACGTGCGGGAGCGGGCGGAAAGCGCATCGATCATGCGGTGGACGCCACTGCCAAGAAACGTCCGAACACACGATTGTGCCCCGGAGAAACCGGGGAAGTGCTTTCCTCTATCGCTATCGCTGCAGTCATGGGCAAGGCTTTTTGGCCCAAGTGGTGCAAGGAAACACCGGCCACTTGGGAGATAGACGCTACTCCTTAGATAGGGCCTTGGCAACCACGGTTGCAGGTTCCGCGCGAGGCCCTTCGTGCAACCGTAACTTGCCGTTAAACCTTTAATAAACAACTAGTTATATTTAATCCTTGGCGTTCGCGCGTGGTCGCAGTCGGGTTACGTCACAGCAGGCGTGGCTCAATCTTTCTTCGGCGCGGTCTTTGGTTTGAGCCGCGCCTTGGGCTTGCTGGGCTTCGTAGCGGCCCCGCCGTTGACGGCGGCCTCAAGTTCCGCTTCCTTTCGCGCCAGCGCGGTCGCTTTGACCTGGGCTTCGGCCATGCGCTTGGCCTGATCAGCTTCGGCGCGTGCCGCATCCGCCGCTTGAGCGGCTTGCGCACCTTCTGCGCGCGCCGCGTTGGCGTCCTGGCGGGCGCGCTCGGCTTCCTCAGCGCGAATCTGCGTCTGCATGCGTTGATGTTCGAGTTCCGCCCGCGCCCGGGCGGCATCGCGTCGGGCCTGGACCAGCTGGAGTTGCGCGTTTTCGCGCTGCAGTTGATCGCGCTGCGCATCCAGCGCTACCGCTTCGGCGCTGATCTGGGCAATGTCGATGCGCCGTTGCGCAAGATAAACGAGCCCGTCGTGTTCGCCGCGATGGGCGTCCTTGAGTTGCGCCAATGCATCACGTGCACGCTCCAGTTGCGCCGGCGCGAGCGGCCCAAGCACGGAATCGGTGCTGAGGCGATCCAACTGATCGGCAAGGCGCTGGTAGTCCGGATCGGTGCGCGCAACGGCGATGCCACTGGTCAGCGCGAACCCGATCGCTGCGGCGAACCGCCACCCCACGCGAGCATCAAAAGACGGATTCATGGCTGGGTCTCCCGCGCGGGATGGTCGTCGAGATCGCGCGCCAGGGTGGCGTTCTCCTGCCGCAGCGCCTGCACCTCTTCGCGCAGCTTGCCACGCCGCGATAGTGCGCGCGCCAGTTCGCTGTCGGCCATCGATTCGCGCGCGAACTGCGCAGCGGCGGCGTAATCATGGGTGCTTTCGGCCGCTTGCGCCTGGTCGAAATGCCCGACGGCAGCGCGGTATTCCTCTGCCGCCAGCACGGGCGCCTCGGCGCTGCGCGCGTCACCGAGCGCACGCGAGGCCTGATCGATCTCATCGATTGGCGGACGTGTCGGCGTGCATGCCTGCAGCAACAGGATCGCCAACACGACGACAGGTACATGGATTTTTCCGCGACTTGGTGTCATAACTTTCACAGGATGCAGGGGCTGGAATCGTCGTATTGTGGGAAGGTGGCCACCGGTTTGGCAATCGGTGGGAAAATCACGATCACCGGATCTGGCGCCGGGTCCTGACACGCACCCACTCAAATCAGAGCGAGAACCTCGATGGACATCGGATATTTCCTGAAATTGATGACCGAGAAAGGTGCGTCGGACATGTTCCTGACCACGGGCGCTCCGGTGAACATCAAGGTCGAGGGCAAGCTCTATCCGCTCGGCAATACCGGCATGCCCAGCGGAATGGTCAAGAAAATTGCCTATTCGCTGATGGACGAAGGCCAGGTGCCGGCGTTCGAGAAAAACCTCGAACTCAACATGGCGATCGCGGTGAAGGACGCCGGGCGCTTTCGCATCAACGTGTTCAAGCAGCGCGGCGAAGTGGGCATGGTGATCCGCGCGATCAAGAGCGAGATCCCGACCATCGAACAATTGCGCCTGCCGCCGCTGTTCAAGACCATCATCATGGAACCGCGCGGGCTGGTGCTGCTGGTCGGCGCCACCGGCTCCGGCAAGTCGACCACGCTGGCCTCGATGATCGACCACCGCAACGCCAATACGTCGGGACATATCCTGACCATCGAAGATCCGATCGAGTACCTGTATCGACACAAGAAATCGGTAGTCAACCAGCGCGAAGTCGGGCTCGACACGCACAGCTACAACGCAGCCTTGAAAAACGCGATGCGTGAGGCGCCTGACGTCATCCTGATCGGCGAGATCCGCGACGCCGACACCATGGAAGCGGCCATCACGTTCTCCGAAACCGGTCATCTGTGCCTGGCGACCCTGCATTCCAACAACGCCGACCAGACCATCGAGCGCATCCTCAATTTCTTCCCGGAAGGGGCACACAAGAACATCTTGATGAACGTGGCGCTGAACTTGAAGGCGGTGGTCAGCCAGCGCCTGGTGATGGGCAAGGATGGTCACCGCCTGCCGGCAGTCGAAGTACTGCTCAACACCCCGTTCATTCGTGATCTGCTGCGCCGCGGGCAGATTCATGAGATCAAGGAAGCGATGGATCGCAGCCTGCAGGACGGCATGCAAACGTTCGACCAGTCGCTGTACACGCTCTTCAAGGAAGGCAAGATCGAGCTTGAAGAAGCGCTCAATCACGCCGATTCGCGTGACGGGCTGGCGCTCAAGATTCGTCTTGCCGAAGGCTCCGACTCCCTGACGACGGACGCCTTCGACGTCACCAGTTACTGAGCACGCTCGCGCGTTCGCGACGCGCACAGCGCTCGCTTCGTCGCCATGAGCGCTATCCAGGAAATGTCCGCGCCCCCCGCACAACTTCCGCGACTGCATGGCCTCGATCCGCGTGCCATTGCGCAGGTGGTCGCGACGGCCAACGCGCTTGA
>JBDUED010000052.1:0-12715 GCA_040002595.1 Dokdonella sp. | reverse complement strand
TTCTCCTCAAGACCGTGATCTCCGCGCTGCTGATTGCCGGAGCATCCGAACTCGCACGCCGCTCGACCGTTGCCGGTGCGTTGCTGGTGTCGCTGCCGCTGACTTCACTGCTTGCAATCGCATGGTTGTGGCGCGACACGCACGACGCGGTGCGTATCGCGGCCTTTGCGAGCGACATTCTCTGGCTTGTGTTGCCCTCGTTGCTGCTGTTCGTCGTATTGCCGATCATGCTGCGGTCCGGTTACAGCTTCTGGCTGAGTCTGGGTTGCGGCCTCGCCGCGACGATGGTCGGCTACGGCGCGATCATGTGGTTGCGCAGCGCGTCCGCGTGAGCGCCTTGCGCCTGATCGCCGGCCGCGATTGCGCGCGCACACGCTGGAAAAACGGTGGCGGCTGGACCACCGAGCTGGCGCGTGATGTGTACACCGGCGGCGACGGCGTCAGCGCGGCCAGCGCGGCTGCCAATGGGCTCATCGGCAGCGCGTTCAACTGGCGCGTCAGCATCGCGCAGATCGAGTGCGATGGACCGTTTTCGGTGTTTCCTGGCATCGAGCGCGATCTGCTCCTGCTCGAGGGTAATGGCATCGAGCTCGACATCGGCGATGCGCCACCGATACGTCTCGCGCAGCGTTTCGGCCAAGTGCATTTCGCCGGTGAGGCGAGCGTGCAATGCCGCCTGCTCGCCGGGCCGACGCGCGATTTCAACGTGATGACCCGTCGCGACCGCGTGTGCGCCGAGGTCGTCGCGCGTCCGCTGGTAGGCCCGATGGTGATCTTTCCTGCCGTCGGCGTGACCTGGCTCGCGCACGCCTTCAGCGGCCACGCCGACGCCCGTGCCGGCACGGAACGCGTCGCGCTTGCCGCCGGTGATACCCTGCGGATCGATTTCAACGCGCGTGGGGCACCCCGCGTCGTCCTCGATGGTGGTGGTGAACTGGTGCTGGTAAAACTCGAACCGACGCCCGCAAGTAGCGCAAATCAGGGCGGACCGCAGAGCGGTTCGGCGCGAGCAAAGCCGGCCGCGTGATTTGCGTCCCGTCTACTGGCGTTTATTGCATCGTTCCAGAAAGCGCCGCCGCAAGACATGCACCAGCAATGGCGCCAGCACCGCCAGACCGATCAGCCAATGCGCCAGCGCCACCGTCGCACGCAGCGTGTCGCCGCTGCCGTAATACAACAGGTATCCGCTGACGGCGAGAATCGCGAACAAGACCAGGGTCGAGATGCCGCTGCCACGTCGATGTCCGCGGCGCCACGCCGGCACGATATGCACGGCCCACAGCACGCCGCCAATCCACAATGCAGCAAACGCAAACGCGCCGTGCAGCTTCAACATCCACGGCTCCAGCGGATGCGGCAATGGTCCAAACTCGCCTGCACGCTGCAGGAAATAATGCAGCACCAGCCACGTTGCGCCGCTGATCCACAACACGCCAAACACGCCGTACACGAGCCACTCTCGACGCCGTGAAAACCAGCGCGGCGAATGACGTGGCCATTCGTGACCCGGATTCATGCGGCCGTTTGCCCGAATACACGCCAGCCCTCGCCGAGGGTATGCACGCACGCGCTGGCCGCATACGCATCGAGAACAGGCCTTGCTGCGTGCGGATCGGCAAGCACGATTTTGGTCAGCCCATCGGCGACGACACACTTCTCCGCCACGACCGATACGGCGTTTGCGGTACCGAGCGGGCGCCGGCTGCGCCCGTGGATGTGCGGACTGATCCAGCGACCGCGCTCGCGCCGCCGTTCAAAATAGCCACCGCTGCTGGCGACACTACCTTCGCCAAGTTCGAACGCCGGGAATACAAACTGCGGCGCTTCCGGGCAACGCACCTCGATGCGCTCGACGCCGCAGCCCATCCGGCGCAGGTCGCCGCCCGCGTTGACACACGCCTGGCGAATGCCGGTCGCGCGCAACGCATCGATCGCGCGGTCGACTGCGTAGCCCTTGGCGATGCCGCCCAGATCCAGCCACAGGGGACGCGCGTAACGGATGCATCCGTCATCGCCCAGAATCACATCCCGCCAATTCGCACGAGGATCAGCCTGCGGCGCATCCGGCGGCCGCGGCAATATTCCGCGCGCCACCAGTTCATGCGCAATGCTCGGATCAAAACGCCCGTCCGAGTCGCGGGCAAATTGCAGCGCCTGTGCGATTACGGCATGCGTGCGCGCATCGACCGCGATGCTTTCGACCGCCGCATGTCGGTTAAGGCGGGCAAGATCGCTGTCGTACGCATGGAAACTCATCAGTCGATGCACAGCTGCAATTTCCGCGAATGCAGCATTGACCGCCTCAAGTGCACGACTCTCATCAACGCCGGCGACACGGACTTCGACCAAGGTGCCGAGCCACGGCCGGGCGCGGCGAAGTTCCATCGTCAGTCCTGCGCGCTGAGCAGGTGCGCCGTCAGCGCGACGAGCCGGCGCACACCGTCGGTGACATGACGGCAGGACAAGGTGGCGCCGGAAATATTTCGAATGTCCGCATCGAGACGAATCGGGTCGTGCGCGGTCTTGCCGACAAACTGCTTGCGCCACGCGGGCAGGCGGATCTCGCTGCCGTGCGTTTCGCGGTATTCGAGCACATCGATGCCCGTCACCACGCCGTCCGCATCCAGCGCGACCGCATACGTTATCGCGTCACTCTTGCCGATCACCTGATCGACCACCAGCCAACCGAGTGCTTGATCGCCCGTGCGTGCCTGCCACATTTTCGGCGCCCAGCCGGCAGGCAGATTTTCCGGGGCGGCAGCACGCGCCGCAGCAAGTACCGCCGGGCCGAGCGCAATCGACGTGAACGCCTCCGCGTGCGCAAACGCGCCCCGCTGCGCCTGCTCGATCGTCATGTACTGCGCGGCATAGGCTGCGTGATAGGCCGGCACGGCCACCAAACCGATCGGCAGCAACCAGCGCAGCCCTGGCGTACGCGACGTCAAAACTGATAACCCACGCCGAGATTGAAGCGGTTGCCGGAAGCATCGACGTTGAAATCCTGATAGTCGAGCTTGAATACGACGCCGGGCGTCAGCCAGTAATTCATGCCGACAGTCCACACGCGTTCGGTCGGCGCAGTCGGCACACCGAGTCCGGGCGGCATGGGGGCATACGCCGCCGCGGTGTTGAACGCCTCGACGCGCACGAACGGCGCGAGCGAGGAATCGCCGCGCTGCCAGACGCGCCACGCGCCTTGCACGTAACCGCCCCAGAACGATTCGGGCACCGGGGTCGGAGCGCCGACCAGGCTCAGGTTGAGCGCCTCGGTATCGCTGATGTGGCCGCGCGCGTAGAGCGCGGAAACGTCAAACGGGCCTGGCTGCCAGCGCGCGTGCACTTCGCCCAGAACCAGGCGCGCATCCCTGGCCGGAAAATCCTGGCCCTGTCCGACGCCGCCGGTGAATACCCCACCGCCTAGCGTCAGTCCCGGAATACCTTGCCAGTTTGCGGCCGCGTAAACCGATGGATCGTGCGCCTTGGCAAGCTGCAATTCCTGGTGAATGCTGCCAAGCGGCGATTCGCGTCCGTCGCCCGAGGTCGCATCCCATTTGGACAAATCAAATCCGGTGGTCACCCCCACATTCCAGCTCAGTCCCGCTTCAGTGGTGCCGAGCACGGAGATGCCACCTTCGCGCCAGGTCGATGGAATGATCGCGGTCTCCACGAAATTACGCTCGACACCGTAATAATTTCCCGGCTCGTGATGTTCGTTGAGCAAGCCGAGCGGAATCAGACTGAGACCCGCGCGCACGGCAACTTCGGGACGCAGTTGATGTTCGACATACAACTGTTCCACTTCGCTCTCGCCCACGTCGTCGGCCGAGACCACCGCGTGTTCCCATTCAAGTTCCCCGTACACATGCGTGTCGGCATCGAACGCGTGACTGAAGCCAAGTACCGCGCGGCGCAAATCGGCCTGCGCGGCAGATGCATTGGCGGTCGGGCGCGTGTAGTTCAATTCGCCGTAGCCCCAAAACCGAGTTGCGTCCGCGCTTTCGGCAGCGACCGGCGACGCGCTGGCAATCGCCACGACATCCGGCGCGCGTGTTGCATCAGGCGCGCCTGGACCAGAGGTGACCGCGCCGGAGGCAACCGACGCCGGAGCTGCGCGCAATTGATCGACCTCGGCCTTCAACGCACCCACTTGCGCCCGCAATTCGGCCAACTCGTTGCGCAAGCTTTGGTCGTCGGCGCATGCCGGCGTCGCGGCGAGGACGCCGACCGCAATTGCGCTCAGCGCGAGGGACATTCTCAACATCAACCCGTCTCCAGAAAAAAGGAAATCCAGCACGTCCGCACGCAACGTCGCAGGCCGTTGCCAACGTGCGGATCAAGGCAGTACCTTGGAGTTTTGCAGGCAGCGACCTTGCATCATTCCAATTGCGAATGATTCGCAATTGCCTTAAGGTATCGAAACGCTGGCGACGCGTCAACAGCGCGATGCGCCAACGGATCCGCGTGACCGGCCCCTTCGCGTCGCCGTTCGGCCGCTCGCCCAGCACCGCGCAAGTGTGCAAGCATCCCGGCCCACCCCCTCCCACCCATTTGATCTTTCGCATGCGCATTCTGGTCATCGAAGACGACGCCGCCATCGCCGATGCGATAGGCGCGGCGTTGTCCAATGCCGGCCACGCGGTCGACCGCCTCGCCAGCGGACGCCACGCCGATGCGGCACTGCGCGACCATCCTTACGATCTGGTGGTGCTCGATCTCGGCCTTCCCGACATCGACGGCATCGAACTCCTGCGCCGATTGCGCGCGCGCGCTGCCGGCGTGCCGGTGCTGATCGCAACTGCACGCGAAGAACTGGAAGAACGCGTGCGCGCACTCGATCTGGGCGCTGACGACTATCTGGTGAAACCGTTTGCGTTGAGCGAATTCGAAGCACGCGTGCGCGCGCTGCTGCGGCGGCGCGTCACGCAGGGCGTACCGGAACTTTCGCTCGGTCGCCTGCGCCTGGATCTGCCGCGACGCCGCGCACACGTGGACGCAGTGTCGATCGAACTGACGCCACGCGAATTCGGCCTGCTCGAAGCGCTGGCGGCGCGGCTCGATCGCGTGATCAGCCGTGAACAATTGGTCGATGCATTGTGCAGTTGGGACACGACGCTGACCGACAATGGCCTCGACATAGCGGTCTATCGCTTGCGCCGCAAACTGGACGGCAGCGGCGTGCGCATCCGCACCGTGCGTGGTATCGGCTATCTGCTCGAAGCCGGCGACAATGCGTCCGGTTAGCCTGCGTCGGCGCCTGCTGATTATCCTGGCGGTGCCGATGGTGCTTGCGTGGCTCGGCAGCGGCGCCTTGATCTACGTGCTTGCACTGCATTACGCGAACGCCAACTACGACCATTCGCTGCTCGATGGCACGCACGCACTGGAACGAATCATCCACAGCGAAGCCGGCCACCGCGAACTGAGTCCGCAGGCGCGCATCCTGATGGAATACGATTCGACGGATCCTGGCTATTACGTGGTGCGCAGCCTGCGCCACGGCGTACTTGCATCGAATCTCGATTTGCCGATTCCGACCCCGGTGCCATTGGCGGGAAGCGAGCCGCAGCTTGAATCGATCCGCATCGGCGCGCGCTCGCTGCGCATGGCCTCTCTGGTCATCCCCGGTGATGACAGCGGTGATGAAATCATTGTTTCGGTGGCCGAGACGTTGCGTCAGCGACGTGCGCTGGCGCGCGAAATTCTCGTCGGCACGTTGCCGATCGTGTTTGCGCTGATCGCCCTGGTGCTGGTGCTGGTCTGGTTCGGCGTCAGCCGGGGGCTGCGCCTGCTCGATCCGCTGGCAGAGCAGATAGCAGCGCGGCGCGCGCGCGATTTGTCGCCGCTCGATCAAAGCCATGTACCGGTCGAGATCCGGCCTTTGACGCAGACCATCGACGAGTTGCTCGCACGTCTTCGTGATCTGCTCAATCTGCAGGAGCGTTTCATCGCCGATGCCGCGCATCAATTGCGCACTCCGCTGGCAGGCTTGCGTCTGCAGGCCGAACGCGCACTGGCCGATCCACGCCCGGACAGCGTGCGCGATGCACTGATCCACGTCGAACGACTTTCCGCTGGCGCTGGTCGCGCAGCAGGTCAGTTGCTGACCCTGGCGCGCGCACAAACTGCCCATGACGACGATACGCCCGCCATCGCGGTCGACCTCGCTCGTCTGGCACGCGACTACATCGGCGAACGCGTGCCTGCCGCGCTCGCGGCGCATATCGATCTCGGTTACGAGGGACCGAACCACGGAGCCGAAGTTGCCGGCGACGCGGTGATGTTGCGCGAAGCCTTGGTCAACTTGATCGACAACGCGCTCAACTACGCTGGCGAACAAGGCACCATCACGGTTGCGGTCACGCCGGAAGCGCGCACGGTTGCGCTGTCGGTCGAGGATTCCGGACCGGGCGTCGACGAGGAATGGTGGCCGCGCCTGGGAGAGCGTTTTTTCCGTCCGCCTGGCAGCCAGCCCGAAGGCTCCGGGCTCGGCCTCGCAATCGTGCGACGGATCGCCGATCGCCACAGCGCCGCGGTCCTGTTCGATCGTGGTCGCGACGGCCTCGGCCTGCGCGTCACACTGCGCTTCCGCACGTTGAAGACCGACTCCGAAGTCCTCAATGCATAGGCGAAGGCGTAAGCGAACGCCATGCATCGCCTCACTCCGATCGATGCCGTCGCTCAGCGGCCCCCGCGCTCAGAGGCCGCGATCATCACGCGTGTAAACGACGCCGTCGTCGACCTTGACGGGAAACTTTGCCGTCGGCTCATACGCGGGCGGACACAAAACCGCGCCGGTGCGTATATCAAAGCGTGCGCCGTGGCGCGGGCACTCGATTTCGTGGCCTTCGATGATGCCGCCGGTCAGTTCTCCGCCATCGTGCGTGCACACGTCTTCGATCGCATACAACTCGCCATCGAGATTGAACACTGCGATCGGCGTGTCGCCGTCGTAGACGACGCGGTACTCCCCGGGTAGCAGGTCAATGGTTGCGCACACGCGAATCCAGTCGCTCATCGCGATGCGTCCAGCGACTTGAGCAGAACTTCGAAGCGCAAGTCGTCGCGTCTGGGAATGCCGAAACGTTCGTCGCCATAGGGAAACGGCTTGTGGATGCCGCTGCGCCGATAACCGCGCCGTTCGTACCACGCAATCAGTTCGTCACGGATCGAGATCACGCTCATGTGCATTTCCACACACTGCCAGGTGTCACGCACAACGCGTTCTGCATGCGCGAGCATCGCACGCCCGACGCCCGAGCCTTGCAGATGTGGAACCACCGAAAACATGCCGAAATAACCTGTCGTATCAAGCTTCGCGACATGCGCGCAGGCCAGCAGGCGTTCGTCGGCCTCGGCCAGCAGCACGCGGCTGTCCGGCTTGACGATGAGGTCTGCGACACCCGCGGCGTCGGTGCGGCGACCATCGAGAAAATCCGCCTCGGTTGTCCAGCCTTGCCGACTCGCATCACCACGGTAGGCGGATTCGACCAGCGCGACAATGACGTCGACATCGTCCAGCGTGGCGTTGCGAAAGGCCAGTCTCGGCATTGTTTGCGTAACGTTCATTGTGGCTCTCTTGCAGTTTTCGCGCACCCGACCTCGCCTCCATCTTCAGGCCAGCAGCTTGCGCACCCTTGCAATCGCGGCAATGAAGCGATCTATCTCATCATGGGTGTTGTAGAACGCGAGCGACGCACGCACAGTTGCAGGCACACCGTAGAACTGCATTAGCGGATGGGCACAGTGATGGCCGGAGCGCACCGCGATGCCTTCGTGATCAAGCAAGGTCGCCAGATCGTGCGCATGCGCGCCCTCAACCAGGAACGAGAATACCGCAACCTTCTCTTTTGCCTCGCCAAACAGCCGCAAACCCGGCACCCTCTGCAACGCTTCGTGCATGTGGTCGCGCAACTCGCGCTCGTATTCGCCAATGCGCTCGCGGCCCAGTTCTTCGACATAGTCCAGCGCGGCGCCCAAGCCGACAAAACCGGCGATATTGGGCGTGCCCGCTTCGAAACGATGCGGTGGATCGGCAAAGGTGGTCTTCTCGAAACGCACCTCGCGAATCATCTCGCCACCGCCGAAAAACGGAGGCATGTCCTGCAGCAATTCCTTGCGGGCCCAGAGCACGCCGGTGCCGGTCGGTCCAAACAACTTGTGGCCGGTGATCGTGTAGAAGTCGCAACCGAGAGCGCGCACGTCCACGCGAAGATGGGGTGCAGCCTGCGAGCCATCCACGAGCAAGGGAATACCGCGCTTGCGCGTCGCCCTGGCAAGCTCGGCGATTGGATTGATCGTGCCCAGCACGTTGGAAACGTGAACGACTGCGGCAAGCTTGACGCGCGGCGTCAGCAGTTCGATGAAGCGCTCGACGATCAGTTCACCGCTCTGAGTGATAGGCGCCACGGCAAGTTTCGCGCCGCTGCGCTCGCAAATGAGCTGCCACGGCACGATGTTGGCGTGGTGCTCCATCGTCGTGACCAGGATCTCGTCTCCGGGCTGGAGGCGCGGCAGCGCGTAACTGTGCGCAACCAGATTGATCGCCTGCGTGGTGCCACTGGTCAGCACGACATCATTGCGTGAAGGCGCATTGATGAAACGCGCAATCGTGTCGCGCGAAGCTTCGTACGCCGCAGTCGCCTCCTCGCCGAGCTGGTGCACCGCACGCGCAACGTTGGCGTTGTTCTGGCGATAGAAATGGTCAACAGCTTCGATGACCGCGCGCGGCTTCTGCGAGGTGTTCGCGTTATCGAAATAGATCAGGGGCTTTTCATGCACGCTGCGCGCAAGCAACGGGAAATCCGCGCGCACGCGCTCGGGTTCGAAAGGAGTCGAGTCAGTGTTCATTGCAAATTCCTGGTCGGTCGGTCGCGCACCGCGCGGTCGGAAAGTCGCAGATTGCGTGTCGGCCGGCGACGCCTTCCGCTCTACGAAAATTCGATCGACAGATGCGCGGAAAGCATCGCGTCAAGATGATCGCGCAGCGCCAGCGGTTTGATGTCCGCAAACATTTCGCGGCAGAATCCGGACACCAGCAGTTGTCGCGCGACGCCCAGCGCAATGCCGCGCGAACGTAGATAGAACAAGGCGCCCTCGTCGAGTTGGCCCACCGTCGCGCCGTGCGCCGCCTTGACCTCGTCGGCGTAGATCTCAAGCGCCGGTTGCGTATCGATTTCAGCCGTCGACGACAACAGCAGGTTCTTGTTGCTGAGCTTCGCATCCGCACCGTCCGCGCCGGGCGCGATCACGATCGCACCGTGAAATACGCCGCGCGCGCGTTCGTCGGCAACCCCGCGCCAGACGATGTCGGAGATGGTGGCGCCCGCGTTGTGGCGGATATCGAGGTGGCTGTCGCAATGCTGGCGGCCGTGCAGCGCAAACACGCCGCGCGACTCGAAACGCGCGCGGCTCCCCGCAAGGTCTACATCCACCTCGTGACGCGTCAATTGGGAACCCGTTTCGAGCGTGCGCAACGACAGCAACGCATCCTCGCTTACTTCGAAGGTATCACGGCGGATCAGGGTGGCGGCGTCCGATGCCTGCTGGATCTGCAGCAGATCCAGACGGGCCTGCGCCCCCACGGCGTAGTGCGCAACGAGATTGCCGAAATGCGCGTTTGCGTCCGCCGCGACATGATGTTCAATCACCCGCAGCGATGCGCGTTCGGCCAGTTCGAACCGCGTGCGCGCCTGCCAGGCCACGTCCGTCTGCGCCGCTGCACCTGCGAAAACCAGATGAATCGGTTCGGCCACCCGCACGCCAGCGGCGACATGCACGCGCAGGCACGTGCCGACGAGCGCTGTATTGAGGCGCTGGAAAGCATCGCTGCGCGATTCCGCGCCGCCGGCATCAGCACTCCCATGCGACGACGACGCAACATCCTCGACAGCGAGCGGCGTGATCGTCACGCCCTCAAGCGCCGCAATTCGCGACAGGTCAGCGCGGTATGCTCCATTCACGAAAACAAGTTGCACGCCGTCGACACCGGGCAACTCGAACGCGTGCGCTGCGAGCGAACGTGTCAGGGCGCCGACATCGCCATTTGCGTAGCGACGCTGTTCAAGCGCACGTACGCTGGTGTATTTCCATGCTTCGTCGCGTGGACGCGGCAACCCGTCGCGCAACAATGCGCTTGCCGTCGCACGGCGCTTGTCGCCCACCGCGCTCAGCGTTTCTTCGTCGAGCAGGGATTGGAGCAGCGCACTCGCCACGTCAGGCAACTCCGGCCAGTTTGCGCTCGGCAATCCAGGCATAGCCGTGTTCTTCAAGTTTGTGTGCAAGCGTCCTGTCGCCGCTCTCGACAATGCGACCATCGGCCAGCACATGCACGAAATCCGGCACGATGTAATCGAGCAGGCGTTGGTAGTGCGTGATGACGAGAAACGCGCGCAAAGGGTCGCGCATCGCATTGACGCCGTCGGCGACCAGCTTCATTGCATCGATGTCGAGACCGGAATCGGTCTCGTCGAGAATGGCGAGTTTCGGTTCCAGCAGCGCCAACTGGAAAATCTCGTTGCGTTTCTTTTCGCCGCCGGAAAAGCCTTCGTTGACCGCACGATGCAGCAGTTCGTCCTTGAGCTGCAGCACCGCGAGTTTTTCGCGCACTTTTTTCAGGAACTGCATTGAATCGAGCTCGGCTTCGCCGCGACGCTTGCGCTGCGCGTTCAAGGCAGTGCGCAGAAAATAGGTGTTGTTGACCCCGGGAATCTCGACCGGATACTGGAACGCGAGGAACACGCCTGCGGCCGCGCGTTCCTCAGGCTCGAGGTCAAGCAGGTTGCACCCGTTGTAGTGGACCGTGCCGTGCGTGACTTCGTAACCCGCGCGTCCGGCCAGCACATTTCCGAGCGTCGACTTGCCTGCACCATTGGGACCCATGATGGCGTGCATCTCGCCCGCTTTTACTTCCAGCGATACGCCTTTGAGAATTTCCTTGCCGGCAATGCGGACGTGAAGGTTTTCGATTTTAAGCATGGGTATGTCACCAGTGATATAAAACGTCGGCGATGCATAGTGCGGATCAAGACCCCAGCGCCAACATCGCGGGAGGCACGGCGCGAGCGGCGAGGCCGAACTTGAAGAGTCGCGTGACAGGATATCCGGAATCATCCGGCGCGGAGTCGGCTTGATTCAGCCTTCTCGTTTAGGAGATGCGACCCTGCGGATCACGTCTTTTCGACCGGTTTCATCCAAATACTTATTTCGTTCGTACATGCCGGTAGTCCGACTGCAAAATGCACATCGAAGTCGAGGTACAAAACAATATTTTCTTCGGGAAGATCAATATCTAGTTCCTTCACTTCTACATTTGACAACTTTGAAAATTGTCGTCCCGGATTCAACACCATCTTCGTAGGTGGAGTCCACGACGCTTCTGCAATTGGAATATCTACGCGTTTTGGCGTGCCATCTGAAAATCGAATTTCAAGTGAAAAGGTGATCTGAGTACACGAGCGCGGACACCATGACATCCAGATCCATCCCAGGAATCCTTTTGCTACCTTCATAACGACCAGCAAAGTTCATTTAGCCGCTCCAATAGTGTCTAAAGTCACCTCACCACCCCTCACAAAACGTAGGTTTGGCTGAGCGGTGCGAGACCCAAGGCTCTTCATGCCCAATGTGTTGGCATCGCTCCGCTCAGCGCAACGTTGGTTGCTGAGTACGGCGGGCAAATTCATCGACATCCGCAAGGTCCTTGGGGCGCGCGCTGGCGCGTTTGTTGATCAACAAGTCGTCGAGAGAAATCAATGGCACTCGAACTCCGCCAAGCTGTCCGTAAACCCGGCGCGGATAGCAATCATCGAAATCGCGCCCGGAAATCCCGGTCAGCAGGTCAATCCGATGGGGCGGCCTTCCCATCATGAGCACCGCTTTCGGATCAAGCATATCGTCCCTGGAAAACTCGCCAAAGCCGAACTCCGACAGGGCGGCCAGCGCCTTGTCTGCATTTTCTTCGCTGCGCTGAAGCCAGAAATCTATGTCCTCGGTCATTCGCACAAAGCCCAGCGCGTTCACCGCCGCGCCGCCCACGACGAGGTAGCGGACGTCATGCTCGCCGAGCAATCGAATGAACTCTTTCAAATCCTGGATCAACTCCATAACGGTCCTCTATTACACGCAGTCTCAGGCGAAGAAAAAGCTCCAGGCGTTCGTCTATGGTGAAGCGCGCGTATTCGTCGACCAGACTGGGCTCTTCGTCCAACCGGAATTTGCGGGCAACGAGTTCGATGCGCCCATCGTCGGGCAGGTTTCCAATTGTCATCCCACCGCCCCTTCAAGCGAAACCTCCAGCAACTTCTTCGCCTCCACCGCAAACTCCATCGGCAGTTCGCGGAAAACCTGCCTGCAGAAACCGTCGACAATCATCGACACCGCGTCTTCCTCGGCAATCCCCCGCGCGCGGCAGTAGAAAAGCTGGTCGTCGGATATCTTCGAGGTCGTTGCCTCATGCTCGACGATTGCACCGGGATTCTTGACTTCGATATACGGGAACGTGTGCGCGCCACAGGTTTTCCCAATCAGCAAACTGTCGCACTGCGTGTGATTGCGCGCGCCGTCGGCGCCTTTTTCGACTTTGACCAGGCCACGATAGGTATTCTGACCGCGCCCGGCACTGATGCCCTTGGAGACAATCTTCGATTTGGTGTTGCGACCGATGTGGATCATCTTGGTGCCGGTATCGGCCTGCTGGCGATGATGGGTCAGCGCGACC